>CAYTJV010000008.1:0-6053 GCA_964438165.1 uncultured Planctomycetaceae bacterium | reverse complement strand
CCGTCGCGGGGGGCGGGTTTAGCGGGGGGGCCCGGGGGCCGTGGGGGCGGCCCGATCCCCCCTGCCCGGCAAAGAGCCGCGGGTCGTGTGGAAAACGCCGGTCGAGGGCACGCCCCATCGCATGTTGGCCGCCGGCGGCAGGCTGTTTGTCGTCACGCGGGAAGGCGCGATCTACGCCTTCGGCGGTCAGAAAGGCCGGAAAACGGCCGCTGCGATCGTGCATGCGCAGCCAACCGCCCCATCGCCACCGGCCGACGCATGGACCAAGACCGCGGCCGACGTCCTTCAGACAACGAAGATCCAGGACGGGTATGCGCTGGTGCTGGGAATCGGCGCCGGCCGCCTCGTGGAAGAGATCGTCCGGCAGTCCAAGCTTGACGTGATCGCCATCGATCGCGACGCCGACAAAGTGGATCGGCTTCGCCGAAAGCTCCACCACGCGGGCCTCTACGGCACGCGGGCCAGTGCCCACGTGGGCGATCCGCTCTCCTATCCGTTGGCTCCGTACATGGCAAGCCTGATCGTTTCCGAGAATTGGGAAGATCTTCGCACGTCTGCCGGTCCAAAGTTTTTTGAGGCGGTTTTCCATCCGCTACGGCCATACGGCGGCACGGCTTGCCTGGCGATTCCTCCGGCCCAGCGGGACGGTTTGGTCAAGGAGGCCGCCAGCAGCGGATTGCCGGGCATAAGCGTTCGGACGGCGGCCGACTGGGTCCTCGTCTCCCGCACGGGACCGCTGCCCGGCTCGGCCGGTTGGTCGCACGCCGAGGCCGACGCCGCCAACACGGGGGCGTCCGAGGAGAAGTTCCTCAAGGCCCCGCTGGAATTGCTCTGGTTCGACGCCCCGCCGCGATGGTTCCGCACCCCGGGCACCACGTTGGTCCGAGTTTGTGGCGGGCGGATGTTCATCAAGGCCGAAAAACTCCAGGCCATCGACGTCTTCACCGGCCGACGGCTCTGGCAAGCCGAGCTCCCCTTCCCCCACAGCCTGAACGATCAGATCGTCGCCCTCGACGACGCGCTCTACGTCGCCGGCGGCAAGACCTGCGTAATGCTGGACCCGGCGACCGGCCGGAAGACCGCCCGGCTCGATCTTCCCGCGGATCTTGCAGGGCCGTGGGTGAACCTCAGGGTGTGCGGCAGTCGCGTGATCGGCCAGAGCGGCAAGCACCTGGTGTGCATGGACCGTCACAGCGGCCGGCTGGAGTGGAAATACCCGTGCGGGCGTCCCAATCTAAGCGTCGCCTGCGGCGGCGGGAAAGTCTTCTGCGCCGAGCTCGTCAACCCGCGACCGGTCGGGACCGTCAGTCCGACCAAGACCCATGCGTTGGACCTCCAAACCGGCAAGCTCCTGTGGCAGATCGCCGGTGGCTCGGAAGTGCGATACAGCCCGGCTCTCGATCGGGTCGTACTGGAGTCCGGCATCTACCGCGCCGAGGATGGGGGCCTGGTGGCCGCATTCCCCGAACCCCCCAAGCCGGCCGTCAAGCGGCCGAACGAGAGCCGTCCCGCCCCGCTTTTCCTCATCGGCACGAAGGTCCTCGTGGGCGGCGCGGAAAGCTACGTCGAGTACGATTTACGGACCGGCAAAGCCCTGGGCAAACCGATGAAGTGGACGCGGCGCGGCTGCACCATCCCGCGGGCCAGCTCCAACTTCGTCACGACCCGCGTCCGCGGCAACGCGGCCTGCATCGACCTCGTCTCGCGCGAGATCATCACCTTCTGGAACGTGCGGGCGGCGTGCAGCAACAACCTGTTTCCGGCCGACGGCGTGTTGAACATGCCAAGTCTGACCGGAGGATGCACGTGCAACTACCTGCCGATCTCGCAGGCCTATGTGCCCGCGTCAGTCATCGGGCGAGCCGCCCAGCCGTGATAAGCCGGTCCGCGGCAACCGGCTGGCAACACCGATGGCATGGTCGTATACTGTATTAGCGTTAGCGAAGAGGAGTACGTCCATGCCATCGCCGTTTCCTGGAATGGACCCCTTCTTGGAACACCCGGACATTTTTCCGGATTTCCATGACCGGTTCATCACGTACGTCCGTGACAGCATTCAGGAACGGCTGCCGCCGCTCTATATTGCTGCCCTGGGCCTTCGGGCCTGGATCGAGGTCTCCGAACGGTTCTTCGGCCCCGACGTGCAGGTCCTGCGGACGCCAGTTGCGCCCACAGAGAGCGGGGCCGGTTCGCCGGTAGCGGTCGCGTCGCCGCCGCGCACGGAGCCGCTGGTAGTCCACGTCCCTCACGACGAGCGCCGCGAGCCCCTCGTGAAGATCTATCGCGGACGCGGCTCCGATCGGCGTCTGGTGACCTGCATCGAGATCCTCAGCCTGACCAACAAGACGCCGGGAGAGCACGGCCGGGACCTGTACCTGCGCAAGCAACGCGAGATCCTCGACAGCAAAGTCCACCTCGTGGAAATCGATCTCTTGCGCGCGGGAGAACACACCACCGCCGTGCCGCGGCATCGCCTGGCAAGGGCCGCGGGCGAGTTCGACTACCACGTCTCGATCCACCATTTCGACAACCTGGAAGACTACTTCGTGTATCCGATCCGGCTCAGCGAAGCGTTGCCGCAGATCGCCG
Source organism: uncultured Planctomycetaceae bacterium (assembly GCA_964438165.1). Taxonomy (GTDB): domain Bacteria; phylum Planctomycetota; class Planctomycetia; order Pirellulales; family Thermoguttaceae; genus CALFBP01. The sequence continues at coordinate 3,464 of CAYTJV010000008.1, read as the reverse complement.
TCCCGCTTCTTCCCGGCGATCCGCCTGTGCCGCTCGATCTCCAGGCGGTGTTCCACCGCACCTACGAGGCGGGCCCATACCACCGCGAGATCAACTACCGGCAGGACGCCCCGACGCCTCCGCTGCGTCAATCTTGGCATTCATGGCTCCGGACAGTGCTTGGGTGACCGCGAGCGGCACAACCTCTACTTGGTTCTCTGTCATATTGCAACTACGAGGTGATTGATATTGACAGGAAAACTCCTCGCGATTCCGCTGGGGCATCTGCTGGCGTAGGCGCGTCCAGACGACCGCCCTTGATTAACCGGACAAGAAGTTGAGCCGGAAGGAGAAGTTGAGTATCCTGGGTGGAGCGGAACGGGGGAGCGCGACAAGGAGTTCCGGGGCGGACGAGTGCGGCGAAATGCCGCTGCGGCACTGAACATTCCCACGCGGCAAATCCGCGATGCAGTCGCGGTCCGAATCCGCCGCTGCGGCGTTTAATTAAGGGAGTCCCTGCAGCGCAAGAGCCTGCGCTGCCACTCCGGAATGGAACGATACCCCGCCAATATTACCGCTGGATCGCGAATCTGGCTATCGACCCCCCCGTAATCGGGTGACGTTTGTAGGGAGTAGGGAGCTGAAAGAGCATGATGAACACGTCCTTGATTTCGGCGGTGGTCTTCTTGGCGGTCGCCGACGGAGACGCGGCGCCGCAGCCGGCACCCAACGTTTTTGAGAGTCCTGCCCGGCCGACGCCCGCGAGCCAACTCGACAAGATCGTCTTCGCCAAGTTGTCGAAGCTGGACATCCAGCCCGTCCTCTGCTCCGACGCGGTATTCGTCCGCCGCGCGTATCTGGACGTGATCGGCGCGCTGCCCACCGCCCAGGAGGTTAAGCAGTTCATTGAGGATCCGGACACGAAGAACAAACGCCGCGCGCTAGTCGATCGCCTGTTGGAGCGGGATGAATTCGCCGATTACTGGTCGATGCGATGGGGCGACATTCTGCGAATCAAGGCGGAGTTCCCCGTCAATCTCTGGCCCAATGCGGCGCAGGCCTATCACCGCTGGGTCCGCGCTTCGATCGCCCAGAACAAGCCCTACGACAAGTTTGTCCGGGAGATGCTCACTTCCAGCGGCAGCAATTTCCGCGTTGGCCAGGTCAACTTCTACCGCGCCATCCAGAATAGGACTCCGGAAGGGATCGCAACGGCCGTGGCCTTGACGTTCATGGGATCGCGGGCCGAATCGTGGCCGAAGGACCGTTTGTCGGGCATGGCGGTCTTTTTCTCGCAGATCGGTTACAAGCCAACCCGCGAGTGGAAGGAGGAGAACGTTTTCTGGGATCCCCTCCACTCCGCCGTTCCGTTCGCCAACGCCGCGCCGGACGAGGCCGCCAAGAAGGCGTCGCCGGCCGCGCCTGCACCGCCGGCCGAAAGCGGGCCGCTGACGGCGGTCTTTCCGGATGGGACCAAGATTGAGTTGCCCCCGAACCGGGATCCGCGGGAGGTCTTCGCCGATTGGCTGATCCAGCCGAAGAATCCTTGGTTCACGCGGAGCATCGCCAACCGCGTCTGGGCGTGGCTGTTGGGACGGGGGATCATCCACGAGCCGGACGACATTCGAGAGGACAACCGGCCGGGCAATCCCGCGCTCTTGGCTTACCTGGAGAAGGAACTGATCGCCAGCCGCTACGATTTGAAGCGTCTGTACCGGCTGATTCTGACCTCCAACACGTATCAGTTTTCCTCCATGCCCCGGTTCAACAGTCCGGCGGCCGAGGCCAATTTCGCCGGCTACCCGCTGCGCCGGTTGGATGCCGAGGTGTTGATCGACGCCATCAACAAGATCACCGGCACGTCGGATTTGTATACCAGCCCCATCCCGGAGCCTTTCACCTATATTCCCCGGGACAAGCCGGCGATTGCGATTGCCGATGGGAGCATCACCAGTCCGTTCCTGGCCTTGTTCGGACGTTCGGCGCGGGCCACCGGCATGGAAAACGAGCGCATCAACAAACCGGTCCCCGCCCAGTGGTTGCACATGCTGAATTCGAGCCACATCCAGGGCAAGCTCGAACAAGGCCCCAAAATCAGGGCGATCTTCGATTCCGGCCGCAAGCCGGATGAAATCATCGAGGAGCTTTACCTGACGATTCTCTCGCGCAAGCCGACGGCGGAAGAGATGAAGGGCTTGGAGGAATTTGGCACGCCTGTCGCCCGCAAGCCCGCGAAAGCGGGCAAAGCCGATAAGTCTGCCAGACCCGCCAAGCCCACCGTGGTAAAAAGGCGAGATGACTGGGTGGACATCGCCTGGGCGCTGATCAACAGCAGCGAATTCCTTTATCGTCACTGATTCGCTTGAGGGCGGGCCCATGTCGACCACGAGCAAAACGTCTTTCATTGATTTCGAGGACTTTTGTCTGTTGGTGAAGGACGGTGAGAAGGCCGACCTCATCGACGGAGTCATCTATATGGCCTCGCCCGACAACACCGACGCCAACAAGCTCAATGGCTGGCTTCTTGCCTTGATGAGCATCTATGCCCGCCGAAAGGACCTGGGCCAAGTGTATGTTTCCCGCGTTGCGTTCCGGCTGGACAAAAAGAACGGGCCCGAGCCGGACATCGCTTTCGTGCGCAAGGACCGCCTGCATCTGGTCAAGCGCGGACGGGTCGAGGGCGCGCCGGACTTGGCGGTCGAGATCGTCTCTCCGGACAGCATCGAACGGGATTACGGCAAGAAACGGGATCAATACGAGCGCTTCGGGGTCCGGGAGTATTGGATCGTCGATGAATTGGAGGAAAAAGTGACCTTGCTGCGCCTGCAAGCCAGCGGACGCTATCGAGAGGTCCGACCCAAGAAGGGCGTGCTGCACAGCCAGGCTTTGCCGGGTTTCTACCTTCGCCCGCAATGGTGTTGGCAGGATCCGCTGCCCGATGAGTTGCAGTTGCTGGAAGAGATGCTGAAAGAAGACCTGGGGGACCGTTAATTCGGAGGAAAGTGAAAGGAGATTCAGGACATGAGCACGAATCATAGTACCACGAGCGCAGGACGACTATCCCGGCGTGAGGCGATGGCGCGGGGCCTTTGCGGCGCGGCGGGGTTGCTCCTGGCCGATCGAGTGGGCTCGATCGCCTTGGCGGTCCCGGCCCAGGCGGACAAGGCCCCGGCCAAAGTCAAGGCCAAGTCGATCATTCAGGTCTTCTTGTGGGGCGGCATGTCGCACAACGACACGTGGGATCCGAAACCGGACTCGGGCCGCGAGTACATGGGCGAGTTTGCCAAGGCGATCCCCACCAATGTGGACGGCATCCAGATCGGCGAGCTGTTTCCCCTGCTGGGCAAACAGGCCGACAAATTCTCCCTCATCCGCGGCATGACGCACGGCAACAACGGCCATGAGACGGCGGCCTACTTGATGCAGACCGGGCACGCGCCCGGCGAGCGGCTGGCGTATCCGAGCATCGGGGCCGTGTTCGCGCT
>CAYTJV010000007.1:0-35265 GCA_964438165.1 uncultured Planctomycetaceae bacterium | reverse complement strand
CTTTCATGAAGCCGCCAAAAACTTAACCCGACAGCCCGCTCGTCCGGCAGGTGAAGAAGTTTTGTTGGCGACGACGGCTTTCGCTCACAAAACTTGTTCACTTGCCAGGCGAGCTGGCAGGGGTCCTGAACGTGCTCGGCCATGTTCCGTCTCGCTCACAAAACTACTTCACCTGCCAGGCAAGCTGGCAGGGGTCCATGACCCACATCCTTGTTGCAGCTCACTCCTGCTTCATCGCGCCGGCCAGGGCCTTCGCAGTGGCGTTGAGGATCGCTTCCGAGGTGATCGTGGCCGAGCTGGTGGCGTCGATTCCCGTCACCCCTTGCCTGGCAACGATCTTGCGGCAGGTTTCGCTGATCGACGAGTAATACTGCTTCTCGCGGTGCTCGGTGACCTTGACGTCCTCAATCCGGCCGCCCCGGACCGTCACCGCGATCTGCACCGGGGCCTCGTAGCCGAGGCTGCTGCTGCGGTACGTGCCGTCGGGCACGCGGGCGAGGTCCAACAGGTCGAAGACCTTGATCCCCTCGATGTTGGCCTGAGCGCTACGGTGGCTGCGCTCGATCCGGCCTTTGCGCTGACCTTCGGCAGGCACCGTGAGGACTTTCTCGTAAAGGGCAATGGCCTGCTTGTGCCGGCCCGCCACCCGGCACGCTTCGGCAGCGTAGAGATAGGCGAAATCGGGCGCGCTTCCGCGAACCGCCGACTGCGCGATCTTCAGCGCGCGGTCGGTCTCGCCCAGGTCGCCCAGGAGCTTGATCGTCGCGTACTGGAGCTCGGCCCGATCGAGCAGGTCCAGGGCCATCTGCTTGCTGCCCATCTTCCAATAGCACTCGGCCAGGTGGACGCCGTTTCCGAAATAGTCGTCCCGTTCCACGCCCGACTTCCGCCACCACTACGCCGCACGCGGGTAGTCTTGCAGCAAGCGGCAGTACATCTGGCCCAGGCTGTTCATCACCCTCATTCGCGTTTGCGGGTTGTCCTTGTGTACTTCCAGCACGTGGTGCATGAAACGGACGCCCGACCGCCACTTGCCCGAGTTCGGGTTGATGATGTCCCAAAGATACTGGCCGATGTTTCTCTGACTGTTCCATCCGCCCGGCGCCGGTTCGGCAAAGGAGAGGTCGAGCGTCTTGGGGTATTCCAGGGGCGTCGATTCCCACCAATCCGGCGGCGTGGTTCCTTCCTGTTGGATCAGGGCCTCGATTTGGGCCTTGGTCCGCGGCGCGTGGTCGCCGGCGGACTTCGTCTTCGATTTCGACGACGTGCCGCGCGGGGCGGTCTTGGCTTCGCCCTCGGGCATCTCGTTGAGCACCTCCCGCTTTTCCTCCTGCGTGATCGCGTGGATCCGCTCGACGGGGAACTTACGAGTGGCGACGCGGCTGCCGACGGTCACGCGAACCGTGACGTGCTTGTCATCGCGATCGACGATCTCCCCCTCGACGCTCGCGCCGCTGAGCAGCTCGATCCGATCGGCCCATGCGCCCGCAGCCAATTCCAAGAGTATGACAATCGCTAAGAGAATCTTGCCCATCGTATTAACCCGACGACGGAGTGAACATTGAACAGGAGGAAACGGAGGCAACAGAGGAAACACGCTCATCCTCCGTTGCCTCCTGTTCAAGACTTGCATTGTTCATTGCCCGTTGTTCATTCTACATTTGCTCGATCGTTCCGGGAAAACCGTCGGTCGCCAGGGTCCGGCCGTCCTTGAGGACCAAGAGGGCATCGGCGCCGCTGGTCGAGCGGACCAGGGCAAGGCCGCGCTCGACGCCGAGGACGAAGACCGCCGTGGAAAGCGCGTCGGCCTCGACGGCGGTCGGCGCCGCCACCGAGACGCTGGAAAACGCTGCCGGCGAGCGGCCCGTCGTCGGGTCGAAGATGTGGTGGTTCCGATAGTCGTCGGAGAACCGCGTGGCATAGTCGCCCGACGTGGACAGGCACCGGCCGGCAAGCCCGGCCAGCGCCAGATGGGCGTCCTGGTTCCGAGGGTGCCGGATTCCCGCGATCCACGGCCGGCCGCGGGACTTGTCGCCCAAGCTGCCGATCTCGCCCGTGTTGACCAAGGCGTGCTCGATGCCGTGGCGCCGCAGGGCGTCCATCGCGCGATCCGCGGCGAAGCCCTGGGCAATCCCGTTGAGCGTCACCCTTACTCCCTTGCCCGACAGGCGGATTCTTGTGGGCGACGTCTCGACGCGGCGCCAGTCGACCTTCGCCCTCGCGGCCTCGATCGCGCCGGGCTCGGGCAGCCGTCCGGATTTCTTCGCCTCGGCGTAAAGTTCCCAGAGGGGCTGCACCGTGACGTCGAATGCCCCGCCACTGGCTTGCGACGTGGCTCGCGACTGCAACAACACATCGACCAGATAGGGGTGCGGATCGGCGATTGCGCCGTCGCGGTTCAGACGCGAGATCTGGCTTTCGGGCAGGTAGAGGCTCATGACCTGCTCGACCTGCTCCAACTCCTCGAAAGCCGCCGCAAGGACACGCTCGGCCAGCCGTCGATCCGGGTGGAGCACGGTCATCGAGACGTCCGAGCCAAGGGCCCACGAGGTCCGCGTGACGAGCGGGAGATCGTCCCCAGAAGAGAGGTTCCAACGCTCCCGATCGCTCCTGCCTAGCCATTCTCGGTATGCCCAGCCGGCCACCCCGAGCCCGGCGGTCCCGGTGCCCGCGGCCAGCACTAGAAACCGCCGGCGGTTCAGCATCCTTTAGTCCTTCTCAACCAACATAACGGCACTTGACGCGGCAATCGCACTATACCGTAAGTCATACCTGGACACGCGGTTCGTGTCAAGGGCCACGCAAAGCAGACGGCTTGCCAGAGCTATGCAGCCTAGCGATTCTGGATGCGGTAGAGGTGCGTGTCGCTCCGCAGGAGAATGGCGCGGTCGCTGATTGCCGGCGTCGCGATGACGGTGGCCTGGAGCCGATTCTCGGCCAGGCGAACGAATTGCGTGCCGGGCCGAAGAATTGTGGTCTTGCCTTCGCGGCTGACCAGGTAGATCCGCCCGTCGGCATAAAACGGTGAAGGGGCGTAGTTGCCGCCGAGCCGCTCGCGCCAGTGCGGCTTTCCGGTGAGCGCGTCGAGGCACGAGACAATGCCGTTGTCGGAGACGAAGTACAGCTCCCGGCCGGCCAGAAGCGGCGAGGCCATGAGCGGAATCTGCTGGGTCGCCGTCCAGGCCACGTGCGTCTGGCTCACGTCGCCGTGGCCGCCCGCGCGGATCGCCAAGAGCTGCGCCACGTAGCCGCCCGTGCAGACATACACCATCCCGTGCCCGTATACCGGCCGCGGCGCGATCGAATATCCTTTGCCATGGCGGGCCCGCCAGATCTCCTGGCCCGTGGCCGGTTCGTAGGCGACCACCCAATGCGGCCCGATGACGACCACTTGCTGCCGGCCCTCGACTTCGATGACCAGCGGCGTGGAAAACGATTTTTTCAAGACGGGCAGTTCCGCGTCGACCGGCGGCCGCTGGGTCCGCCAAACCGTCCGGCCCGAACGCTTGTCGAGTCCGGCGACGAACTGCGCATCGCATCCGTCGCGCACCACCACCATCCAGTCGCGGCAAACGACCGGGGAGCTGGCAGGCCCTAATTGATGATCGATCGGCAAATGGGCCTTCCAGAGCGCACGCCCGTCGGACGCGTCGACACATGCGGTGCCATAAGTGCCGAAGTCGCAGTAGAGCCGGCCCGGCTCGACGACGGGCGTCGGGGTGGCGTGGCTGCTCAGCGGATGGATCGGCGCCGACTTCTCGATGGCGAAGATTTCCGACTGATAGAGCAGCTTGCCGCTGCCGCAGTCGAGGCAGACCACTTGCAGGGAAACGCCGGAATCGGACGCTATGGGATCGTCTTTGCTGCCGGACTCCTTCTTGTCGGGCGATTTGGCTCCCGCCTTCGCGCCGGAAGCAGGCGTCGCGACGGCCGTCGTGAGCCAAATCCGGCTGCCCAGCACGACCGGCGAGGACCGGCCCAGGCCGGCCACGGGCACCTTCCATACGACGTTTTCCGTCTCGCTCCAGGTCGTCGGCAACCCGACCGCGCCGGCCATGCCGTCGCCGGTCGGCCCGCGAAACTGCGGCCAATCGGCCCGAGCGCCAAGCGTATGGCCGAGGGTCGCCAGAATCCATAGCAACGTTGCGCAGAATCGCATGTCAGCCTCGTGGTGCCTTCAAAACAATCACAACGCAGTTTTAACCAGGGACGGCCGCCGCGGCAGGACCATGTTCGCGATGCTCACCCCGTGGACCTTCTCTTCCGGCCCAGTCAGGAAGACCACGTATTCCTCGCGATACATGCCCGGCGGGCACACGAAGACGTTGCGGCTTGCCGGGATCAGCCGATAGTCCAGCTCATTCTCGACCATGGCATACAAATGCCCGTGACGGATGCTCACCACGAGCGGAATAAAGGTCGGGCCATAGCTGCCGGTGAATTCCGACCACGCCGGCGGGACCTCGGGCGACTGGCTCGGATCGATCGGGCTGAACTTCTGGTCCATCGCGGTGAATGCCACGGCCTTGCCGTCCGGGCCGCGCTCGAACTGGACCACGGCGGCATTCATCAACCTGCCCTCGGCGAGGAACTTCAGCGGTTCCACGGGCGTTAGCGTGATCCTTTGGCCGGAGAGGTTGCCGGTGAGCTTGCCGCCGGCCGCCTCGATTTTCGCCCAATAGCTCGCCGATTCGTACTCGCCGGCCAAGGCGGCAAGCTCCTGCGGCGCGAGTTGGATGGGTTTCGGTTCCGGCAACGGCTTCTCGCCGAGTTTGGCTTCGACCATGAGCGACAGGGCCGTGTTGGTCAGCTTGGCGATCGGTCCGGTGGCGATGTCCTCGTTGCTGAGCACGACAACGCCGAGCTTCGCATCCGGCACCAGCGCCAGCGACGACGTGTGGCCGTAGACCGCGCCCATGTGGCCGAGCGACTTGTGCCCGCGGAACTTGCCCACCATGAAACCGAGGCCAAAACCGGTCTCGGCCTTGACCAACTGCGGCGTACTCATCTCGGCCAAGGTCTTGGGCGAGATGATCTGCTTGCCTTGGACGCAGCCTCCCGCCGCCAGCATGGTGAGGAACCTCGCCAGGTCGTCCGCAGTCGTGAAGAGATTTCCTGCCGGCAACGTGCCGAGGTCGAACACGGGCGCGTCGCCGTTAGTAAATCCGCCCTGCCCGTCGGCGATCCGCATGTGGCTTGGCGATAGCCGCCCGGGCGGAACGTGTTTCAGCAGGAACCACGAGCTGCTCATGCCGATTTTTTCCAGCACGTGCTCCCGCTGGTATTGCTCGTAAGGCACGCCCGCGACCGTGACGAGGATCTGCCCGGCGACCGAGGGGGCGATGTTCGAGTAACGGGTCGTGGTATTCGGCGGATTCAAGAGCGGACAGGAGCGGACCGAGGCGACGGTATCGGCCAGGCTCGGTTGCGAACCGTCGAGATAACCGCCCACCGGCGACTCGCGAACCATGCCCGACCGGTGGCAAAGGATCTGTCGCAGCGTGACGGGTAGTGCGTTGTCCACCGGCGCAACCATCGAGAACTGCCGGCCGTAGCGGTTGATCGGCGCGTCGAGGTCCAATTTGCCCTGCTCGACGAGCTGCATGATCGCCACGGCATTCAGCACCTTGGAGATCGAGCCGGCACGGAACACCGTATCGCGTTTAGCCGTGCCAAACCCGGCTGCGTGGACGATGCGTTGATCGTCGACCAGCGCCACCGAAATGCCGCGAATGCCGTGCAGGTCCATCTGTTCCCGGACCGCCCGCCCAAGCCGCTCGACGGCCGGAGCGTAGTCGACGCCCGGACCGGTTTCGGCCCCGATCAAGACCCCTTCCAGGATCCAGGGCAGCAAGCACCAGGCGGTCATTTTGAGTCTCCTAATTGAGGGTTCAGGGTTCGGGGTTCAGGAATCTGAGGTCGACGTTTTCCAAAAGTCCTGAACCCTGAACCCCGAACCCTGAACCCCCATCTTTCCGTCCTCACATCCGCATCAGCGTCTCGGCGACTAGGATGCCCACGAACGTGCCGATGGCGTAGCCCCAAATGCCCACGAGGATCGCCGGCAGCACCAGGGCGGACCAACCGCGGGAGATGGCCATCGCGGCAGCGGTCGAAGGGCCGCCGAGGTTCGCGTTGATGCACAACAGCAGCTCCTCCAGGCCGAAGCCCATGAGCTTGCCCAGCGCGAGCGTCACCACGACGTTGATCACCGCAATGATCCCACAGAAGACGAACAGCAGCGGAACGTTCCAAAGCACCGCCGCCAGATCGGCGGGCAGCCCGATGGTGAACAGAAAGAGGTAGAGCATGTAGCCGCCCATCTCCTCCGGACCGTTCACCGACTGCAACCGCCGATGGAAGATCGTGGCCATGGCCAGCGAAACCGCCGTGATGAGCACGAACTGGTTGGTGAGCAGCGTCTGCACCATTTGGAGCACGAGGCCGGACTGGCTGGAATCGCGAAACTGCGCGCCCATGAGGCGGCCCAGTTGATCGGCCCCGGCAACGGCGACAAAGGCGAATCCGAGCCCCTTGGCGATATCCAACAGTCCGATTCCCTTGCGGCACCAGTGCTCGGCGGCCAGGTTCCGGGCCGCGTCGCCGTTGGCCTCCTGTGAATGGGGGTGCGGAAAGTGTCGCAGGAAAAAGCGGCTCGACGCGATCGCCAAGAGCGCCACGAAGATCGCGGCCATCACGAAGTTGTCGGCCACCAAGAGCGGATTGGAGATCGCCTCGCTGACGCGGTACGTCTCCTTGATCGCAAAGAAGTTGATGCTGCCGCCGATGTAGCTCCCGGTCATCACCCCCGCCGCGTGCTCGATCTGGGCAATGCGGCCCCGCAGCGCCAGGGTGGCCACGATCGCGCCCAGGATCGTGCCCAGCGAGCTGATGTGGAACGCCACGAACATCCATCCCGTGGTCCGCACGATGCGGAAAAGGTTGGCGCGGAACAACAAGAGCGACAAGGCGATCGGCACCAGGTACTCGCCCACGAACTTGTAGGCCGGCGAGTCCATGGGCATCACGCCGGTGTTGGAGAGCACCATGGCCAAACCCAGAGCCAACAACGGCGCGCTCACCTTCGCCGCCCAGCGGAAGGCCTGTTCGAGCCAAATCGCCGCGCCCGTGCCGCCAATGATGACCGCCCACAGGGTCCAGGTGTCTTCGGGTGCGATCAGGGTGTTCATTGGGGCTAGGAAGGATGAAAGATGAAGGATGAAAGATGAAGGATCAAGTGAGGCACGCCGGTTACGCCATTGTGCATGGTGCGCACTTCGGCGTCAACTGAGGCTCCTGGGCGTGCGCACAACCCGCTATGCCGCGCCGATAAACTCCGCGAGAGGAACCGCGGTCACTTTATCGGCGAGGGGATAGCGGCTTTCGCCCGGATATACCACGTGGAGCTCATCCAGTTTCAGATCCACGATCGCGATGCGCATAGATGGCGTGAGCACGGGCGCGTCCATGCGCTTGCACTCGACCCCGATGCGCCGGCCGCGTTTGAAGAGCACCAGGTCGATCTCGGCGCCCTGGTGCGTGGCCCAGTAGTAGGCCTCGTCGGGACGCAGCGCCTTGAGGACTTCCTCGACGGCGTACCCTTCCCAAGAGGCGCCGACCTTGGGATGATACTCCAGGTCGCGCCGGCTGCCGATGCCCAGAAGCGCGTGCAGCAGGCCGCTGTCGCGCACGTAGACCTTGGGGGCCTTGACCTGCCGTTTGCCGAGGTTCTCAAACCACGGCGCCAGTTGGCGCACCATGAACACCCCGGTCAAGAGATCGAGGTAGCGCCGCACGGTGGACTCGCTGACTGCCAGCGCGCGGGCCAGTTCGGCGGCGTTCCAAGTCTGGCCGTGATAATGAGCGAGCATGTTCCAGAAGCGGCGCAACGCCACGGCGGGAACGCCGATGCCGAGCTGCGGCACGTCGCGCTCCAGAAAGGTCTGCAGGAACTGGCGGCGCCAGATGAGCGAGCCGGCCTCCGTGCGCGCCGTGAAAGACAATGGGAAACCGCCGCGCAACCAGTGCTTCCCCTGCGCCGCGCCAAGGTCGGCCAGACGGAAGCCTTCTAGCAGCACGGTTTCCAGACGCCCGGCCAAACTTTCCGAGGATTGCCGGAGGAGGTCGGGCGACGCGCTGCCAAGGATCAGGAACCGTGCCGGAAGGGGCTTGCGGTCAGCCAGCACCCGCAACAGCGGGAAGAGGTCGGGCCGGCGTTGGATTTCGTCAATGACCACCAGCCCCTTGAGCGGGCGCAGGGCGGTGTCCGGCTCGGTGAGGCGGGCGAGACCGCGTGGGTCCTCGAGATCGAAGTAGTTGAGCGAGTCCGCCGGCACGAACTGGCGGGCCAGCGTGGTCTTGCCGCACTGGCGCGGGCCCAGGAGCGCCACTACGCGACTGCGTCGCAGGGCAGCGCGGACTAGGTTGACGTCGGTTCGGCGGTCGATCATGCCAAGATTATACACCATGAAAATCCCGCAAGCAATGCGGGATTTTCACGGTGCGAAGGTGGAATTGCAGGCACCAGCAAGCGCGGGTAGAATGGACGGGACGAGGTATCCCATGGACGACCGCGCGGCACCGCAGATCATGGAAGGCCCACCGAGGGCCGAGACGCTCATCGACGGGCGGCGCTGGCTGTATTTCGGCGGCACCAGTTACCTGGGGCTGGCGGGCCGCCCGGAGGTGATCGAAGCGGCCTGCGAGGCCACGCGCCGCTACGGCATCCATACGGCCACCAGCCGGGCCGGCTTCGGGACCAACCCGGCCACGCTGGCCGTCGAGCGCTTGGCCACCGAGTTCTTTGCCGCGGAGGAAGCGTTCTATTTTGTCTCCGGCTACGTCGGCAGCCAGATCCTGGTGCAATCGCTCGCCGGGCGGTTCGACGCCGTGCTGATCGACGAGTCGTCGCATTTCTCGGTCCGCGAGGCGGCCCGGCTGGCCGGCGGGCCCGTCACGCCGTTCCGCCATCGCGATCCCGAAGATCTCGAGCGACGGCTCCGGCATCATTTTTCCGCTGGCCGCCGCCCGCTGGTGATGACCGACGGCGTGTTTCCCATGACCGGGGCGGCACGCCCCGGCTCGGACAGAATGTTGCACTGCTTTTCCGAGGATCAATAAGCGAGTTGTCCCGCGATCCGGCCGATCATCGTAAGTCATTATACATCAAAGAGTTGCGGACGCGATCGTCCTTTCGCTCTGGCTTCCCGCACCGCCGGACTTATCATTTACGCGGGCTGGACTCCGTAGCGGCAAGCTGCCAGCTTGCCGCCGTACGACTCCGGGGCAAGCTGGCAGCTTGCCCTACGACTGACGCTTGCGGACTCCCGTGGTCGGGGACAAGGAGGGACGCGGATGAGACCGATCCATACGTTCTTGGTTGCGGCGACTGTTATGGTGGCGATCGGCTCGGGCCAGGGGCGGATCGTGGCTGCCGAGCAGAGCCGTTCGACGCCGGTGAGCTACTACCGAGATGTCCGGCCAATCTTTCAGGAGAACTGTCAGGGATGCCATCAGCCGGCCAAGCGGGAGGGCGGATTGGTCCTCACCAGCCTGGACGGCATGAAGAAGGGGGGCGACAGCGGCGATCCCGGCTTCGTGCCCGGCGATCCCGAGCAGAGCACCCTGGTTTCGGAGATCACGCCCGACGCCGGCCAGAAGCCTGCCATGCCCAAGGGCCGCGACCCATTGGCTCCGGCCCAGGTGGCGCTGATCCGACGTTGGATCCTGGAAGGCGCCAAAGACGACACCCCGCCCGCTGCCGGCGCGAAACTCGACGCCAGCCACCCGCCAAAGTATTCTTCCCCTCCGGTCATCAGCGCCCTGGCGTTTTCACCCGACGGGGCGCTCTTGGCCGTGTCGGGCTATCACGAGGTGCTGCTCCACAAGGCCGACGGCTCAGCGATCGTGGGCCGGCTCGTCGGGTTGTCGGAGCGCATCGAGTCGGTCGCCTTCTCGCCGGACGGGAAGCTGCTGGCCGTGGCGGGCGGCTCGCCGGTGCGCATGGGCGAGATTCAAATCTGGGACGTCGAAAGCCGCAAACTCAAGCTCTCCTGTCCGGTGACCTTCGACACGGTCTATGGTACAAGGTGGTCTGACGACGGCAAGCTCGTGGCCTTTGGCTGTGCCGACAACACGCTCCGCGCGATCGACGCCTCGTCCGGCAAGCAAGTCCTCTTCCAGGGCGCTCACGACGATTGGGTCCTCGACACGGCGTTTTCGACTAAAGGGACGCACCTGGTTTCCGTGGGCCGCGACGGCTCGATGAAGCTGACCGAGGTCGCCACGCAGCGGTTTGTGGACAACATTACCAGCATCACGCCCGGGGCGCTCAAAGGGGGCTTGATCTCGGTCGACCGTCACCCGACCAAGGATGAGTTGCTGGTGGGCGGGGCGGACGGCGAGCCCAAGACCTACCAGATGTTTCGCACCAAGGCCCGGGTGATCGGCGACGATTTCAACTTGATCCGCAAATTCGACGGCCTGCCCGGCCGGGTTTACGCGGTCTCTTATCTGGCCGGTGGGAAAAACATCGCCGCGGCCAGCAGCTTCAACGGGCGGGGCGAGCTGCGGGTCTACCAGGCGGCCGACGGGAAGCTGGTTTCCCGCTTCGAGGTGCCCGAGGGCGGCCTGTTCGCGCTTGCCTGCCACCGCGATGGTCATCGCATTGCAGTCGCCGGATTCGATGGGATCGTGCGCCTGGTCGACGCCGACAGCGGAAAGCCGATCAAGCAGTTCGTCGCCGTTCCCGTGGAACCCGGCAAGGTTGTGAAGTCAATCGACGTGCCGCTGCGCGTGTCGGGCCAGGAGCTTCCCTACTCGGCAAGCTTTGTCCGCGACGTGATGCCGGCGATGTCGAAGATGGGGTGCAACGCGGGCACATGTCACGGCTCGGCCAAGGGCAAGAACGGCTTCAAGCTCTCGCTGCGCGGTTACGATCCGCTGGCCGACCACCGCGCGCTGACCGACGACCTGGCCGGGCGGCGTTTCAACCGCTCCGCCCCGGATCAGAGCCTGATGCTGCTGAAGGCCTCCGGCAGTGTGCCGCACACCGGCGGCGTGCTGACCCGCCCCGGCGAGCCGTATTACGAAGTCCTGCGATCGTGGATCGCGGCAGGGGTGAAACTCGACCTGGAAAGCCCGCGAGTCACGGCGATCGAGGTTTTCCCCAAGACCGTGGCCATTCCGATGCCCGAGATGAAGCAGCAGATGGCGGTGCAGGCCACGTACAGCGACGGCTCGAAGCGCGACGTCACGGCCGCGGCATTCCTCGACAGCAGCCAGACCGAGGTGCTCAAGGTCGATTCCCACGGGCTGTGTACGGCGGTCCGCCGCGGCGAGGCGGCGGTGTTGGCCCGCTTTGAGGGCGCCTACGCCGTGGCGACCGTTACCGTGATGGGCGACCGAAGTGGGTTCACTTGGACTCCGGTTCCCGAGAACAATTACGTCGACGCGCTGGTCTATGAGAAGCTCAAGCAATTCAAGATCCAGCCGAGCGGGTTATCGAGCGACGAGGAGTTCTTGCGCCGCGTCTCTCTGGATCTGACCGGCCTGCCGCCCAAGCCGGAGGAAGTCCGCGCCTTCGTTGCCGATCGCCGCGACACCAGAATCAAACGGGACGAGCAGATCGACCGGTTGATCGGCAACCCGGCCTTTGTCGAGCGGTGGACCAGCAAGTGGGCCGACTTGCTCCAGGTGAATCCCAAGCTCACCAGCCCCGAGGTCGCGGCCGCGATGCGAAGTTGGATCCGCCAGGCGGTGAGCGACAACATGCCGTACGACAAGTTCGTGACCGCGATCCTCACGTCCAGCGGCTCCACGAAAGACAACCCGCCGGCAGCCTATTACGAAATCCACCGCAGCCCGGAAGACCTGGTGGAGACCTCCACCCAGCTTTTCCTCGGGGTGAGGTTCAATTGCAACAAGTGCCACGACCATCCCTTCGAGCGTTGGACGCAGAACCAGTATTACCAGTTGGCCGGCTTCTTCGCCCAGGTGGAGCGCAAGCCGGCCCCGGGCTCGCCGCTGGCCCCGCAGGGCGGCGACAACCGGCCGGAGGATAGCCGCAGCCAGGTCGAGTTGATCTCCGACACCGGCGCAGGCGAAGTCAAGCACCCGACAACTAACCGGCCCGTGTCGCCGGTGTTCCCTTATCCGGTCGAGGCCCCTGCCCCGGCCGGCGCCTCGCGGCGAGTGCAGTTTGCCCGCTGGGTGGCCTCGCCCAAGAATCGCTATTTCGCCACGAGCCTGGTCAACCGCATCTGGTCGTACTTGCTGGGCGTCGGATTGATCGAGCCGGTCGACGACATCCGCGCGGGCAATCCTCCCTCCAATCCCCAATTACTCGCCCGGCTGACCGACGATTTCGTGGCCCGCGGCTTTGACGTGCGGGAGATGATTCGACTGATCTGCAAGTCGCGGGTCTATCAGCATTCGATGGCCGCCAACCGCTGGAATGTCGACGATGAGACCAACTACTCGCACGCCCTGGCCCGGCGACTGCCGGCGGAAGTGCTCTACGATGCGATCCACCAGGTCACGGGCTCGCCGATTCGTCTGCCCGGCGTCGGCCCCGACGCTCGGGCAATCGCCCTGGTGGACCCGAGCGTGGAAGCGGCCGATGGATTCTTGACCCTCTTCGGCCGCCCGCCCCGCGAGAGCGCCTGCGAGTGCGAGCGCTCCAGCGGCATTTCGCTCGGTCAGACGCTCAACCTGATCAACGGGCCGACCGTTGCCGAAGCGATCAACGACCCCAACAACGTCATCGCCCGGCTGGTCGCCGCGCAGAAGGACGGCCGGAAAGTCGTCGAGGAGCTGTTCCTGTCGCTTCTGTGCCGCCTGCCTACGGAGGCCGAAACGGCTGCATCGCTCAAGGTGTTCGGAGCCTACGACGAGGATTTCACCAAACTCTCCACCGCGGTCGCCGACTACGTCAAGACGCTGGACGCCCGGCAGCCCGATTGGGAAAAACAGTACCAGGGCACAATTCTCTGGCGCGAGGTCGAGCCTGTTCAGCTCGCGGCGGCCTCGGGGACCACCTTGAACAAGCAGCCGGGCGGGATCATTGTCGCCGGCGGCAAGAATCCGGAGAAGGACACGTACACGGTGACCATCGATACCGATCTTTCCGGAATCACCGGCGTCCGCCTGGAGGTCTTTTCCGACCCGAGCCTACCGGCCAAGGGACCGGGCAGGGCGGCCAACGGAAACTTCGTGCTCACCGACCTGCGCCTCTCCTCCGCCGCCAAAGGACAACCGGACAAGGTCCAACCGGCCCCCCTGCAAAACCCCCAAGCCGACTTCAATCAAGACGGCTATGGCGTGGCGGGCGCGATCGACGGCAATCCTGCCTCCGGCTGGGCCGTGGCCGGCGCGCTGGGGCAGAATCACATGGCCCTGTTCGAGGCCGCACAGCCGACCGGCGGTCCCGGCGGCACGCGGCTCACGCTGACGTTGGACCAGCAATTCGGCGGACAACACACGATCGGCCGCTTCCGCGCGTCGCTGACGACGTCGCCCCGGCCGCTGCGGCTGAAGGAAGACTTGCCGAAGGCAATCGCCGAAATCCTTGCCGTCGCCCGCGAGAAACGCAGCGAGCCGCAGAAGAAGGAACTGGCCGGCTACTTCCGCTCGCTGGATCCAGAGTACGCCCGGCTAAGTCAGGGCCTGGCGGCCTACACCCGCTGGAGCCATGAGAAACGCGTGATCGGGGCTCAAGACCTCGCCTGGGCCCTGATCAACAGCCCGGCGTTTCTGTTTAATCGTTGACAAAAAGATGGATGACAGAAAAATGGGGGGGCCAATCCACCGCTCGATCTTTCTGTCACCCATCTTTTTGTCAATCCGAGAAGACACCTCAGCCGAACAACGCCGTCACCGGCTCGCCTTTGACTAGCTCGCGGGGCTGGTTGAGATGGTTGAAGACGATGGTGTTCGGATCGATGCCCAGCGCGTGGTAGATGGTCGCCAGGAGATCGGTAGGATGGACCGGGTTTTCCAGCGGGGCGGAGGCGGTCGCGTCGGACTTGCCGTAGACGCTGCCACGCTTGATCCCCGCGCCGGCGATCACCGCCGTGAAGCAGTAGGGCCAGTGGTCGCGCCCGTCGGCGGTGTTGCCGTTGCCCGAGGTGCTCACCCCGCGCTGCGGTGAACGGCCGAACTCGCCCACGGCGACAACCAGCGTCTCCCGCAAGAGCCCGCGAGAGTCCATGTCGTCCAAGAGGGTCGAAAGGCCGGGATCGAGCATCGGCGCGGCTTGATCGCGAATCCGTTTCGGCAAATCACTGTGCATGTCCCAGGAGTGGTTGTCCGAGTTGGCCACCTTCGGCCAGTTGACTTCGACGACCCGCGTGCCCGCCTCAATCAGCCGCCGGGCCAACAAAAGGCTCTGCCCGAACGTGTTCCGCCCGTAGCGGTCGCGAAGCGTGCCGGACTCTTTCGAGAGATCGAAGGCGGCCCGGGCCCGCTGGGAGAGAATCAACCCCAACGCCTGCCCGTAATACGAGCCCAAATCGTACTTGGCCACGGCCTTGTCAAGTTCGGGCATGGCGGCGTTGATCACCTCGCGGAGCTTGGCCCGCCGCTGGAGGCGAGAGGCGCTCACTTCCGGCCGCAGGGCAAGATCGTCGACCTTGATCTTGTCCATCTTGTTCATGTCCATGTCGTCGCCGGCCGGATAGAGATAGTACGGGTCGTAAGCCCGGCCCAAAAAGCCCGCGGTTCCCCCCTTGCCGATCACGTTGCTCTCCTGGAGCGGCCGCGGGAGCATCACAAACGGCAGCATCGGCGCGTCGGGCGGTTTGAGCCGCGTCACGTTGCTGCCCATGTTGGGGAAGTCCTTGGCGTTGGGAGGATCCAACTGGCCGGAGGGACTGACCTTGTCGGCCGTGTAGCCGGTCACCATCTGGTAAATTGCCGCCGTGTGGTTGAACAATCCCACCGGAGTGTAACTCATGGAGCGGATGAAGGTCAGCTTGTCGGTCACCTGGGCAATCTTGGGCAGAAGCTCCGTCACTTCCATCCCGGGGACCTTGCTCTTGATGATCTTGAAAGGACTGCGAACGTTCTCCGGGACGTTGGTTTTCGGGTCCCAGAGGTCCAAGTGGCTCGGGCCTCCCTGGAGGAAAATCAGGATCACGCTCTTGGCCTTGCCCCATCCCGGGCCGCCTCCCGCGGTGTCCGCCGCCCGGGCCGATTCGGCTCCCAAGATGTCGGCCAGGCTCAATCCGACCAGCGCCGACCCGCCAATCCGCAGCAACTCGCGACGCGTGATCCCGTCGCACGTATCCTTACTGACGCCACCCGGGACAATCAACATCGCAGCGCCCCCCACGAAAACGGTATTCGATCCGGACCCTTGACGGTGAATGGTATGGCCGACCACCCGTTTGGTCAACTCGGGAGTGGACACCCTCGGCAGCGATACGGTAGGATACGGTCGCTCCTGGCCCACCCGCCCCAGCGGCCTTCCAGTCCCTACCAGGGAGACGGCTTCATGCGGAAAAGCATGCTCTTCGCACTCGTGCTTTGCCTCACGACGACAGCAGCCTTGGCTGAGGAGGCGCGATCGACCGTCGAGGAGCGGGCCGTGGGGTCGCCCTGGGTCCCGCCTCCGCCGACGCCGGGGTTCGAGAGGAACCCCTATCAGGTCCAGGTTGACGCGCAGCTTGCCCATTTGGCCGCGGAGAAAGCTGACACGCGCGGCGTTGCGATCGAGAACCTCTCGCTGATGCGGGCCTACCAGGCCGCGGACCAGGTGGCCGCGCGGCTGGCGGATTCCTCCACCGACGTCCGACGGGAAGCCGCAATATGCCTGGGGCGGATCGGAAGCCGCAGGCACCTGGAAGGCCTGCTGGCCGCCCTCGACGACGGGCATTGGAGCGTCCGGCAGGCGGCGTGGATCTCGCTGTCGAATCTGACCGGGCAGGAATTTCCCTTCGATGCCCTGGCAACGGTCGCGATACGCACTGAACAGATCGCGGCCTGGCGACGATGGGTTCTTTCTCTCCGGGCCAATCAAGTGGCGAGCGACTTTATCTCGGTGTCGTCTGAACAGGCCCCTTGGCTGCGTCGAGAACGGGCGGCGAAGGCGTTGGGCGCAATCGGCCAGGGCCCGAGTGCCGCTGCCGCGCTCGTCGGCGCCCTGAAGGGTTACGCTAATCGCGAGAGCAACGACCGCCCCGAGCGACTGTATGTCCAAGCCTGCATCCGCTCGTTGGGGCGCCTAGGCGGCAGCGAAGCCCGAACGATGCTGATCGCCCTGCTGGAGCATCCATGCTGGGCAGTCTACGCGGCCGATGCGCTAGGGGACGTTGGCGGCGAGGAAGCGGCGGTGGCCCTGTTGCGGGTGCTGCCCGATTACGCCTACCCACTGGACCGCGCCGACAAACTGCCCGCCCTGCACCACGGGGACGGCCACTCGCTGGTCAAGAAGCGGAGCCGCAACGACGTCGACTTCTCCGGCGGAGGAAAGATCTGGACGCCGCGCACGGCCTACGCGATCCTCTTGTCCTTGTGCCGCATCGAATTCTCCAGTCCCCGGGCCATCGAGATGCTGCGCCAAGCCGGTCCCTCGATCGTGGCCAACATGCCCTTGGACTACGACGG
Organism: uncultured Planctomycetaceae bacterium; assembly: GCA_964438165.1. Taxonomy (GTDB): domain Bacteria; phylum Planctomycetota; class Planctomycetia; order Pirellulales; family Thermoguttaceae; genus CALFBP01. The sequence goes on along the minus strand of CAYTJV010000007.1, from coordinate 18,660 downwards.
CATCTCGGTCTACGACGTGGAGCCTTGGGAGCGGATCAGTGCTTTCCTCTTGGAGCGGGCCGGCCTTCGCCAAGCGGCCGTGGATGCGGCGTTTGTGGCCCTGGGGCACGACCGCAAGCCGCCCGCCAACGTGCCCTATCGAGAACAACTGGTCCGCGTGGCCAACGGCCTGGCCAGCAAGCCCGACGCCGTGCTGACCCCCTTTGCATCGAAGATCCTCCTGAGCTCCTGCCGGGCGAAAGAAGACGTTCCGCTGCTGATCGCGCTGTTGACTCACGACGGCCATTGGGTCCGGATCAACGCGGCCAAGACGCTGATCGCCATGGGCGCCAAAGAGGCCGTGGCGCCGATCTGCCGACTGCTGGAAGCGGCCAAGGACGATGCCGATTACGGGTATTTCGGCGGTTACGGCCGGCCGGACTGGAAGCCGGCCCCGCCCGGCACCTACGGACTCCACAGCCCCTGGTACATCGGCGCCGACGAATACAATGATCCGAGTCCGCGTTACAAAGAGGCGTTCCTCCGCGCGTTGGGACGGCTCGGCGGCGAGGAGTGCGTCCCCCTGCTCGTGCGCTACTTGAACAACGATCGCAACGCGATGGAGATCGCCTACGCCGCGGCAGAGGCCCTGGCCGATCTGCGCACGCCCGGAGCCCTGGCCGCACTCAAACGCGCTGAATGCTCGCATCCGATCCACAACGTGCGATTGGTGGCCCGCGAGGTGCTTCAGCAGCAAGGCGTGGCCTGCGAGCCGAGAACTTCGCAAGAGAAACTCGCCCCCGTGACTCCCGCCCCGATCCCGGACTCGCCTCCCAACGCGATCGTCTTCATCAAGGGCCCGAAGTCGCCGCCTAATTTCTGGTTCTTCTCGCCCACGCTCCAAGCCTACAATCAGACCGACGAGGGGCCGACGCACCGGGTGGGCTTCAATATCTATCGGCTCCAACCGCCGCAGCCCACGGGCCAGGTGACGCAACTGACGCATTTCACCTCGGGATTCGTGGCCGATCTGCGGGTCTCCTACGACGGACGGCAGATGCTCTTCGCGCGGCGCGGTGGAGAGAGCGATCCGTGGTGGCACCTGTTCGAGATGAGCGTCGACGGGAGCCGGCTGCGCCAATTGACCCACGGCCCCTATCACGACGTGCAGCCCAACTATCTCCCCGACGGCCGCATCGTGTTCTGCACCTCGCGCGTCGGCGCCCGGGACGAGTATCACGGCTATCTGGGCACCGGTTTGGCGGTGATGAACGCCGATGGCACCGACATTCACTGCATCGGCTTCAATTGCGGGCGGGATTATGAGCCCATGGTCAACACGGACGGGCGCATCGTGTTCGTCCGCTTGGAGGATTTCTATTCGCTGCCCAAGCTGGAATTCATCCTGGAATCGTGCCTGCCCGACGGCACGGACCACCACGTTTTGTATGGCCCCGAGCGGCGCGAGTTCTGGGCCCAAACGATCTCCGGCAAGGGCTCGCTGGGGCCGCAAAACGGCCGCCACCGAACCGTCTGCGTCTCGCAGCCCCAACCGCTGGACGGCAAGCGATTCCTGATCAATTCGTTCTGCGGCCCGATGATCGTCGGCCCGGGACGCCTCGAAGAGCGCATCCTTCAGACGGACGACCGGATGGCGATCACGACGCCCTTTCCGGTGAGCGGCGACACGCTGCTATGTGCGGCGGGCGAGCGGCCGGTGTTGACGGAAAAGGACGGGCGCGTGGCCTACGACTTCTGGAAGCCGGTCGATCACGGACTGTACTGGATGGACATCCCGACGGGCCGGCTGACGCTGATCTACAACGACCCGGAGACTTCCGAATTCGAGGCCCGCCCGCTCGCCCCGCGGCCCGTGCCGCCCGTGGTTGCCACCTCGCCCAAAACGCGACAGGATCCGTACACCGGCAAACTGTTCTGCGCCTCGATCTACACGACGCAAGAGGCGGACGTGAAGGAGCGGGGGCGCTACGTGCGGATCGTCGAGGGCCTGCCGATGGTCACGCGGCACAGCACGCAGACCGGCGGCGGCGTGGCCTGGATGAACCACGGCGGCTCCGTGGGCCGGGTGCTGGGGGTGTTGCCGGTGGCCTCGGACGGGTCGTTTTCGGTCGAACTACCCGCCGACCGCCTGATCCACGTCCAGGTGCTCGACGCCGACGGCTACGTCGTGGGCAACGAGCTCAACTGGCACTACGTGCGGCCGGGCGAAACCAAGGGCTGCGTGGGATGCCACCAGCGGCCTAACGCCGTGCCCAGCACCGAGCACCGTCTTCCTTTGGCCCTCCTCAGCCCGCCGGTCCGCTGCCTGCCCACGGGCGGCGAAATGCTCTACCGGGCGAAGAACTGGGTCAAGCAAATCGACGACGAAAACGAGGAGCGCAAGCGAACCGTCAACGCCATCAACGTCATGGGACGATTCTGACAACCATTCACGAGGAGAACCGCCGTGCCGAATCAGCATCATCGCTCCGTAACAAGACTCGATCGTCGTCAATTGCTCCGCCATGCCGGCCTGGCCGGAATTACCGTCTGGACCACGGCCAAGAGTTGGGGCGCCGAGCCCCCTGCCTCTCCGAATGAAAAGCTCAACCTGGCCGGGATCGGCGTGGGCGGACAGGGGGGCTGGGACATCGGCGAGTGTGCCAGCCAGAACGTCGTCGCGCTGTGCGACGTCGACGACCGCCGCGCCGCCGGCTCGTACACCCGCTTCCCCAAGGCAAAACGCTTCCGCGACTTCCGCAAGATGCTCGACGCCATGGGCCGAGAAATCGACGCGGTGGTCATTGGCACGCCCGACCACACCCATGCCCCGGCCGCCGTCAGGGCCATGACGATGGGCAAGCACTGCTATTGCGAGAAGCCGCTGGCGCACTGCGTGTACGAAGTGCGGACGATGATCGACCTGGCCAAGAAGCACAAGCTGGCCACGCAGATGGGCACGCAGATCCACGCGGGCGGCAACTACCGCCGCGTGGTCGAGCTGGTGCAATCGGGCGCCATCGGCCCGGTGGGCGAGGTCCACGTCTGGCACCCCGTGGGTTACGGCGGGGGCGACCGCCCCAAAGAAACGCCGCCGGTCCCGCCCGAGCTCGATTGGGACCTCTGGCTCGGGCCCGCCCCCAAGCGCCCCTATCATCCGGTCTACGTTCCCGGCGCGTGGCGAAGCTGGTGGGACTTTGGGACCGGCGGGCTGGGCGATTTCGGGTGCCACTACATGGATCTTCCCTTCTGGGCCCTCAAGCTCCGCCACCCGACGACGGTCGAGGCCGAAGGTCCGCCGATCCATCCCGAGCGCACGTCGCCGGGCTTGATCATCCGCTACGAGTTCCCCGCTCGCGGCGATTTGCCGGCCGTGAAGATGACCTGGTACGACGGCGGTAAGCGCCCCGGCTTCCTCGCCGAGCGCAAGATCCCCGATTGGGGCGCCGCCGTCTTGTTCATCGGCCAGAAGGGCATGTTGCTCGCCGACTACGGCCAACATCAACTATTGCCCAAAGAGCAGTACGCCGGCTTCAATCCGCCCGCCCAGAGCATCCCCAACTCGATCGGCCATCACGCCGAATGGATCCGCGCCTGCAAGACCGGCGAGCCAACGACCTGCAATTTCGACTACTCCGGCACCCTGGCCGAGGCCGTGCTGCTGGGCACGGTCGCGCATCGCGTGGGCGAGAAGCTCCAGTGGGACCCCGAGCACCTGAAAGCCGTCGGATGCCCCGAAGCCGACCGCTTCATCCGCAAGACGTACCGCGAGGGCTGGGCGATTTAGTCGAAGACGATTTGGCCGGGCACCTCGGCCGTGGGCCGCAATCCGCGGGGCGGACGCTTGGATTGCACCAGCCAGGACGCGGCCGTGGCAATCGTATTGGCGTTGGGATAGTACGCCTGCTCCAAGGCTTGGCTGGTAGGCGCCGGGGCGTCGGGCAAGCAGACCCGGACCGGGGAAGCCTTGAGGTGCTTGAACACTCGCGTCACCACGCCGGCCACGATCTCCGAGGCCACACCGCCGGTGGCCCACGTCCCGTCGGCCACGAGCAGTCGGCCGGTCTTGACGACCGAGCGGCAAACGGTGTCTTTGTCCCAGGGCTTGATCGTGCGCAAGTCGACCACTTCCGCGCTGATGCCTCGTTCCTCGAGGCTCGCGGCGGCCTCCATGGCGACATGGACCATGTAGGAGCTGGCTACCAGCGTAATGTTTTTCCCCTCGCGACGCACGGCCGCGCGGCCCAGCGGCGAGGCATACTTGGGCTCCGGAACTGGCCCGGTGGTTTCGTAGAGCCAGCGGTCGTCGATGTAGATCACGGGATTCCCGTCATAGACGGCGGCCACCAGCATTCCCTTGGCGTCCTCCGGGGTGGCCGGCATCACGACTTTGACCCCCGGAACGTGGAGAAAGAACGCTTGGAGTGCTTGGGAGTGCTGGGCCCCCTGTTCCCCGCCGCGGTTGATAATCGGCCGGATCACCAGCGGCACGCCGATCTGCCCGCCGAACAAGTAAGACCAGTTGGCGGCCTGGTTGACGATCGGATCGACCGCCAGCGTCATGAAATCCATGCGCGGATGAACCACAATTGGGCGCATCCCCGATAGCGCAGCGCCCACGGCCGCGCCGGTGGTGGCATTTTCCGAGACCGGGCAATCGATCACCCGCTCGCGCCCGAACTCCTTCTCCAGGTCGGTCATGGTGCGGCCCACGTACCAGGGGCTCCAAAGTCCCTGGCCGATGACGAACACGCGCTCGTCCTCTGCCAGCAATTGGTAGTGCGCCTCGCGAATGGCATCGGCGTAGCTCAACTGTCGCATCGGTGGTTCTCCCGGACTCTGATCAGGCAGCCTTTCGGGCGGGCAGCATCGTGTCGGGCAAGACGATCGGCATCCCGCGCGTATCTTCGGAGCAATAGACGTGATCCAACAATTCCGATTCCTCGGGCCATGGGGCGCGTTGCGCCTCGGCCTCCGCCTCGGCAACGTCTTGGCGGACGGACTCGTCGATCGCCGAGAGATGTTCCTCCGTGACGCCCAGTTGCAGCAATCGCACTTTCAACCGCTTGATCGGGCACTTGGGCAACCACTCCTGCAACTCTCCGCGGCGCATCACCCCCACGTCCATGTCCCATCGCGGTCCGACGTGGCCGCGCCAACGGTAAGTCTGACATTCGAGAAACGACGGTCCGGCGCCGGCGCGTGCGCGGCCAATCGCCTCAAGCGAGGCCGTGTGGACAGCTTCCACGTCGTTGCCGTCCAGGCAGATCCCGGGGATCTCGTAGAGCGATCCCATTTGATGGAGGTTCGCCGCCGGTCGGCGCTCCGTCCAATGGAGATGGCTCGCATAGAGATTGTTTTCGCAAACGAAGAGCACCGGAAGCTTGTACAGGGCGGCCAGATTGAGCGATTCGTGGAAATGCCCTTCTTCGGTGGCTCCGTCGCCGAAGAAGGCCACGCTGACACACCGATCACCTCGCAGTTTCGCGGCCAAGCCGGCCCCGACCGCCAGAGGAATGGTCGCCGCAACGATGGGCACGGTGCCGAGGATCCCCTGCTCCCTGGCGTATAGGTGCATCGACCCGCCGCGTCCCCGCGCGCAGCCGGTCGATTTGCCCAGGACCTCGGCGAGAAGGCCGGTCAGGCTCGCTCCACGGGCAAGGTAGTGTCCGTGCGAGCGATGGTTGCCCCAAACCGTGTCGCCCCGATCCATCGCCGAGCAAACGCCGACGGCGATCGCCTCCTGGCCGATATAGAGATGGCAAGGGCAGCGCGCGTCGCCCGATTCGACCATTTCTCCAATCCGCTCCTCGGCGACGCGGATCAGGACCATCGAGCGGTAGAATTCGCAGAGCGTTTCCCGATTCATCCTGGCTCTCCGGAGGCGTAGAAACCGTTGATGCAACTGCACACGTACTCCACGTCGTCGTCGCTGAGAGAGACGTTCATGGGAAGCAGGAGCAACCGGGTAAACATGGCTTCGGTGTACGGCAATCGTTGCGTAAAGCCGAGCTTCTTGAACTGGTGCACGGCTTTTCCGCCCCACTGGATCAAGGTCCCGATCCCTTGTTCCCTGAGGAAGGCCCGAATCGCGTCGCGGTTCTCCGCCTCGATCTCGTAGTTCTGGTAAACGTCGAAGTGATCGGGATCGGCATCCGGGGCGGGGGGCAGGCGGAGTTGCGGCAGCGTGCCCAACTGTTCCTGATACATTGAGGCGATTTCCCGGCGCCGGGCAACCACCCGGTCATAGCTTTTCAACTTGAAATCGAGGATGGCGGCCTGAAGATTATCGAGACGGGAATTGAGTCCCCATACGACGACTTCACCCGAGGCGTCGCGGCCGTGGTCGTGGAGGAGAAGAACGTTCTCGTACACGGCAGGGTCGTTGGTCATCACGCATCCGCCGTCGCCGAGGCATCCCAGCGTCTTGGCCGGATAGAAGCTCACGGCGCCAGCCACCCCGAACGTTCCCGCCGCCTTCCCGCGGAATCGAGAGCCGAGGGCCTGAGCCGCGTCTTCGACGATCAGCAGCCCGTGCTTGTCGGCAATCGCCTGCAAAGCGGCCATGTTGGCGGTTCTCCCGTTGAGCTGCGTGGGCATGATGGCCTTGGTCCGCGGCGTGATCGCGGCCTCGACCGCGGCGGGATCGATGAGGTGGTCCGCCGCACACTCGACCGGCACCGGCTGAGCACCGGCGAAATGGATCGCGGTCGCCGTGGCCACCATGGTGTGGGACGAGAAGATCACCTCGTCGCCCGGACCAATCCCGGCGGCACGGGCTGCCAGGAGCAAGCCGTCGGTCGCGTTCGCTACGCCGACCACGTACTTGGCCCCGACGTAGCAGGCCAGGTTTTCCTCGAACTGGGCCAGGTCGCGTTGAAGGATGAACGCCCCGCGGCGCCCGACGTCGGTAATCACCGACAGGAGCTCCGCTTCCTGCGACGTGAAAACATCAGGGTAATCGAAAAAGGGAACCGTTTTCCGAGTCATCGTTTGAAGCATCGTCAGCGTCCTCCGTCCAATGCACAGTGTTGTTGTGGGGCACGATTCCATCGTGCCGAGCACGTTGAAAACGTGCTCCACGCCTTACGCGGCGGCCCGCTGCTGGAACGCCGGGTCATTTTGCCTCCGTGCCGCCTCGGCCGCGATGAGTTGGTCGACTTCGGCTCGCATCTGCTCAAAGGTTGGGTATCCATGGAGCTCTTTCGGGACCCAACTCTTTCGGACGATCTTGAAAACCGTGTAGAGGATGATCTTCAGATCACCCCAAAAGCTCCTCGTCTCGCAATAGAGCATTTGCAGTCGGAGCTTGGTGGGGCGGATCACCGCTTCGTACGCGGCGTCGGGGTCCGCGGTCCCCGCCAGCAGCCCTCCCTCGTCAGAGTTCCAGATCGATGCCCAATCGGTAATGCCGGGCCGAAAATCAAGGATCTTGCGCTGTTCTCCGCGAAGCTGCTCGATCTTGTCGACCACCTCCGGCCGCGGCCCGACCAGGCTCATGTGTCCCGCAAGCACGTTGATAAGCTGACTCAACTCGTCGAGCTTGAAGCGGCGAATGAACCGTCCGCTGCGGGTCACGCGCGGATCGTCGCCCGAAGTCGACGGGCCGCCGACCTTGTCGGCGTTCGTGACCATGGAGCGGAACTTGAAGATGCCGAACGGCTTGCCGTTGCGCCCCGCGCGGCGTCCGCGGTAGAACACCGGGCCCGGCGAATCGAGCTTGATCCACACGGCAATGCCCACAAGCAGCGGCGAGAAGACGATCAGGCCGACCAGACTGGCGCCGATGTCAAACACGCGTTTCAGCATACGTGCGATCCTCCGTGAGATGACGTTTCATGGACCCTGTTTCGAGAATCGGAACCTGCTCCTGCACGGATCCCAGCGGTTTCTGCAGAAGGTATGCCACCTGTCCGACCAAGAACGGAAAAAGCCGCGCTGTGGCGAAATAGAGGCTAGGGAGGAATCGCGAGAGCCACCGTCCGACGGGCGGGACGAGCGCTCCCCGGTATGTTCCCACAAGGCGAGTCTCCAGGCCGACGGAAAAGAGCTGCCGCAGTCTTCTTCTCGTGAGCGCCTTGTAGGCCGGATCTCCCGGCTTCGGCATCCACCAGTCGACCAACAACAAGTATCCTCCCGGCCGGCACACGCGGATCATTTCCTGCGCGATTCCCTGGCTGAGCTCGTCGTCGGGGAGCGTGGCGAACATGGTCGATTCGAACACCAGGTCGAAGGCGGCGTCCGGGAAGTCCATCCGGCTGGCATCGCCCTGGACAAAGCGGACCTGAGGATAGAGGGACCGCGCCTCGGCAATGCGTTCGGCGAGGATGTCGATGCCGACGACGTTGGCGGGCGAGTATTTCAGGCGCAGCAACTGGTAAAGGTCGCCGGCGGCGCCGCAGCCCACCTCAAGGACCTTTGCCCGGGTGGGGTCGTGGCCGATGGCATAGCACGCCCGCACCACGGCGGCCTCGCTGGCCAGGGTTTGGAACAGCACGCCTCGGTTTGCCCGCAGGTCGTTTCGATCGGAGCCCTTGCCGCGGTAGTAGGCGCCGTACCAATCGCGCGTGGCCAGTTCCCGGCTCATGCCGCGACTCCTTGGAGTAACGAGGATTTCCCAGCGCCGGCGGCGATCTGCTCCAGGTGCGCCATCATCTCACCGTACACCCGCTCGGCGGTGAACATGCGATGAAACAGCCCGACCGAGTTTCTGGACATCTGTTCGACTCTCGCCGGCTCGTCGCAAAGTTGCGACAAGAGGCCCGCCAGGGCGTCGGCATTACCGTCGTCGTAGCTCAAGCCGCACTGCTCTCGGGCCAACAGCTCCGCGAGCACGCCACGGTTCGGGCTGGAAATCACCGGCAAGCCGGCACTGGTGTATTCGATGGCCTTGTTGTTGATCGTGGCCAGGAAGTCGTAGCGCGAGGGCAGTGGATCCAGACCGACCTTCGAGCGGCGCATGAGAACGTACATCGCCGCGGCATCGACCCAGCCGGGCAGCATCACGTTCTTTAAGTCAGCTGCGGCTCGCCGAAAATAGTCCAGACGGTCGCCGCTGCCGCAGAGAACGAAGCGAATCGGTTTGCCCAGCGATTGCAGCCGTCTCGCCGCACGTAGGACCGTCTCCAGGTCAAGCTGCCGTCCGAAGGTCCCGAAGAAACAAACCAGGAAGCCCGATGGGTTGGCGGGGACTCCCAGGTTGTCCCAATACTGTTCGGCCTTTCGGATCGCCTCGGCAGCCGGGGGGGTCGAGACGTAACCCATCGGGAAACTCCGATCCAGCGGCGAGCGCGTCCGTCCGCCACGCCTCAGTCCCCACTCGACGAAAAGCTCCGTGATCCCGGTAATGGCAGTGGCTCCGGCACACGCGGTGCGGGCCTGACGGAACAGCGGAGCGAGCAACAGCCGGGCAACCGGGCGTGCGGGAGCCGGCGCGGTATCGACGAAGATGTCCGGCCACATGTCCCGCATGTCCAAGACCACGGGCACGCCCCGCTCCTTGCCGTAGGCGACAGCCTCCGCACATAGCTCGATCGTCGGCAAGGCAGCCAGGACGATGTCCGGCCGCGCCGATTGCGCGCGGACCAGTCGGGCGAACTTGAAGCCAATCTGCCGGTGATCGCGGAATCGCGCCAACGATACATTCGACGAGTATCCGCAGCCGTGCAGCATCCGGATCTCAAGCTGCTCGCCCCGGTGGACGGTATGATCTGCCGGGAACCAGTGCTTCTTGCGGAAGTGATCGAAGGTAGAAGTCCACCAAGTCACCCGATGTCCGTGCCCCGCGAGGAAGCGCGCGAAATACCCTGTGCGGTGCAGCCTGTCTTTCGAGCCGTCGCCCACGGGAACCGGTTCGCCAATCGTGACAAGCCAAATATTCATGCGATCCTCTTTGTGTCTAGCTCATCCATCGCGTCCCGGCACATCTCGAACGACCCCAGGATTCGCGTTCCCAGGCGGCTCGTGCGGCGTGCCGTGCCGACATACTGAAAATCGGCCTTGTGGCAGACCGCCACCGAGGCGGCGTTGTTCACTCTGGTGAGGTACCAGAACTGGCGGCCCGGGCGGTTCAAAAACCATCAGTTTTCTGAGTGCGATCGTCGCCAGCCCGCGCCCGCGGCACTCGGGTTCGGTCCAGGTGCTCGAGATCTGAAGGTCGTCCGGCGGCATGAAGCGCCAACGGAAACAGGCCGGGATCGCGCACGACCGATGGGCAATCCTGTCGCCTTTGACGATGAGGAGAACGGAGTAGTCCCGGTTGCGGAAGACGCGCAAGTAATGGGCGAGCCACCACAAGGCGCTCTTGCGGCCCAAAGTAAGCGGCCGAATCCGCCACGGCGCGGGCCGCCACAGGACGAACCGCAAATCCCCTTTCAACTCCACCCGCCCAGAACCCAGCCCCGCCGACTTGAATACCAGGTAATCCACGCCATCGCGGCGCGGCGCGCCGGGCCGAAGATCGGACGGGAGCAGGGATGGATTGTCAGGAATTGACGACAGGCTCATGCGTTGCGCACTCCTCCTCCGGGGCATTCAATGCAGGCTCGGTCGTTCATCGGACAGTCTGATTGCTCTCCAGAGCGGCACATCGGTAGTCCTTGGGGTCGTCCCCGTCAAGAGCGGTTTCCCCGCATTCGGGCGAACTCCCCTCGTTCGGGGGAAAATCCAGGAACAATCCTAGCGACACACCGTTCGACTGAAGGTGCTCCGTCAATCGCAGGACGGCCGTCTCAACGTCGCAGATCCCGCGAATCGCCCTGGTGGTCGAGACGCTCGACGACTTAGTGAGGTTTCGCCAAAGGGACTGCGCGCGCAAGTACCAGGTGGACACGTAATACGAGGCAAGCTTCAGACTGCCCCACGCGATGCCCTTGCCGACAGCGCGCCGAGCGCGGCCGAAGCTCTTAATCGCAACACGCCACCAACTGCGGTCGAAAACCAGACAGCTCGCATAAAGCAGAGGCAAATTGAACTCGCGCAACACGTCGTCGCGGCCGGCCGCCCGAAGCGTCTGGACGCAGGCCTCCGCCCAAATCGTTGGGCCGGAGAAGTAGCGAGGCACCAGATCGGACCAGTTGCGGATACACTCCTCTGGCAGGTGGGGTTGGTCCTCGAGCCTGCCCACGTGCTTCCCCCTCGCACCCATGCCCGCGGTGCTCTTGGCGGAGCTTCCCGGCAGGAAGAGCGGGTAGTCGATCTTGGCCATGCGCTGCACGCAGTCTGCCAGACCCACGGCGATCGACATGTCGGGGCTCACTCGGCAATAGGCGCCGGTCTTCTCGCGCAACTGCTCCAGGCACTCCCGCTTGACCACGCCGTAATAGGTCCGCGGCAGGTCACAGAGCCCGCGGGCGGCCTCTCTGGCACACCGCCAAAGCTGCTCTTGGGGATCTGGATGCGAGACCTTTCCCGTAAACGCGGTCAGGTCCAGCGTGCCCGCGGCGCTGTCGCCTAGGAGACGGAAGTGAATATCGGGCCACCAGTATTGGGCGGGCCGCGAGGAGATCAGACAGTCCAGTGCCTGCGCTTTGGCCCAGGCCACCGCCGCCAGCAGCTCCGGGTTGATTGCGTCGTCGTCCCCCAGCATAGTCACGTACTGCCCGGTCGCCTTGCCCAGCGCGTCGTTGAAGTTGTCGATGACCGACTTTCGCTCCGACGTGTAGGCATAGTGCAGGCGGGCATCCCCGTGCGCCCAGGCCAGTTGCCGCTCCAGTTCCCGATCGTCACTGTTGTCCTGAACAATCAGCTCGAACTTCGCATTCGGAATCCCCAGGATTGCGCGGATCGCGGAAACGGCGTATCCACTGCGGTTCCGCGTCGCCACGACAATGGACAGCAGGGGCACCGGCCCCACGGCAACCGTGTGCATTATGGATCTCCTGGAAAGCGGGAAAGTCTCCCGATCTTGTGGTATCGATGTCGGCCTTCACGTCGTTCTTTGCCCGCGCGGCGCCAATTGCGTGCCGGCACCGCTGAAGCAGATCGCGTCGCAGCTCCGAGGCCGAGAGGCACGCAGCCAGCAGTGCGAGGATTCCCACCGCGCCCAGCCACAAGAGGAGTCCGGAGGGGGAAAGCCCCTCCGGCATGCTCCAGCGGCCCAGGGCAACCACCACCGCCGTGGACACCAGGGGGAGCAGCGTGTCGCCCCAGCACGAGGGGAGCAACTCGCCGGGCAGAGTACGCCGGTGCAGCAGAGGCATGTAGACGAGGCCAGTCGCGGGGTGAAGCCCCGGCCAGGCCATCGCGACGCCGGTCAGGCCGAAGCTGCCGGCCAGCAGCACTGTCAGAGGCGCAAACAGAACGACCGCCGCGATTCCCACGGCCACATTCAGGCCGGTCCATCCGTAGGCCAGAGCCAGACAAAAGGGAATCACCAGCAGGGACAGCCAGAGGCTGCCAATGAGGAGAATCGCTGTGAACTGGCCGGCCTGCCCGGCCACGACCGGGTCCCGGGTCCAGATCAGGATCACCTCGCGGGAGAACATCCCGAGCACCATCGCCACGGGGATGGACATCGCCGAGGCTAGTTGGCAAAACTTGTGATAGGCCAACTGCAATCGCCTGGTTTCACCCATCTCGACGAGTTGAGTGAACCAAGGCAGGATCGCCGTCGAGATTGGAGCGACCAGCAGGATCGGCGCCTGGGCCACCATGCTGCCGAGGCTGTACAGGCCAAGCGTCGCCAAGGGGAGGCACTTGCTGACCACGAGCTTGTCCAACTGCGTCAGCAGGGCCGCATCCACGCTGATCAACGCCATGCCCAGCGTGTAACGCCAGGTCTCGCGCAACAGACCCAGCCGGAACCGGGGCGGTCCATCGGCAACCGGAAGCGATCGCCACAGGGCGACCGCCAGCAGCACGGCTTGGGCGGCGTTGACCAGAACTTGAAAGGCGCAGAAGGCCGTCACCGTGGCGGAAATCGTCGCCAGGACCAGGATGCTCCCGAAGCCCCGCACCACGCCCAGCGCGATGAGAAGGTTGTTCAGCAGGACATGACGCTGCAATCCCACCAGTCCGGCTTGATGAACTTGGGAGAGGAAGCACCATGCGATCGAGAGCCCCATCAAGCGAAAGGCGAGCGTGACCGTCTCCGGGTCGATGTCCTGCGCATTCACCCAGCCGAGTGTCAGCGCGGGCGCGACAACCACGAACGCCGCCGAGATCACCAGGGAAAGACCCAAAAAGAGAATTTCCACGGTACGCACCAGATCGCGCATGGCAACCGAATCGCCGCGATCCACCGAGAGGCGAGCCATCTCGCGGCTCAGCGTACCCTTGATCCCAAGGTCTGCGACGGCGACGAGGTTCAGCAGCACCGCGTACAGGGCGACGATCCCGTACGCCTCGATGCCGAGGTAGGCCAGGTAGAAGGGAACAAACAGGTAGACGGAGAGCGTCGACCAGGCCCTCCCGGCCACGTTCGCGATCAGATTGCGTTTGAGTTGAGACATCTAAATCCGGTCGTAATAGGCAATATGCCATTCACTCCAGTCGCACTCCTGGAAATCGGCGGAGATGCCAAGCCACATCGTATGGGATTGCGGCTCCCAGCCAATCGGGCCGTGGGCTGTCAGCCATGCGTGGGTGGGGCTTTCCCATCGCTCGTTCACGTAGACCCGGCAGTAGCGGGAACGGATCGCATGCCAAAGGCTCTTCAGAGCGGGTGGGTCGCCTAGCAGTTCGTATACCAAGCCCGTATCACCGCGCTCGCCCACGAGCGCATAGCCCTCGCCTTCTCGAGGCGAAACACAAGAGAAGCAGTGCACCCGATCGCACGAAGGGGGAATGACGCAATAATCGCGGAAAGTTCTGACCACGCGTTGTGGCTGCCATCGGGCCCGAACCGATTCCAGCCAGGCGAAGTCCTCTTCGCGGCACGGCCGAGGCACGAGGCTACATTCTTCCCTTGCGTCACGCTGTCCCGGCGCTATCCCCAAAGCGCCGCGGTCGTGCGAGGTCCAGCCTTCCCGTTGGTAGAAGTCCGGGATAGTGGTCCACAGCACCCCAAAGTCCACGGCACGCTCGCGCAGACGCGAATGGACGCAGCGCATCAAGGTGGTCCCCAGCCCACGACCGCGGTATTGCGGATCCGTGCAGACCAGCCCCACCATCGCCCCTTTCCATAGACGACCTCCAGCCAGCCAACGGAAAACCCTGAGGCTCAAGGCGGCACAGAGCGCTCCGTCGCACCGTGCGACCAGTAGATTCGGCATGTTCTCCGGGCAAAGCAGTTGCGGAAAACGGACGGAAAGCGACTGGCGGCGATTGCGACCGGCGATGAACTCTCGGTTCAGCAGCGACACCAACGCCGGAAAGGTCTCGTGGTCGCACGATTCGATGGCGACATCCATCCTGGAGCCTACCAACCACCCTTGACGCAATCGGCGATGTCCTGTCGCTCCTCAGCCGAGACCCACCAGCCGCAGGGAATGCTCAAGCAGTGCGCCTGGAAGCAGTCCACGCCGGGCAGGTCGCCCTGCGGCGGTCCGAAGCACGAATAGAGGTCGTTGCGCAGGTGGACCTTGGACGCCTGGATACCCTGCTCTCGCAGACGCCGCAGTAGGCCGTCCCGGTTCTCGGCCAGCAGCGTGTAGACCCAGTGCGCGGAACGCGTGTTCGGCAGCCGGTTCAGCAAGGTGATCCCCGGCACGCCGGCCAATGCCTCGTCGTAGTACTCTCCGTTGGCCTGGTGCCGGGCGATGATCGCCGGCAGGTGCTGCATCTGGAGGACGCCCACCGCAGCCGAGATCTCGTGCATGGCCGTGTTCCATCCGGCCTCGGGAATGTCCGAGCGGGGGTCGATTTCGCCCTGCCCGTCCCGGAACGACGGTTGGTGGATTCCGTAGCGTTTCAGCCATCGCCCGCGCTCGTAGTCCGCCTCCTTCCCGAAAGCGATCGCGCCCCCTTCGACGGTGGTGATGTGACGGTTGGCATAAAACGAAAACACGGTGAAGTCCGACCCGGTGTTGCCGATCTTCTGCCCCTCGTACTCAGCCCCCAGCGACTCCGAGGCATCGTCGACCATGGGCAGGCGGTGTTCACGAGCAATGCGGTAGATGGCCGCGAGGTCCGCCGGATTGCCCGCCCAGTGGAATACGAGGATGGCCTTGGTGCGCGGCGTGATACGTTTCACGAGGTCTTCGGGATCAAGATTGCCCGTATCGGGGCGGACGTCGCACCAGCGGACGCGTGCGAAGAGGTTGAGGACCGGTTCATTCGTGGCCAGGCAGGCCATGGGCGAGGCCAGGACTTCGTCTCCCGGACGCACTCCGGCCAGGTAAAGGCAAAGCGTGATCGACGTGGAGGCATCGCCGGTGGCCGTGATCCACCGATTGCCGAGGTACTCTCGGAGCAAGCCCTCGAAACGCCGCGTGTGCGGTCCGCTAGCCAACTGGCGGGAGTGCAACACCGGCTCCAGGGCCTCGCCGACGCCGGGCGGAATATGCACCTGGTATAGGGGAATCTGCGCCACACCATCTCTCCGGCTCAAGGCACCGACAGCGCAGCTTCGAAGTATAAGTCCGACCAGGCAGCATTGCGTGCATATTGCAACTGCCAGTGTGGCCGGAAAGGGTATGCGTCGTAGCCCGACACCTCTCCCAGCTCCCACGTGTGCGTCTTGTGGCTCCAAAGCTGGAGCGTGTACAACGTTCCGCGCAGCTTGCGGTCGATGATGGCGAAGTATTGTTCTACTTGCTCGAGGGTCATCTCTTGAAAGCTGCAAATGTTGACCACGAAGTCCAGGGACTTGTCCTCGAACCGCTCCAGATCCTGCGCCCCCAGAAACGCACATTCCCAAGTGCCTAGAGAGCGCTTGTTGAAAGAGGGGATGCTTCGGCTTTCTCGGTAGCTGAGGGCCCTTTGCCGTGGAAGCTTCCGCGGCAGGTAGGTGGAAGAAACCAAGAGGGCCTCGGGCAAATCGAGAACGACGTAAATGGCCTTGGGGTTCGCCATTCTCAGCACGTATCCCATGCGGCCCCATCCCGCCCCGATATCGGCTACGATCACGCGTTCAGAAAAGATGGCTTCATTGACCTCGCCCATAGCGTACAAGCTGTCCAGCGAGATCAAGAGATCCCAGGAAATTGTGCGCCCCTCGAACTCGAAGGCATAGCCCGACGCCGGACTGACCGTTCCCGGGATCCTGGCCAAGAGCCCCAGCTTGTCGCGAGACTTGAGGTTCTGATAGAGCAGCCAACAGGCGTAGCGCAGGAGTTTCGGATCCTCGGGACGCGGGCTGGAAAAGAATCCGTTCATCGTCTGCTGTTCGACTTCATCGATCCCTTCCCAGTAGAACCAATCTTCGAATCGACGTTCCAGGCGAGTCCAGATCTCGCTTGCACGATACGGAGGCGGCGCGGCGCGATTGTCTTTGCGCATCTGCTCGAGCAGGTCGATTTGTTCGGGAGCGAGGGCAGTGGTTCCGGTAAGACGGGCCATCGTTTTGGGAGTCACGCCAACCTTCTTAAGACCTTCCCAACAAGCATGCCGAAAGACCTTTGCTGCTTTGACTGTGTACCCGTTCACGATTCACCAGCCTCCCTTTATCACGTCCACCATGCGCTGTCGGATCTCATCGGTCACCCACCAGCCGCAGGGGATGTGGAGCATCCGGGAATAAAAGGCATCGAGCCCCGGCAGGTCGCAGCGGCTGGAAGCGAAAACGGAATGCAGATCGTTGCGGCGGTGGGCCAGCGAGTTGCCGATGCCCTGCTCGGAAAGGTAGCGTGCCAGGTCGTCGCGATGCTCCGCCAGCACCGTGTAGAACCAGTAGGACGGCTCCGCTTCCTCGTCCCAGGCGCAGAGTTCCAGTCCCGGGATGCCCCGAAAATGCTCGTCGAAGTATTTGCCGTTGGCGATGTGGCGCTCGATCACTGGGCCGATGTGGTCCAACTGCACCAGTCCAACCGTCGCGTTGACGTTGTTCATGTGGTACTTGTAACCGACCACGTCCACGTCGACTTCGGTCCGGGGCGCGTGCCGGTCGATGCCGAACCATCGCAGCTTCCTCCCTGCCGACAAATCTTCTGACCGGCGGCAGGCGAGCATGCCGCCGTCCACGGTGGTCATGTGCTTGATGGCCTGGAGGGAAAACATCGTGTACTCGGAGTCACTGCCGATCGGCTTGCCGCCATAGCGGGCCCCCAGGGCATGGGCGGCATCCTCGATCACGGGAATGCCCGCCGCCTCGGCGATCGCGCGGATGGCTCGCATCGGGGCCGGGATGCCCCCGTAGTGGACGACCATGATCGCCTTGACGCGTGGCGTAATCCGCTGGGCGATCGACGCCGCGGCGAGGTTCCCGTTCCGCGGATCGACGTCCGCCCACACGATCCGCGCCCCCGCGTGGCGGATGGCCATGTTCGTGGGCTCGGCGGTCATCGCCGTGGAAATCACGTCGTCGCCAGGCTGGACGCCCGCAAGAAGTAAGGCGGCGTGCAACGCCGCCGTGCCGCTGTAGAACGAAAGCACCTGGGGGAGGCCCACGAACTCGGCGAACCGCCGCTCGAATTCGTACACCGGAGGACCCTCGCTGATCTGTCCGCCGTAGAGGACGTCGCGGAGGCGCGGAAGCAGCGCCTCCTCCGGGGGCAGAAAGACCTTGAACAGGGGAACCGCTTGTCCCATGAGTGACTTCACCGTGAATCCAGTCGGGGATGTGGGCAACCGCAAGCGCGAGGACTTCAGGCCGCCCTGCGCATCTCTCTCGGCGGAGACTTCTGGTGCTCGTGCAGTTCCTCGTCGGTCTGCGCATGGGCGTGGCGCAACGCTTTGGGGCCGGGCTGGTGGTGTTTGGTGATCCAGCCGTCCGACTGCAACAGATCCAGCAGTTCGCCATCGTCCAATTGGTGAACGTCGTTCGAGGCGTACTCCTCGAAAGGGCCGTCGGTGATGCCGGGTTTGTCGACCGACTTGGCCCACGAGGGAACCAGGAAGTGTTCGTCCAATTCCGTGGCCCGCCACATTTCCTCTTCCGAGACCAAAACCTCGTGCATTTTCTCGCCCGGGCGAGTCCCCAGGATCTGCTGCGGGTAGTCTGGCTGTCCCGTCAAGCCGAAAGCTAGCACGCGTCCCAGATCGCTGATCTTGGCGGCCGGCATCTTGCGGACCCAGAGATCGCCGCCTTCCCCTTTGACCGCCGCCCAGAGGACAAGCTGCACCGCCTGGTGAAGGGTCAACTGGAAGCGCGTCATGCCGGGGTGCGTGATGGGGATGGGCTTTCCCTGCATGACGCATTCGCAGAACAGGGGGACCACGCTGCCGCGGCTCCCCAGCACGTTGCCGTAACGCACGCAAACGAACCGCGTGCCCGATTCGCCGTTGACCGGATGGAGCATGATCCGCTCCTGGATGGCTTTCGACATGCCCATCACGTTCACGGGCTTTACGGCCTTGTCGGTGCTGATGGCAACGACCGTTTCCACGCCTTGCTCGATGGCCGCGCGGCGCACGTTCTCAGCGCCTTCGACGTTCGTTCGCACGGCCTCGTAAGGAGCATATTCGCAGTTGGGAACCTGCTTCAGGGCGGCCGCGTGGAACACCACGTCGATGCCGCGGAATGCCTCCCGAATGCGATAGTAATCGCGGACGTCGCCCAGGATGAATCGCAGCGCACCGGTGCGCGTGGCGTATTCCGGCTTCATGTCGTATTGCTTCTTCCCATCGCGGCTGAGGATGTAG
>CAYTJV010000006.1:0-35627 GCA_964438165.1 uncultured Planctomycetaceae bacterium | reverse complement strand
CACCCCGTGGTCGACCAGGCGGAACGGCGCCGGTCGGTCAGGCCGAGGTCTGGGGGCTACGAGTTTTCGGGACTGCGGGCCGACACGTCGGCTGCGTTCCGCGCGTTGTAGTTCGGATCGGGGCTGGTGGCCGGGTCGGTAAAGATCGTATAACCGACGTTTCCATCGACCAGTGCGTCCTCTTGCCCCGTCACCGCGACCACTTGGGGCACGTTCCAGTTCCCCGGGGTGAACGTCAGGGTAATGCTGGCCGCGGGGCCCTGAGCGCCGGAGGAGACCAGGCCCTCGGCCGCGTTGCTGGAGCGAACCTGGATGGTCACGTTGGCTGCGGGCTGCGTGTCGAGCAACACGCTGAAAGCGCCCCTCGTGCCCAACGATACGTCGGACTCGCTGGTGCTCACAATACTGGGAGCGATGACCTTGATACCCGGCCCAGCGACGGAGGCGAATTGGAAACTGCCCCACCACGTGCCCCACGTGAAGTTGTCCACGACATACTCGTGGAACGCCCAGAACGTGCTGTCGTCGCTCGGATCGACCGAAATACCGGCATAATCGCCCCAGCGATAGTCCACGTAGAAGGTAGAACTGGTCCTGACCGCCATACCGGGAAAGGTGGTCCCGGGCGCATCGCCTGCCCGTCGCCCGGTGACCATCATGGTCGCGTATTGGCTCGTGGAGCTCTGCGTATAGGTGATTCCCATGTTGCCGGCGCCGTCGACCGCGATGGCGGGCATGAAGGTGTGGATTCCCGCGCCGGGGTCAATGTCGCCCTGCTGCACCAGCGAGTACGAGCCGCCGGTGGTGTCCACTTCGTACCACCGCACCCTGTTCTCTCCGCCCACGTCGACCGTGTGCGTGGTCCAGAGCGAGTTGTTGCGCCAGACGGCGTTCATGAGGCGCGGGCTGAGATTGTCCAGCGTAAAGGAGGTGCCCGGTTGCGGCGCATCGACGGCAGACCAACTCCAGGCCGCGCCGACGTTGGCGACCTGAGTCAGCACGTTGCTGTCATCCAGCTCCCAAACGGTGATCCCCGTCCCGAAATTAGAGAAGTTATCGACAAACAACTGAGGGTCGCTGGCCGGCCGGCCGATGCTTTGCGCGGGCTGCAAGGTGAAGGCGCCCGAGGGCGCCACGATGTTGGTCCGGGTCCCCAGCGTGCCGCTGAGCATCGGCGTCTTGTCCAATCGGCTGATCAAGACGCCTTCAAACCCGCCGCCGCCAGCGTAGAGGAAGTAATTGCCGGTGACGTAGAGGCTGTCGGCGTCGGCGGCGATCTTCGGGTAGTCGAGCCAAGCCGACCCGCCGCCGAAATCGAACGAAGTCGAAATGCTGTAGACGTACCAGTCGCCTCCCGCGCTGGCAAGGTTGAGGTCGTTGGGATTGTTGGACGTGGAAATGCCAATCAGCACGTAGGTCTCGTCGACTTGATCCGTTTCCTCCGCCAGGACGATGTAACGGTCCGAGTAGCGGTCGTAAACCACCCACGGATCAAACGGACCGAAGAAATCGCGATCGACGGAGTCAAAAAAGGTGCCCAGCGGCGACGCGGCGATTTGCGTGCCGTCCTTGGCAAAGATGCCGATCTCGCTGTTGACCATGGCCACCAGGTTGGACGGACCGGCCGCGGCGATCGGATCGGGCGGACGCAAAGCGAGTTGGGAAAGCCCCGCAAAGTCTGTGGTCTGAACGGGTCCTAACGGCGGGCTGTCGATGTTCGTGACCGAAACGTCGGCGGCATTCATGCCGTTGTACGCCACGCCACCGCCGACCGCCGGGGCCGTGACGATCGTATAAGCGATGTCGCCGTCGACCAGCACGTCGTTGACGCCCCTCACGGTGACGGTCTGAGGTGTGTTCCAGTTGCCGGGCGTGAAGGTGAGGGAGGCCGGGGAAGTAATGGTTCCCTCGGTCGGATCGCCTGTCGAAAGGCCAATCGTGACGTTGGAACTCGGCTGAGCGTCGAGCTTGACCGTGAATTGTGCCGTGCTGCCCCATTCGGTCGTGGCCAGGCCTGCCACCGGAGTAACCGTGATCCCGGCCTTCTCGTTGTCGTAGTTGATGACCGACAGATTCGTGGCGGGCAAGGCCGCGTAGTTGGCATCGCCAATGCTGCTTGGGTTCAGGGTAACGTTGTACGTCACGTCGCCGTCGCCCACCGTATCATCTTGCCCCGTGACCGTGACCCACTGGGGGACGTTCCAGGTGCCTGGGGTGAACGTCAGGGTGATGCTAGCCGCCGGTCCCTGAGCGCCGGAGGAGACCAGGCCCTCGGTCACGTCGTTGGACGAGACGGTGACGGACACGTTCGCGCTCGGCTGCACGCTCAGCACCACGCTGAATTGCGCGGTGCCCCCGGCCTCGGTCGTGGTCAAGCCCGAGGCCGGCGTGACGCGAAGCGACGAGAAGTCGTCGTTGGTATTGGTGATCGAGACGTCGGCGGCGTTCATGCCGCTGTAGTTCGCGTCGGTGCTCGTTGCTACGCCCGTCTGGACGGTGTAGGGGACGTTGCCGTCATCGACCAGGTCGTCGACGCCGGTCACCGTGACGGTCTGGGACACGTTCCAGTTGGCGGGCGTGAAGGTGAGGCTGGCGGGCGAGCGCGCTGCCTCGGTCGCGTCGCTGACGGTGAGCGGGATGGTCACGTCGGCCGTGGGCTTCGTGGCCAGCGTCACCGTGAAATAGGCGCTCCCGCCCGCTTCCGTCGTCGTCAAACCCGAGGTGGGCGTGACCACGATCCCCGGTTGGGCCTCGGTCACCACCGCCGTCGTCGGCGTGCCGACCACCACCAGGCCGCGCAAGCGGTTCGCCTCGTTGATGGCCTTGGCCACCGCGTCGGCCACGTCCGCAGCCGACACCGCGCCCGCGATATTGACCCGAACATTACTGGGATTGTAGACGTTGTCTCGGTCAAACTCGAAGGTGACCGTTTCCGGATCGGTCCTGTCCAGCGGCACCCGGTGACTCACGTAGAATATGTCCCCCTCGGGGATGGACGCGGCGGGGACGGTGCGGAATGTCGAAGCGTCCACGAGGGTCAAGGGGCCGTCGTCCGGGTCGCCGGCAGCCGAAATCACCCACGTGTCGGTGGCGTAGTAATCGTCGCCGATCCGCAGGCGCAGCGCGCCGGTCGCGTAAGCGTCGAGATTGAAATCGAAAGCCAAGGTGACCAGGTTGCGCGCCGGGTCGTAGGTGGCGGTCGCCGGGTTGACCGGACCGGCGGCAAATCGAAACCCCGTGGCCAAAACCCCGCCGCCATCGACGAAGCTCGGCACGGTCTGGCCGCCATCCAGCGCGACCTTCGCGCCCGACGAATCGACCCTCACCCCCAGCGAGACATCGTTCAGGATCGCGTCCCGCATCTTCGCCGCCACGCTGGAAACCGTGTCGGTTGCCGTGTTGATCAGAATCTGGTTCGGGCCCGTCACCACGGTGACGAACTCGTGCATGGCATTGGCGCCCCCGTTGGTGACCGTGAACTGCTTTCCAGGCAGGTTGGCGACGCTGCCCAGCGCGGTGAAGTCGACGGTGATCACCGAGGCGGCATTGTCGGCCGGATTGCCCGGGTCCTTCATCGGGAACAGCGAGTAGTGCGAGACGGTCTCCGCCGAGTTTTCCAGCAGCTCGTCGTCGTTGAAATAGACTTCAATGACGTTCCGCTGCTGCCGGAGCTTGCTCTCGACGACGGTGAAGCCGGTGTTGCCCGCCGCGGGGCGCGGCACGGTCGCGGCCCCCGTGAGCTCGACGCGCACCCTCTGGCCCGACCCGTCGGTCGTGGCCGAGGCGACCACGTCCGGGCCCATGATCGTGTTGATGCGGGCGGCCATGTTGTTGCGGGTCGTCTCCGCGGTGCTCCCCAGGGCGACCTGGTTGCCTGTAGGCGCGCTGCCCACCGCGATGAAGGTGAATTCCTCCGTTCGCTGCCCGGACTGGACCTTGAACTTCTTGCCCACCAGCCCGGTGGCGCTGAAGTTCTTGATGTCGAGGATCGAATACGTGATCCTGGACGTGGTCAGCGCGGGGTCGTTTTCGGTGACCTGCACGTCGTAACTGGCGCCGGTGAACTGCACGCGCAGGTCGCGCCCCTGCGCGTCCTTGATCGCGCGGGCGGTGACGTCGGCGCCCGGGCTGAACCGCGCGTTGACCGCCGTAACGATGTTGTTTCGCGTGGCCGTCGTGGTGCCGCCGAGCGGGATGTTGCCGACTCCCGGACCGAACGTGAAGGTCTCTTCCCGCGAGCCGTACCGGAGCGTGAGCTGGTTGCCGATCGTCGGCTGGGTCGTGGGGCTGAGATCGAGGACCGCGTCCTCCAGCGCCACGTGCGAGACCGGCTGCGGCACGACCGCCGTGACCAGCGCACCGACGTTGATCGAGAAGGGATGGGTCTCGTCTTGGCCCACGTATTGGCTGTTGACGAGTTTGCCGTTGAAGGGCTTGGGAGGCGAATCGGTGTTCCTCAGCGGGATGGCGCGGCCGCCGAAGAGCTCCGTGTGCGCGGTGCCGTAGAACTTCAGCCGATAGGAATCGTCGGGCAGGGTCTCGGCGAAGCGGAGGATCACCTCGTTGGGCACGTCGGCCTGGCCCGCCCAGCCGATCGGAACGACCATGTCGGGCACGGTATTGTCGGGCTCGCCGGCGAACTTGCCATCGCCGCCGCTGCGGACCAACTGGATTCCGGTAGCCAGCGAGAGCGTGTCGATCGTCTGGCCTTCATTGAAGCGGAGCAGGAATTCCTTGGGGGCCTCGTTGAGCTTCTGGCCGTCCAGCAGGATCTGGGCCTCCCTGGGCACGATGGCCACCAGGCTGGGCGGCTCGATGCTCAAGAGCAGCCGCTCCTCGAAGCGCTCCATGCGAAGCCCGCGCGGCTTGCCAAACTCGCTTTTCCGCCGCGACTTTCCCTTCGCAAGAGGCCCTCGCCGCGTGCCGCTATCGGTGGCGCTACGACGAAACAAGCTCTTCCAGATCCCCATGGAATAACTCCTTGAAGAAACCAGCGCCAAAGCTGGCCAGCCCCGCAAAAAACTAGGGCGCTAGCCTGCAATTCTCTGTCCGAACTATTTGATAGAGGAAAACCGTAAATCCGTCAAACGAATTGCGAACAACCCAACCGGATTGATTAAAACTCGAAAGGCAATAAAAATCAACCCCCATACCCCCCAAATCACATATTTTCCACATCTGGCCCATGACGCTGGGGTTCGCCAGGCTGTGTGGCCCCAACGTAAGACGCGATTCATGGCCGTTCTTGCTGGCAGTATACAGATGGTAGACAGATACCCCTCATAAGAGCCGTTCCAACGCTAACGCGGGATGTGACTTTCGCGTCCCGGCCGCATCTATGGAGTGCGGCGACTTGTCGCCGCTTTCTTTTTTCTTTCAACCAACCGCCAGAATGCCAAACGTGGGGCAGGTTGCCAACCTGCCAGCGTTGCGACCGGGGAAAGGCAGGTTGGCAACCTGCCCCACGTCTTAAACTCTGGTATCTTGGCGGGTGGTCGTTTCTTTGGGTGGTGGCCACTTTGTACCGCCAAGGAAAAGCGGCGACAAGTCGCCGCACTCCATAGCGCCGTATGACGCCCAGAACCGGAATGGCCAGATCATTTCGAGGCCCGAAATGGCATTAGCAAAAGGCGCGGCGGATTGCGGTCGTAGATTGCGCTGGCGGCGCCTTGTCAAGGCGCGGAACCAAAAGTTGGGAAATTATTTGACAAGTTGGCGGTGACTAGATTATCTTTTGTGCGGAGGGGCACAACCCCAAGAGGTGGGCCATCTGCGACGATTTCGGTGGCCTTGTCTCGGGTGCATTCGTTAATTCAGTGATAATCGAGGGATGTCTCATGGCCAGCCTTCTGAACTCGTTGCGGCGGCTCGGTGCGATCGTCGGCGGGCGACGAAAACGATCCCGGGCAACAACACGGCACACCGCGGCGCGCCGCCTGCCGGGTGCGCGATTGCAGGGTCTCGAATCGCTTGAAGAGCGGACCTTGCTGAGTGTCGCCGCGGCCGTCGACGAACAGCGGCTGGCGCTATCGTCGCCCGTGGGTTCGGAGCCGGCGCCACTAAGCCGACTGATCGTGCGTTTCGACGATGCTGTGGCCCTCGAATCCGCCGGTCGCATCGCCGCCGATCTTGGCGCCGCGCTCTTGCGCGAGATTCCCTCGATCCACGGCGCGGTGATCGAGGTCAACACGGCCGGCCAGGAGCTCCGGGCCGCGATGTCGGCCGCCGTGGCAACCTGGAGCGTCTATCCCGGCGTGCGCTACGCGGAGGCCGACGGCGTCGTTCACATCGACGCGACGATCCCCAACGACGCGCGGTTTTCGGAACTGTGGGGGATGAACAATACGGGCCAGGGGGGCGGGGTCGCCGACGCCGACATCGACGCCCCGGAGGCATGGGACATCTTCCGCGGCTCCAACAGCGTCGTTGTGGCCGACATCGACACCGGCGTCGACTACACGCATCCCGACCTGGCGGCCAACATGTGGGTCAACCCGGGCGAGATCGCCGGCAACGGCAGAGATGACGATGGCAACGGCTGGGTCGACGACGTGTACGGGATCGACGCGGCCAACAACGACTCCGATCCGATGGACGACAACGGCCACGGCACGCACACCGCGGGCACGTTTGGCGCGGTGGGCAACAACGGCGTTGGGGTCGTGGGGGTCAACTGGAACGTCAAGATCATGGCGTTGAAGTTCCTGGATTCCTTCGGGTCCGGCCAAATCTCGGATGCGATTACCGCCATCGACTACATGACCACGATGAAGACCCGCTACGGGATTAACATTGTGGTCAGCAACAACAGTTGGGGTTGGGGCCCCGGGTATTTTCAGGCGATGTACGATGCGATCAAGGCCAGCAACGACGCGGGCATCATGTTCGTGGCCGCGGCGGGAAACAGCGGCTACGACAACGACATGTGGCCCTCGTATCCTTCCAGCTTCAATCTGCCGGGCATCATCGCGGTGGCCGCCACCGACCCGAGCGATCGTCTGGCCTCGTTCTCGCAGTATGGACGGACCTCGGTGGACTTGGGGGCCCCGGGGGTCAACATCTTGAGCACCGTGCCGGCTGCCGGCCTGCTCGGGAGTCCGAGCCGTTACGCATCCCTGAACGGCACCTCGATGGCTACCCCGCACGTGACCGGCGCCGTGGCCTTGGGAATGGCCTACGAGCCGGGCTCCAGCCTCGACTACATCAAACAACTTATTCTCAATACCGTCGACGTGGTGCCCGACCTGGTGAACCGGACGGTCACCGGCGGGCGGCTGAACCTAAACCGTTTCGTTTCGAGTTTCAATCAGGCGCCGGTGCTCAACGTCGTCGATACGATGACCCTCCGCGCGGTCCGGCAGGAGGACGTCACGAATTTCGGCACCCGCATCACCACGATGCTCCAAAGCCTCGGCACGGATCCAATTACCGACCCGAACGCCAACGCCAAGGAGGGCGTCGCCGTCATTGCGGCCAGCACAACCCAGGGCGCCTGGGAGTACACGACCAACAACGGCGCCACGTGGAAGGCGCTGGGCAAGGTCTCCAACGCCTCGGCGCGGCTTTTGGCCGCCGACACGGCCACGCGGATCCGCTTCGTGCCGAACCCCGGTTTCACCGGGCTGGTGGCCCCGGCGATCACGTTCCGGGCCTGGGACCAAACCTCCGGCGCCAACGGCGGCGTGGGCAACGCCACGAAGAACGGCGGCCGGACCGCCTTTAGCAGCGCCACCGCATCGGCCTCCATCACCGTCACCCCGGTCACGCACGCTCCAGTCCTCAATACTTCCTTGACGCTGAGCCTGTCGCCGATCGACGAAGACGTGGCCGACGCCGCCAACGCCGGGACCCTGCTCCGGGACGTCCTCCTCGCCAGCGGCGGCAGGGCGGCGATCACCGACGCCGACGCCGACCCGCAGGGAATCGCCATAACCGGCGCCGACGAGACCCACGGGTTCTGGCAGTATTGGCTCGACGACGTTCTCCGGTGGCAAAATGTCGTGGACCCGGCGGCCGGCTCACCGTCGATTTCTCAGGCCCTGCTCTTGCCGTCCGACGACGCGACGCGGCTGCGTTTCGTTCCCGATCCCGGTTTCCACGGCACCGTGGCGGCTGGGAGAAGCTTCCGGGCCTGGGATCAATCGAGCGATATCCCCGGGGCCCGCGTCAACACGACGGAGGCCGGCGGCCAGACGGCCTTCAGCCGGGATATCTCGTCGGCGTCGATTACCGTGCGGTGGATCAACGAAGCGCCCTTCTTGGAGTTTGGCGCCTCGCTTGAGATGACGTCCATCGACGAGGACGGCGTTGCCAACCCGGGCACCCGCATCACCGATATCCTGGCGATCAACTTCGGCACCCCGATCACGGACAACGACGCCGATATGTCGCCGGGGGTGGGAATCGCCGTGGTCCAGGCCGATGAGACCTACGGCGCCTGGGACTACACGACCAACGGCTCGGATTGGCAGCGGATCGTGGGCGTCCTTTCCGATGCCGGCGCGCTGTTGTTAGCCGCTGACGGCGTCACCCGCCTCCGCTTCGTGCCCGGTCCGGACTTCAACTTCAACACGCCGAACAGATCGATTCCGACGATCACGTTCCGTGCCTGGGATCGGACTTCGGGAACGAATGGTGGGACCGGCAACGCTTCGATCAATGGGAATCCCTGGGCGTTCAGCACAAACACGGGCACGGTTTCGATCCTGGTCAACTCGGTCAACGACGCGCCCCGCTTCGCGGTAGGGCCCCTCGATCCCGTGCTTGAGGATTCCGGCGCACAACTCGTGCCGGGCTTGGTGACCGCGATCGCGCCGCCGTCAGACGAGACAGGGCAGACGGTATGGTTCGACGTCGTGGCAAACGACAACATCGACCTGTTCCTGGTCGAGCCGGTAATCGATCCATTGACGGGCGATCTGACGTACACCCCGGCGCCCGACGCCTTCGGAATCGCCAACGTGACGATCCAGGCCCGCGACTATGACGGCACCGGCAACCATGCCATTTCGGACGGGCAGACCTTCACGATTACCGTCGAAGGAGTCAACGACGCGCCAAGGTTCGAGGCCGGCCCGGACCAGGTGGCGGACGAGAATTCTCCGCGGCAGGTCGTCCCCGGCTGGGCGACGCAGATCTCTTGCGGGTGGGGGGAATCGGGGCAGGACCTTTGGTTTGTCGTCGAAGACAACTCCAATCCCGAGTTGTTCGCCGAGCTGCCGGCCGTCAGCCCGGACGGCACGCTGACCTATCGCGTGGCGCCGGACGCCAACGGCTCGGCCGGGATTACCGTGATCCTCCAGGACGGCGCGGGAACCGCCAACTCCGGCAAGGACACCAGCGACCCGCGGACGTTCCAGATCGTCGTCATGCCGATCAACGCGAAGCCGGTGGCATTCGAGCAGAAGGATCTCGTGACCGACGCGAACCAACCCCTGGCGATCGCCCTGACCGGCGACGACGGCGATCCGGAAGATCAGCAGTTGACGTTTGCGATTGTGAACAACCCGACGAAGGGAACGATCACCGGGTTCAACCCGGCGACGGGCGGCCTCGTTTACAGGCCGAACCCGGGCGCCAAGGGGACCGACACCTTCACGTTCACCGTGACCGACGACGCCACGGCAGGGGACCTCCCGGGCCTCACCAGCGATCCGGCCACGGTCCAGATTCGCGTCGACCCGGTGGTGGAAGTGCCCGCCGGACCGGGCAGCAACAACCTGGTCCTTCGCTTGTTCCAGGGGCGACTCCAACTCGACCTGACGGCCGGGCGCGCCATTCAGAGGCTCTTCAATGAGCCGCTTTCCACCATGCACAAGCTGACGATCCTCGGGGCGGCCGCGAACCCCGACCAATTGACCGTCGACTTCGCTGCCGGCGGGAGTTTCACCCTTCCTGACGGGCTGGTGTTCGACGGCTTGTCGGACGGCGTCGACACGCTCTGGGTGCGCGGGACTTCCCGCAGCGATGTGTTTGCCCTCGAAAGCGACCGACTGACGGCCAACGAACTATCCGTCCCGTTCCAGAACGTCGGACAAGTGAGGCTAGATGGCGGGGCCGGCAACGACTCCTACGCCATCGCCGCGCTGGACGTGCCCGTGCGCATCGCCGACTCCTCGGGCGTGGACCTGCTCGACTTCTCGGCGTGGACCCACAACTCCGGGATTGGCATCGATCTCGGCTTGAGCAAGGGTCAGCCGCAGCAAGTCAGTAACGTGGCCGGCACGCTGGCGCTTGTCGGGACCATCGAGAACCTGATCGGAAGTCCCCTCGACGACTTGATCAAGGGCAACGCCGCTGCCAATCGCCTTTGGGGCGGCCTCGGGAACGACGCGATCTACGGTCTCGCCGGAAATGACTTGCTCTACGGCGAGGACGGCGACGACTTCTTGTACGGAGGCGTCGGAACCGACGTGCTCCTCGGGGGCCTCGGCAACGACTCGCTGAACGCGGGCGCCGGGAGGTCCATCCTGATTGGAGGCGCGGGGCAAGACGTCCTTCAGGGGTCCGCCGGCGAATCGATCTTCATCGGCGGGGCGACGGCCTACGACAACGACGACGCAGCGCTCATGGCGATCGTCGCGGAGTGGGGCTCCCGCCGCACTTTCACCGACCGAGTGAATCGGCTGCGCAACGGGGTCGGGTCGGATCGCTTGATCCTCCTGCGGCTGAATGCCACCGTGATCGACGATCTGGTTCAAGACCGGATGATCGGCGGCAGGGCCATAGAATGGTTCATGGCCTTTGCCGACGATTCGGTCGAGAAGTCCGGCTCGGGCGACATCACGGGCGCCCTACGTGCGGCGCGGTATTGACCCGGTTAAGGGCAAGACGTGGGTAAGGACGGCCTGGAAAGGCCGTCTTACATGGGCCCGATGACGATCACGGACCTTGAATTCTTTCTGGTGGATGCCCGTTGCCTAGGGCCGCCCGAGGCGGCGCGATCGCTTCTCGTGCGGCTGTCGACCGCCTCGCGCTTGGAAGGATGGGGCGAAGCCTCACTGCCGTGGCGGCGCGAGGAACTGCCCGCCCGCCGCAACGTCCTTCTGCCCGTGCTCGCCGGCCGAAGCGTGTTCGACATCGAAGACCTCCTCGGACTGGCCGCGCTGCGATTGGCCCCGCTGCGGTGCGCCGTCGAAATGGCCTGTTGGGACCTGGTAGGCCAAATCGCCGGGGAGCCGCTCTGTCATCTTTTCGGCGGCGGATACCGGCAGCGGATCCCGCTGGCCGTGCGGCTGGGCGGCGCGTCACCCGACGAGGCGGCCCGACTCGCCCGCGAACTGGCCGAACAGGGATTCCATGCCCAGATCGCCGGCTCGCTGGGCCGTCTGGAAGACGACCTGGAAATGGTGGCGGCAATCCGTCAACTGACCCAGGACCGGGCCGATCTGGTCTTCGATGGGGCCGCCAATTACGATATGGACGGCGCCCGCGACCTCTGCGGAGGACTGGAGAGCGCCGGCCTGAACTACGTCCTCGATCCGCTCAAAACCCGCGACCTCGACCAGATCGTCTCGCTGCGGCGGCAGACGAGCGTCCCGCTGGCGGTTGGCAGGAGCGTGCGCAGCCCGGCCGACGTGCTGGCCGTGGTCCGCTGCGGTGCGGCGGCATGGGTGGAGGTCGATCTGCAACGGGTGGGCGGTCTGACGTCGGCCAAAAAGTGTGCGGCCATTGCCCAGGCCGCCGGCCTCGGCGCCTGCCTGGCCGCCGGTCCTTCGATCGGCGTCGGCCTGGCCGCCGTCCTCCAACTAGCCGCCGCCACTCCCGCCTTCTCTCACTGCAACCAGGGTCCGCACCAGGTGGCGCAGGACGACTTGCTGGTGGAGCCGCTGGAACTGCTCGACGGAATGCTCGCCGTCCCCCAAGCCCCCGGCCTCGGCGTGCAGGTCGATCGCGCCAAACTGGAAAAATGATGGTCGCCGAAGCGTTAGCCGACCGCCAACCACTCCCTCGCCCCTCACTCCTCCCCAACCTGCGCCATGATGGCCTCCGGGATATTGAAGTTCGACGACACGTTCTGCACGTCCTCGTGGTCGTCGAGGCGGTTCATGAGCTTAAGGATCTTGCGGGCGGCGTCGGGGTCGGTGACGTCGACCGTGTTCTTGGGCAAGCGGCTGATTTCGCTCACCTCGGGCTGGATGCCGGCCTTGGCGAGAGCCTGAGAAACGGCCCCGAACGCGTCCGGGGCACAGAGGACCTCGAACTTGTCGCCGCTGCGGCGCACGTCGTCGGCGCCGGCCTCCAGGGCGATTTCCATGAGCTTATCTTCGTCGGTCTTGTCGGCCGGGACGAGAAACAGCCCTTTCTTTTCGAACATCCAACCCACGCAGCCGGCGCCGCCTAGCTTGCCGTCGGAGATCTCGAAGACCTTGCGGATCTCCGGGGCCGTGCGGTTGCGGTTGTCGGTGAGCACCTCGCACAACACGGCCACGCCGCCGGGCCCGTAGCCCTCGTACAAAACCTCGTCGAGCGATCCGCCGTCCAACTCGCCGGTGCCCCGCTTGATTGCCCGCTGGATGTTCTCCTTGGGCATGCTCACGGCCTTGGCCGCGTCGATGGCCACGCGGAGCCGCAGGTTGGCGTCGGGGTCGCCGCTGCCGCCGATCTTCGCGGCCACGATGATCGCCTTGGAGAGCCTGCTCCAGTGCTTTCCGCGCTTCGCATCGATGAGCGCTTTCTTGTGCTTAATGCCCGCCCAATGGGAGTGACCTGCCATGGGTTTCTCTCTCCTTACGACTTGATCTTTTCTTCCACCTTCTTGGCCTTCTGCTCCTCGTGGGCCTTGCGGTAGGCCTCGATTGCCTTGCTCCAGGAGTGCCTGGCCTTCTCGTTCTGGCCGTCGGCCCGGTAGGCGTCGCCGAGATGCTCCAGGACCGTAGGATCGGGCTCTAGGGCCGCGGCTTTTTCCAGCTCGGGCAGGGCCTCGCGGACCTGCCCCTTGCGGAACAGGACCCAGCCGAGACTGTCGCGGTAGGCCGCGTTGTCGGGTTCCTGCTGAACGGCCTGGCGGATCATCCGGTGGGCCCGATCGAGGTGTTTTCCCTGATCGGCCCAGAGGTATCCCAGGTCGTTCAGGGCCGAAGGGTCGTCGGGGAATTCGTCGAGGACCTGTTCGAGCCACGCCTCGGCTGCGGGCAGGTCGGATTTCAGCACGGCGAGGTTCGAGAGCACCAGGAGGGCCTCGCGGACGGCCTTGCGGATCTCGCTCGAGGTGTAGTCCTTGCCGTACTTTTCGACGACTTCCCGGTAGCCCCGGATCGCCTCATCGTACCGCTTGGCATGGTACAAGACCCAGGCCGCGCGGCTCAGGTAGCGGGGGAGTTCCTCCTTGCCCTCTTTGCTCTCCTTCCCCTGGCCCGAGGACTTCGGCGCCGCGGCCCGCTTCTTGGCCAACTCGGCCGCCTTGCGGGCGGCGGCCAGCGCCGGCTCGGTTTGACCGGCCATCTCCAACGCGCCGGCGAGGTAAAAAGGGAAAGTCGGGTCGTCGGCCGGAAGGGCCTTCTGGTCGATCGCGCGCTGGAACACCTTCACCGCCCGAGTGTGCTCTTCCTTTAGCAGTAGTCCCAGTCCCCACGTGAGCAGCAGCTTGGCGGCCTGGTCGGGCTGGGACTTGATCGCCAGGTCAAAGAACTCTCCGGCCGTATCCCACTGTTTGGCGTCGGCCGTCAACAGGGCCACCGCCAGCCGGGCCTGGTGCGATAGCGCTTTGGGATCGCTCTTAAGCTGCTTGCGCGCGGCCTCCACCACGCCGCGGACCAACTCGCTGTCCTCCGCCAAGGTGTGCCCCTTGGGCGCCACCGAATCGAGCGAGCCGAGCTTTCCCACGGCCTCTCCCAGTACCTTGACGAGATCGTCGTACCGCTTGCCTTTGCGGTAGATTTGCACGAGGTTCCGGTAGCCGATCACCGCGGGTCTCTTGACGCCGAGGTCCCGGTAGAGCTTCTCGGCCTGATCGAGCCGCTGGGCCTCGAAATACTTCTCTGCAAGAAAGTATCCCAGCCAGGCGTTGTCGGCATCGGCGGCACGGAGCTTCTCCAATCGCCCGAGGAGATCGCTCTCTTTCTTGAGCGACTTGAGCACGTCGGCCAGGAGTTGGTAGGGCAGCGCTTCTTCGGTGGAAAGCCGCGTGTCGAAATACGCCTGAAGCTTCTGAAGAGCCTGATCGGGCTTGCCGATCTTGAAGTCGACTTTGGCGAGCTGGTATCCCAGGAGGCCCTTGTTCGGGGCCGCCTTTTGCCCCTTCTCGAAGGTCGCCGCCGCCTTTTGGGGCTGGCCCGCCAGCAGGAAGCTCTCGCCCATTATGGCGTAGGCGGGCCCCGGCTCCGCCAGCAGAGTCTTCTTGGCGGCCTTGTCGAGGCCGAACTGGTCCGGGCGGTCCAGCGCATCGAGTACGCGCTCGAAATGGCCCGCGCCCTTGGCATACTGCTCCGTGAGATAACAGAGGCGACCCAACTCCATCCACAAGACCACGTCGTCCGACGAGGGCTTGACGTTTTTCCTTGCCGCCGCAGCCTTCTCCAACAGCGCGAGGGCCTTGGCGTAGTCGCCGATTTCCGCCAGGTAACCGGCCAATCGCTTGAGCATTTGGGGATCGGCCTCTTCCAGCTCGGCCAGCTTCAGCGCATAGCGAACGGCCTCGGAGTGCCGGTTCAAGCGAACGGCTAGCGGGACGATCGCCCGACCGATCGTCGCCGACCGCGGATCGCAGCGTAAGGCCCGTTGGTACAGGCGCAATGCGCCGGCGTAGTCCTGCCGGTTCTCGCGGATCCGCGCCGCCGAGAACAGGGCCAGGGCTTCGACGTGATCCAGCTCGGTTTCGGTGCGCGGCTTAGCGGGCACAAGCCAGGGCGGCTTCTCTTCGATGACCAAGGGCGGAGGCTGATCCTGAGGATGTGCCGCGCCGGCAAGCGCGCAGAGCACGCCGAGGGCACAAACGGCCGAGGATATGGCCGTCAGCCGCAACCAAGCCTTCGGCGTGGCCACCGGGGCTAACCTGGTGGCAAACGTCGCCGATTGCCGTTCAATCTGCAAATTGCAGTGTGTAGTGTGCATTTTGCGACTTCAGTAGCAGGCACACTCCGTGTGCCGTCCGCCATTTACGGCACACGCCCCGCCGGTTGCGGCACACGGAGTGTGCCTACTGCTTTTCGGCCGATGATTACCGTGGTTTCCTCTTGGAGATTCCCTCCAGGCCCAAGGTCTCGTGACCCGGGTCCGATAAACTCCTCCCCTTGCCCTCTTCCGGCCTCTTCTTCGGCGGCGCTTTCTTCGCCGGAAAAGCCGGTTTCTTCTTGTCGGCCGCCGATTCCTCCTCGAACTGGTCTTGTTCCTTTTTCCGTGGGGGCTTGTCGGCCGCGGGACCGGAGGCCGCGGCCGGAGACTCCTCGGCCGCCGGTTTTCGCTTCATCGGCAGGGGCTTCTTCTTGGCTTCGGGACCTGCCTCCTGAACCGGCTCCTTGGCGACGGCGGCGGCTTCCTGGACCGGGCGCTTTGGGCCGCGTCGCGAAGGCAGGCGGTCCTTGGCGTTCGGCTCGATCTCCAACAAGATGGCGTGCAGCGCCGGGGAATAAGGTGACGCCGTGAAGTCAGCGCCCAGTTGGTGGACCAGGGATCCGAGCTCGACGCCGCTCGTCTTGGGGATCGCCCGATCCAGCCCCGGAACAACGCCTGCCGCGACGTCGTCGTCGCTAGCCAGGTCGACCACGCGCAAGGCATTCGCCGTTCCCGAGTCGATCGGGATCGCGTGGCCGCCCAACGCCGATTGAACCACATAGGCGATCGAGAACTTCGTGGTCCCCTCGACCTTCTCCAGATGCTCGACGGCGGGGCCGAGGTTCTGCTTTCGGATCTCCTCCAGGTCGAACGAGTACGTGGCCTCGAAGACGCTCTGGAGGATCCGTTTGACGCGATGGCCGGCCGCGGCCGGATCGGGAAGCCCGGAAATGACCTCCGATAGCTCGCGCACGCTGCTCACGCGAATCTCGTTCCAGTCGAAAAACGTGTGCACCAAGGCGGCGAACATCTCCTCCGCGACCCGGTAGTGGGCGTTCTCCAGGCACGAGGCGAACAGCAGGTGTTCCAGCACGGAGCGGTTGGGGTCGGGGGCGACGGGGGTGTAGAACTTTTTGAGGACCTTGTGGAGTCGCGTGAACTGGACGGTTCGGCTGGAAGCTGCCATAGGATTGCTCGTTGACCTGGGTTCCTTGCTCAATGACGTTGTGTGATTCTGGGACCAACCCCTCGCGGTGTAGCGCTGCTTGACCCCTGCCGACACGCGGTTTTCCCGGATTGGCTGAGCCTTGGGCCAGCGGCGGTCAAACAGTGGCGCACTCCCAGGATCATGCAACCTCGCCACCGGCGTCGCTCGAAGGGGAACCCGCTTCCGCGGGGCCGGGCCCGGGCGCCTCGCCGGATTCGTGGCTGTCGCTTTCCTCGACCGGCTCCTCGGGCGGGTGCGGGAGCACCTCGTGGAGAATCCGGGCCACCTCGATCGATCGTTTCACCCCTTGATCCAAAAGGAACTCGATCCGCGGCGTGTAACGCGTTTCGATCCGCTTGGCCACCTTCAATTGGAGGAAGCCGGCCGCGCTTTGCAGCCCCCGCAGACTCAGTTTCTGCTTCCGTTCGTCCCCCATCACCGAGACGTGAACCTTGGCGTACCGCAGGTCGCCGGAGACTTCCACGTGGGTCACGGTCACGTCGCGGATCCGCGGATCGTTCAACTCGGCCAGAATGGCCATGCTGACCACCTCGCGGACGGCTTCAGCGGCTTTCAACGCTCGGCGGGAGGTCATCGCTAAAACGTCCGGCGGATTTCTTCGATTTTATACGCCTCCAGCACGTCGCCTTCCTTGACGTCGTCGAAGCCGGCCAGCTTGATCCCGCACTCGAAACCCTCGCGCACTTCGCGGGCGTCGTCCTTCTCGCGCTTCAGCGAGCCGATGGCGTAGTCGCCGATGATCCGGCTGTCGCGGATCATCCGGCACCGCCCATCGCGCTGCACGCTCCCCGACAACACGCGGCAGCCGGCTACGGTTCCCACGCGGCTGACGCGGAAAACCCGCAACACCAACGCGCGGCCCGAATCCGTCTCGCGCCGTTCCGGCTTCAGCATGCCTTCCAGCGCGGCCTTCAGATCGTCGGTCACCTGGTAGATGATGTCGTAGCGGCGAATCTGCACGCCCAAGCGGTCGGCCAGGGTGCGGGCGTTTTCGTCGGGGACCACGTTGAAGCCGATGATCACGGCGTCAGAGGCGTCGGCCAGGTGCACGTCCGCCTCGGTAATCCCCCCCACGCTGGCCATCAGCAGCTTGATCTGCACCTCGGGGTGCTCCAGCTTGGTGAGCTCCTTCTGGATCGCCTCGATCGAGCCGCGCACGTCGGCGCGAAGGATCATGTTGAGGGTCTGCTTCTCCCCCTTCTCGCCGAGGCGCTCGCGGAGATTCTCCAAGGTGACGCGCGGGCGAGCGCCGCTCCACCCCTTCTCCCGGCTAACGACGGCCCGGTCCTGCGCGATCTGCCTCGCCCGGGACACGTCGCCCAGGACGTGGAAGCGATCGCCGGCCGCCGGAACGACGTCCAGCCCGGTCAGGTTGACCGGGGTGGACGGCCCGGCCTCCTTGTGGCGCCGGCGCGTTTCCAGGGTGTCATACATCGCCTTCACGCGGCCGTGGGCGGCGCCGCAGACTATCGCGTCGCCGACCCGCAGCGTTCCCTTCTGCACCAGCACCTTGGCCACGACGCCGAGCCCTTGCTGGACCTCGGCATCCAGGCAGATCCCCGTGGCGGGCCGATCGGGATTCGCCTTGTACTCGTGGAGCTCGGCCACGGTGAGCAGGGTCTCCAGCAGTTCGTCCATCCCTTGGCCGGTGACGGCGCTGGTTCTCACGACTTCCGTATCGCCGCCCCACTCGCTGGGCAGCAACTGGGCGGCAGCCAACTGTTGCAGCACCCGATCCGGATTCGCTCCCGGCAGGTCGATCTTGTTCAGGGCCACGACAATCGGCACCTCGGCGGCCCGGGCGTGACTGATCGCCTCCTCGGTCTGCGGCATCACGCCGTCGTCGGCCGCGACCACGAGCACGGCGATGTCGGTGCAGTTGGCGCCGCGGGCCCGCATCGCCGTGAATGCCTCGTGCCCGGGCGTATCGACAAACGCGATCGGGCGTCCGTCCTTCTCGATGCGGTAGGCCCGGATGTGCTGGGTAATGCCCCCTTTCTCGTGGGCCGCCACGTCCAGGGCGAGGATCCGATCCAAGAGCGACGTCTTGCCGTGGTCGACGTGTCCGAGGAAGGTGACTACGGGCGGACGGAGGCCGAGCTACGCCGAATCGTCATCCTTCTCCAGTTCGGCCAGCAACTTCTCTTCCAGCGACACCGGCTGGCGGAAATCGACCTCGGCCCCCAGATTCAATGCCACCAGCTCGGCCGTTTCGGGGGCCATGCTCGAGGTGATGATGCTGGGGACGCCGAGCTTCAAGAGCTCTTGAAGCACTTTTTGGGCAGGGATCCCCAGGGCCTCGGAGAAGCTTCGGACGGTACAGGGAAATTCGACCACAACATTGGCCTTTCGCGGGGCTGTGGTGCAGCCCCCGGTCCGCTTGAGTCGGCGGGGCGCGCGGGGCGCAGCACGCGGGGCTGCTGCTGCTGCTGGTTCCTCTTCCTCGCCCCCCTCGCGCCGACCTTTGTCGACGGCTGCCCGCTTGCGCTTCAACTGACGGTGTTCGCGGCCGCCGAGAGCCGCCCCGGCCTCTTCCTCTCCTCCTTCCACCACGGGTCCCTTAGCGCGGTGAGGCCGCTCCTTTTCGCGTTCCTTGCCCGGAGGGAGGACCTCGGCCGGCGGCCCCTCCACGGCCCCGGTGCGCTCCATCGGCGAAGCCTTGGCTGCCGTCGCCGTCTTCTGCCGCAGCGTCTCGTGCCTGTGGAGGTGCTCGGAGAGCGGTTTCGCGCCG
This sequence comes from uncultured Planctomycetaceae bacterium, assembly GCA_964438165.1. Classification (GTDB taxonomy): domain Bacteria; phylum Planctomycetota; class Planctomycetia; order Pirellulales; family Thermoguttaceae; genus CALFBP01. The sequence goes on along the minus strand of CAYTJV010000006.1, from coordinate 16,677 downwards.
GCTTTCGAGGCACGAATGACGTCGGCGGGGAGTCGCAACTCGGGTTTCTGCGGGGGCGGCTCGGCCGGCTTGGGGGCCGCAGTCGGCTGCTGGGCGACGGGAATCGGCGCGAGCTTGATCGCGGGAGCGGTCTTCTCGGGCGACTTGGGCGTCGTTTCCGCTTCCGCAGGAGGTTTCTTGGGAGGGGAGACCTTGTCCGGCTTCTTGCCGAGCACGGGGACCTTGCGAGTTGCTGTTCCTCCCGGCGGCACGTAATCCTCGCGGCGAACCACCCCCACGCCGCCGGCCGCTCCACGGTCCAGCCCCGCGCCCCCCACCCCGGCGCCCACCATCGCCGGCGCCCGGCTTGACTTCGCGCGATGCTCCAAATGGGCCTTGACCGCGGCGGCTTCCTCGTCCGACAAACTTGCCAACGCGGACCCTTTGTCGGTGATCCCGATCTGCGTGCAGATGTCGGCCAGCGCTTTGTGCTCGAGTCTAAGCTGTTTGGCTAAAGCGTAAATACGAATGGGCAACGCACTTTTCTCCCTGGAATCCCGGCTCGCGCCGCAATCCCCAACGCAACGTTATGGCAACATGGACACGCTCCTTGCTTTGGGTCGCTATCCCGCAGTCCGCTCAAGTCACTCCTTCCCCGTCCGGTTTTCCATCCGGCGGCCCGGGCGGCAGCTCGCTGGAGGCCGAAGGAGCCTGCGGCGCAAGCTCTTCCTCGGCCGCCGGCTCGGCTGCCGCCTCCTCAGCCTCGGGGGCCGCGTCCGCGGCGTCCCCTACCGCCGCTTCCGCCGCAGCCTCCGCCACCGGCTCGGCCTCCTCCGCTACGGCCATCTTCTCCTCGCGCTGGCGGCGACGCTCGTCGGCGGCGGCTTTCTCGGCCTCCTGGGCCTTCGCTTCCGCCTGCTGGATGATCCGGTCGGCCTGCTCCGAGGTCAGGCCCCCCATCGCCATCAGGTCGTCCGGCTCGATGACCTCCAGGTCCGAGTAGTACAAGAACCCCTCCCCGACAAGCCGTTCGGCCAACTCGTCGCTGACCCCGTCCAGCGAGCTGAACCCGACGACGGCATGGTTGAGCTGCTCTTCGAGTTCCTCGCGGGTCATGATCTCGATGTCCCAGACGCAGAGCTTGCTCCCCAGCCGCACGTTCTGTCCGCGCCGCCCGATGGCCAGCGAAAGCTGATCTTCGCCCACCAACACAATCGCCCGGCCCAGCATCTTGCAGAGGATCACCTCATCGACCTCGGCCGGTTGCAAGGCGTTGGGAATGAGCACCTGCGGATCGTCGCTGAAACGGACGATATCGATCCGCTCGCCGCCCAATTCGTCGACGATGTTCTTGATCCGGTTGCCGCGCACGCCCACGCACGCCCCCACGCAATCGACCCGCGGATCGGTGCTCGACACAGCCACCTTGGTCCGATAGCCGGGCTCGCGGGCCATGGCGCGAATCTCGATCACGCCGTCGGTAATCTCTGGAATCTCCTGCTCGAACATGCGGCGGACGAACTGCGGCCGCCCGCGGCTGAGCACGATCCGGACCTTCGCGCCCTGCTTGCGGACCTCGAAAACCACCGCCCTCACCCGCTCGTTGGTGTGGTGCGACTCACCCGGAATTTGCTCGCTCTTGGGCAAAATGGCTTCGGCGTTGGGCAGGGCGATGGTGGCCGTTCCTCCTTCGTACCGCTGCACCACCCCCGTAACCAATTGACCGATGAGTTCTTTGTATTCTTCGTAAAGCGCGTCGCGTTCTGCTTCGCGGATCTTTTGGATCATCACCTGCTTGGCGGTCTGGGCGGCCACGCGCTCCGAGATCTCCTGCGGTGCCAGCGCGACCCCGTTGTGGGTGCCGGAAATCGAGCCGTCGTCGCGATTGATCTGCAGCACAACGTCCTGCTCTTCGCCGTAGTGCTTCTTCGCGGCGGAAATCAGGGCCGCCTCAATGCCTTGGAAGACAATCTCTTTGTCGATGTTTTTTTCGCGGTGGATCGCGTCTACGATCCGCAGCAGTTCGCTGGAATTCATCGATCGTTGCTTTCCCTCTATGGAGGGGGTTGCCATTTGTCTTTCGCCGATGTCAACGGAATCCCAACCTGCACGGCCTTTCGGGCGGCATGAAGGGCTTCGGAGGCAATAACACCCACGCTCACTCCCGCGCCCTGAAAAAAAAGGGCACCGAAGTGGCCCAATGCCGCACGCCTGCCGCGAGTTAAGCGGACTCCGCAACTGCGTAAAGATACCGGACACGCCATCGGGTGTCAAGGTACCGCGCCCGAGCCGCCAGAAGTACCCCACCGATGGGTAGCGTATCCGCCGGGGTGCGTTGCACTGCACGCGGCTCGAAATGGCCGTTCGTAGTCCCTCCTTTAGGCGGAATTCTTCCCGGATTGCCGGATAAAGCCGGGACTACGAACTTCTCTCCCTCCGTACCGCGTGGCATATCAACTCCCAACAGCGGCCACCAAAGCCACGCTCGCCTGCCCCTGAGGCGTAAAGCTCAGGTTCACAAAGCTACTCCCCGGAGGGATATCATGGCTAGCGGTTACCGGGGCAATCGGGCAATCCGGATCGGGGGTTTCGTAATTCAGCACCGGGAACAGCCGGCCATGCCTCAGGGCCAGGACTCCGGCAATCAGCTCGATCATCCCGCTCCCGGCGCCCAGGTTGCCGAAGTGGCTCTTCGGGGCCACTAACGGCACCGCATCACGTCGCTGCCCAAAAACGTGATGAATCGCCTGAGCCTCCTCCACGTCCGCGGAACGGGTGCTGAGCCCGTGGGCGTTGACAAAGCCGACGGCATCCGGCCCAATCTCCGTCCGGCGGAACGTCATTTCCAAGGCGTTGCGCAAAGCTCGGCTGCGGTAAGCTTGCCGATCCGGCCCCGCCACGGAGCTCGAAGCGCCGCCGAGCAGTTCCGCGTAAAGCGTGGCTCCGCGGGCGGTCGCCCGGTTCAACTCCTCCAAGACCACCGCCCCTGCCCCCTCGCCAAGGACCATGCCGGTTCGGTCGCGATCAAACGGCCGGCAGGCCCGCGCGGGACTGCCATCGCCGACGGCCAGTTCTTCTTGTTGCCGAGTATGGATCGCCTTAATGGGGTGGATCCGGCTGCCTGTGGCGCCGACCACCATCACGTCGGCCCGCTCGTGGACAATCGTTTGGAACGCTTCCACCATCGCGATATTCGCGGCGGCCTCCCGAAGCGTCATGGAGTTGTTCGGCCCGCGCAGGTCGTTGTACATGGCCAGGTGGCAGGCCGGCATGTTGGGGAGATACTTGAGCAACCAGAGAGGGTTCATTTTGGGGAGCCCCTCGGTGGCCCAGCGCGAGAAATCGAATTGTCGCTGGGCGTCGAGGCAGGGAAGGATGCTCTCGCTGAAGTCCTCCGGCATGGTGAGCATGTGGTCTGTGCCGAAGGTGATGCCGACCCGATCGGGGTCAAAGCTTCCCGCGGTGAGGCCGGCATCGGCCAGGGCTCGTTGCGCCGCGGCGCACCCCATCTGGCATTCGCGGCACATTACCTTGAGGCCCTTGCGAATGGCCTTGGCTTGATCCTTGCCAAGCGGCCCGAAGTCCTCGATCGCGCCGCGGAACGGGCGGGCCTCCGCCCCGAAGGCAACCGGCAGCGCATCCGGGGCAACCAGGGTCCACGGCCCCACGCCGCTCCGGCCACCCACGAGAGCTTCCCAAAACGCCTCCTTCTCGTTGCCCAAAGGGCTCACCAGCCCGATCCCGGTGATCACAACCCTACGCGCTCGTGCATCCATTGACATACCGCTTGTCGGCCAATTGTTGACGTCCCCCGGAGGGGAAAACCGATCGCTATTCTAGATGTTCTTGACGATTAGGAAAAGCCGAAGAACAAAAGCAGTCGTTGAACGAGCAGCGCCAGGAGGAAACGGCGGAATTGTCGAAGTGGCCCGTGCCTCGGCCCCGGAACTGGGTGGAGTTGGTCAACGAGGTCCACACCGAGGCAGAATTGCAGGCCCTGCGTGCCTCGGTGCAGCGAGGGCGTCCTTTCGGCAGGGAAGACTGGCAGCGTCGCGCGGCGAAGCAATTGAGCCTTGAGCTCACGCTCCGACCGCGAGGCCGGCCCCGCAAGCAGGAGACGCTTTCCTACGGCCCGTCGAGTTGAGTTTCCTAGACCGAAATTGGACTTATCCCCTTTTCCCAGCTCTCGATGCGCGGATGACCTCTGGCGTTTGGTCCATGAGAAGATCTCCTGCTCGCTCCAAACCTATCCCGTACGTTTTTCACCGTCAAGGATCAGCGAGGAGATGTTCCGCACGGTGAAGACGCTGTTGGAGACGAGGCCGAATCATACTGTTGAAGACGAGCCAAACAGAGAAGAGGAACCCGTACTCCTCCGGTGGTTTGTCTCATGTTGCAGCCCCCATCGCGCACGCTTGCGCCAAAATGCCTGTGCCACGGCGCCCGTCACTTCGGAGCGACCGCATATCGTCCTCCTGCTTGAGTGGCGAATTCCGACCGGCCGAACGGGTCGGCCGTGAGGGCAACCGGCTGGCCGCTCTGGTCGTCGACCTTGAAACCGCTGGCCCACGGCGAGTAGAGCCGGCAGGGGGCGCCTTTTTCGCTGAGAATCTCCAAAGACACGACCCGGCCTTGCGACCAAGTCGCGCTCGCGAGGAATGCCCCTTCAGCGCGGAAGTTCTCGAATCGGGCGTCGACGGCCTTGGGCCAGGCGGGGAAGATTCGCAGGGCGCCATCCCAGCTTTGGAGCATCATTTCCTGGAGCGGGGCGATCACTCCGAGCGATTCGGTCCAGGCCCCGGCCCGGCCGTAGTTGGCCACGGCCATGCCCCAGATCAGCCCGTTGGGCCGCCGCCAGCGTTCGATGAGGCTGCGAAACGCGGGCATATCCCGCTCAATAATGAAATCGCCCGCGCGAAGCCGGTTGATTGCAGCCCAAGGATACTGCCCGAAGTACCAGACGTAGGTCCCATCGCCGATCGGCGGCCAGGGTTTTCCGTCGTGGGTCGCCGGTTGCGGGCGCAACGGCCGGCCGAAACCGAGCTCCGGCGGATTCGACTCGTAGCAGTGCTTTTCCAGCCCGGTGAGCGCAAGCGGCGGACGGCCGTCGTCGCCGGCGGCGTGCTGGAGCCGGTCGCGCCATGCGGCCCGCAAGTCGGCATCGACGTCCAGAACCTCGCTCGCCAGGATCGCCGCCCGCAGGCAGTACCGCGTATGTACCATCACCTGAGCCCGATCGGTGTAGTCCTTGACGTTGCCGGAAAAACCGTCTTCGCCCTGGTTCGAGGGGAAGATGTGGTACAGGCCGTCGGGGCCCTTCTTGAGGAAATCGGTGTAGAACAGGGCGCAATCGCGGATCACCGGGTAGCCCGTGGCGCGGAGCCAGTCGCGATCGAGCGTATAGAGATAACGCCACCAGTACTGGCTCATGGTCCAGCCGGTCATGTAAGCCATGCGGCCCATGGGCGCGATGCCCAACGGGTCGTCGGCGGGTTGGATCGGAAACATGGAAAGCTGGATGAACACGCCGCGACAATTGTAGTAGTCCTTGGCGATCTTCCGGCCGATGGGGAGCATGAACTTCACGCCGTCGAAATAGGCGTCGCCCAGATCGAGTTGGTTTGCCGTGTAATCGCCCCAGAAGGGTTCTTGGAAGTTGTAGTTCATGTGATAATCGCCGTGCCAGTGCGAGTAGTCCTGCACCGTGCTCGGCAGAAACAAGCCGGGCGGGACCGTGCCGCGACGGTAGGCGCAGCGCCGGGCGTGGAGCGTCTCGTACCAGAGGTTCTCCAGGAGCGGGTCCTGGATGCGGACGCGCGAGCGGGACCAGAACTCAGCGGCCTTCGCGCGGTTTTCGCTGGCCCATTGCTGGATCGCAGCCTCCGGCCGGTCACCCAGGCGGGCGCGAACGCGGCGGACTTCTTCGAGCGGTCCACCCTGATCGCTGGAGGTCGCCACGGCCACCGCCAGGCAGCCGGAGGTTGCCTGTGGCTGCGGCAACAGATGGAGCCGGGCCTCGCCGGTGGCCGCCATGTTCACCGGCTCGATCCCTACACCGGCGGCGAAGGGGACCATGGCATAGCGGAATCCGTCGGTGAAAAGCAGGTCGGGCGGAAACGCCTGCTCGATCAGCCAGAGGCCGCCGTCCTGCCTGGCCGTGGGCGGGGCGAGCGGCGTCGCCTTCGGACTCGCACACTGGTAGAACGCGTCGTGCCGGCACTGGGCGAAGAACCGGGCCGCAAAGGCCTGGATCGTCGGGTCGGCCCAGCGGTAGAGCGAGAACCACACCGGCGGCTTCTGGCCCATCTGCGTGCGCTCGTTCCAATTCTCCACCTTCCAGCGGACGACCAGCACGTTCGGCGCCGGCGGAACAAACGACTCGATCTCGATCTTCACCCCGGAAGGCCACGAGCATGTGACCTGAAGCGTCGCTTCCTCGATCGACAGCTTCTGACGGATCTTCATGCCCGGCAGGTCGGGCGGCAAGTGCAGCGCCAGTTCGCCGACCGGCTTCGGGCATGGATACGGCCGCCGCGTGTAGCTCGGCGGGGCGCCCTGGCAGAGCTCGTGCATCCGCTTGGGGTTCTTGGTGCCGCGAGTGGCCTCCACCGGTCCGCCGTAGGGGCCGCATTTCCACCCTTCGTCGCGAATGCCCCGGGCGATCTCGTCGATGTGGGCCGGCTTGGGGTCGTCGCTCAAATCGAGCCGCCGGTCCCACACGTCCCCCTTGCCGAACCGCCAGATCACCGCCTCGGCCGTTTGGTACACGCTGACCGAGAGGTCGCCGTTTCCCAAGAGCAACCCCTCCTCGGGCGCAATGATGCGTTCGTTGATTTCGATCGCGTGTCCCTGCGGCGATTTCGATGCCTCGCCGGCAGGAAGGACGTTCTGAGCCAACAGCGTGAGGCCGGCGGCCAGTACGATGCAGCAGAAGCGATGGTGATAGGCAATCATGGGAGTCCTCATAAAGTCGCGGCCGCTGGTCGCTTTATCATCGTGGAGCAGGTTTTTGGATTCGGGCGAACGGGTCGGGAGTCTTTTTCCATGTCGGCGAATGCGGCTTTATCCTATGGACGAGTCTCATCGCCGACATGGAAAAAGACTCCCGACCCCCTGGCGTAGCCTTCGTGCTCTACCATAACCGCTGTCAGTTCGCGCGGAAAGATCGCCGGCCACGCTCGCACCACCCGGGTGGAGGAGGTTTTCTGCAACGCCAAGGGGGCTCGCTTGACTTGCCTTGGGGAGCGAACCATAATTCGGACTTTCATCGCCCGACTTCGGGTTCCGTCGTTAAGTCGTAGCCGAAATCGCACGACTTCGGAAATCGTCGTTGGAAACGGCCTGAATTCTGGCGAATTCGGCTACAAGAGCGCTAAGGAGGTAAATGATGTCGCGGTTTGTGTGTGGATGTGGCCTTTGGGTTCTATGTGCCGTTGTCGGTCTGACAGCTTCTTCCGTCATGGCGGGCGGTTTGGATTGGCCTCAATTTCGCGGCCCCAACCGCGAGGGCAAATGCCAGGAGACCGGCCTGTTGAAGGAGTGGCCTGAGGGCGGTCCGAAGTTGCTTTGGAAACTCACGGGTCTGGGGCGAGGATATTCCACGCTGGCGATCGTCGACGGCAAGTTCTACACCATGGGCGACCGCAAGGCGGAGGACGGCGAGGCGTCGCAGTACGTGCTGGCCTTCGACTTGGCGAGCCGCAAAGAGCTCTGGGCCACGCGGATTGGTTCGCCGCACTCCGACGGCCCGCGGTGTACGCCCACGCTCGACGGCGAGCTGCTCTACGTCATCGGTACTGACGGCGACTTGGTTTGCCTGGAAATTGCCACGGGCAAAATCCGCTGGCAGAAGAGCTTCCCGAAGGATTTCGGCGGCAAGATGATGTCAGTGTGGAAGTTCAGCGAATCGCCCCTGGTCGACGGCGAACAGGTCGTTTGCACTCCCGGCGGCGAAGACGCCACAATCGTCGCACTCAACAAGAAAACCGGCGAGGTGATCTGGAAGTGCGCCGTGCCGTCGCTGGGCGGCCGCGGCAAAGACGGAGCCGGCTATACCTCCATGGTCGCCGCCGACATTGAGGGCGTTCGGCAATACGTGCAGATCCTCGGACGCGGGGCGGTCGGCGTCGATGCCAAGACCGGCAAGTTCCTTTGGGGTTACAACCGAATTGCCAACGGCGTGGCGAACATCCCCACGCCCGTGATTCGCGACAACCACGTGTTCGTCACCACGGCCTATAAGACCGGAGCCGCGCTCTTGAAGATCGTCAAGGACGGCGACAGCTTCAAGGCCGAGGAGGCCTACTTTCTCACGCCCCGCGACTTCGAGAACCACCACGGCGGCGTCGTGCTGGTGGGCGACAGCATCTACGGCGGCGACGGCCAGAACAACGGCGCCCCGGTTTGCCTCGACTTCATGACCGGGAAGATCCACTGGAAGGAGAAACCGCTGGGCAAGCGGTCGGCCGCCGAGCTTTATGCCGATGGCAATCTCGTTTTCCGCTACGAGGACGGGCTGGTGGCGCTGATCGAGGCCACGCCCGACGGTTTCCACGTCAAGGGCAAGTTCAAGGCCGCCGTGGTCGACGGCCCGGCGTGGCCCTACCCCGTGATCCACGACGGAAAGCTCTACCTCCGCGCTCACAACACGCTGATGTGTTACGACGTGAAGGCGAAATAGACACGAAGACGCGGGGAATCATGAGCCTTCTCTTGTCTCCGCGTCTTCCTTCTCCCTTCTCCGCTCTCCCTTCTTCCTACGTCGGCTCCTCCGGCAGGGCGCGCGGAAACAAGGGGGCCTCGGTGGGCGGGAGCGGTTGGCGATAGGTTTCCGCCCAGGCCTGGCGATCCTCTTCGCCGGCGTAGAAGCGGAGCCAGATCTCGGGGTCCCCGCCCATGGCCGCGCAATCCCAGTGGAGGAAACTGTTGCGCGGGTCGATCTTCTTCTCGCGGGCTGGGAGGATGTCGCGATAGATGAGCGTGTACAGGTCGCGATCGGATAGGTGGTCGGTGAAGTCGAGGATGATCCGCTTCTCGTATAGCTTGTAAATCAGGTCCCAGAGAATCTCGTGCAGGTCCTGGTCGTTGAGCACCGAGGGCCGCGGGGGCCGCAACTCCGGCTCGAACCAGCGGTAGATCGGCACGATCGGAGCCATCTCCCAGGCCAACATGCTGGCCAGATACTCGTTCTCGAAGGCAAGTGGAAGCCGCTGCACGCTGACGCGGCTGATCGACTCGTCGTAGTACGGCTCGAGCTCGTCGCGGAGCTCGGCGTTGCGCATCAACTCGTCGAACTCGCTGGAGGACGATTTTCGTGAATCGGCCATCGTGTTCAACCTTCGCTAATTGACCTTGCATGATCCTGGGCGCGTCGTCTGTAGTTTGACTCTACCAAGACGCGAGAAATGTTCAAGAACCAAAACCGCTCGGCCGACGAGAGTTTTCCCGGAACCGCGCGCCGGGCCCGGAAAATCCGCTACGACTGCGAAGGTTCGCCGCTTTGGGGCGAATTGAGGTGCTCACGCTCCAGGGCGGCGATCTTCTCGACCCGGCGGGCGTGGCGGCCGCCCTCGAACGCCGTATTGAGCCAGATCTCGATCATCCGGTCCACCAGCCGCTCTCCCAGCATGTCGGCCGACAGGCAGAGCACGTTCAAATCGTTGTGCCGCCGGCTCATCTCGGCCGTCAAGTCGTCGTGGCAGGGGGCCGCCCGGACGTTCGGAAACTTGTTCGCGGCAATGCACATCCCCAGCCCGGTCCCGCAAATCAGAATCCCCCGCTCGACCTCCCCGTGGCTTACCAGCCGGGCCACCGCTGCGGCAATATCGGGATAATCGACCGGATCGTCGCCGTAGGTGCCCATGTCCAGCACGTCGTGTCCCAACTTCTGGAGCAGATCCACGACCTTGTTGTGGATGGAGTAGCCGCGATGGTCAGCTCCAACTGCGATCCGCATAATCCAGCTCCCCTCAGCTTGTTACCCCCCACGACAAAGCAAATCATGTAGGACGGCCTGGAAAGGCCGTCCTACTGCGTTCTCGCCGGGCTGCTACCACTCCAATTCATCGATCCGGGTCTTCAGATGGGTTTCGATCTGCCGGGCACAGCGATGGTAGCGGTCCAACGGCCCCCCGATCGGATCGACCACGTCGTCGCCCGAAGGGCAAAGCGTGCGTGTGCGGTCGGCTGCCTCCGGCCACTGGGCGAGAATCGACTGCCGGTGCGACTGCGTCATGGTGTAGATCACGTCGGCCTGGCGGACCAGCGAATCACTCACCGGCTGGGTCTCATGCTGGCTGAGGTCCAATCCCATCTCGGCCACCACGTCCACCGCCTCGGCACTGGCCCGGCCTCCGGTGACCGCGCTAGTGCCCGCCGAAGCCACGATCACCCCGCGATCCTCAAGATCCTCTATCGAGCAATTCAGACGCTCGGCAAGGAACTTGCGGCAGATCGCTTCCGCCATCGGACTGCGGCAAGTATTCCCCGTGCAAACCAACAGCACCATGAAGCAGCTCAGGCGGCGGATCGCTCGCTCCGGCACCGCTCCCTCTCGCAGGATCGTATACTGGTTGCCGGTGACCCGGACTACCGACGAGGGCTGCCCGTACCGAGCCGGTCCGTCGTCGAGAACCAGGTCCACGTCGTCGCGCAGGGCCTCAACGACCTCCCGCGCCGTGCGCGCATCGCTCTCGCCCCCCCGGTTGGCGCTGGTCAATGCCAAGGGGCCGGCCATGAACTGGAGCACGTCCAAGATCACCGCGTGTCCTGGGACCCGCAGCCCCACCGTCCCCTGCGGCGACACCATTTGCTGCACTTCCTTGGGCAGACGGCGGATCAGGGTTTCCGGATGGGAGTCGTCAAGGACCAGAGTGATCGGGCCGGGCCAACACCGCCGCGCCAAGCGGCGCGCCAGCGGACTCATGTCCGGCGCGTAATCGAGGGCCTCCTCGAGACTGCGAATCGCCAAGGTGACCGGATGCCCCTTCTTGCGCCGCTTGACGGCCAGCAAGCGCGCGACCGCACACGCATCGAGCGCCTGAGCCGCCAGCCCGTACACCGTCTCCGTCGGGAAGGCCACCAATCGGCCCTCGGCAAGGGCCTGAACCGCGCGATGCACCACGTCCCGGGCATCCTCGGCGGCTCGTACGTCAATCACAAACGGCGGCATTCATCCTCCCCACATGAGAACCTCAACCACCAGCCATCAGTAATGCTACCCGAATTACCCCCAGCAGGAAACCGGCTGGGCACGATCAGGAATCAGGGTCAAGTCGCGGTGCGGCAGTTGGCGCTAAACTCGTCGATTTTCCAATTCCAGGCTCCTCCGATCCGCAAATCAGTTCGGGGGGTGGACGACGCCATGGGCTCGAGTTGGGCATCAAGAGGCGATTTTTCCAGGATATACCCCCCAAGTAAACCTCCTCTTTCGGCTGGTTACCAAAGAGCACCGCGACTCCCCGATCGCTTCCCGCGCTCGGCGCGGGTCTCCCGGCCCCGCCGAGGAAACGACCGAAGGTCTCCCTAAGTATTTGGTGCAGGATGCCGACCCATCCCGTCACAAAACAGCGACACACACGGACGAGTAAGAACACGCCGAGCTTCGTCACCGCTATTTGTAGCATTCACTTCGGCTTCGCCCACTCCGGCACCTTGATCCCCGTGGCCGAATCCTGGCCCGGTGCATAGGGCTTGATGTCCAGAACCGGCGTGCCCTCAAAGGCATCGATCTTCTCCACCTCGACCACGTTGTCCTTGACCGAGACGATCCTGCAAAGGCTCAAGGCAATCAGGTTCGGCCGCACCGGGGAGCGGGTGGCGAAGACGCCGGTCAGCGGGTTTTTCTGGTCGCCACGAGGATGAACCTGAAGGATCGACCGCTTCTGCGGCGTGTCGTTCTTGTCAAACCACCAGAAGACGAACACATGAGAGAACCCGTCAAGCCCCAGCAAGCCCGGTTGGTACTTCTTGTCCAGCACGATCAAGCTCCGGCCATTGGCTTTCTGGATATGGCCGATGGGATGGATGGCGAAGGCTTTGTCCGACTGGTGTTGCGTCTCATCGGATCGGGCTACCTGAACCAAGAGCCCCACAACCATCATCAGGACGACGGACAACGGGAAAGGGAAATACCGCATGGCTGGGTCCTACCAAGATTTGTCTTCGCATCGCACTGGCCCATTTTTACCCCGGCCACTCTCGACTTGCCCGCTTGCCAGACTGTTCAATTGCGTCCGCAGCCATCGCCACGCCGTTCTTCCCCGAGAACTTCCCGGACACACTCCGGCAGCAATCTTGGACCGCTTCCGATTCGAGCAGAGCATCGAGTTTGGCGGCGACCATCGGGCCACGGAAACGGGATGGCACGATCCAATCCCCGACCCCAAGTCGCTTCACACAGCCGGGATTGCGGTGCCATCCTGGAAGACATCCCGGACGACTCGGTGGCGGGGACGGGCGTTGAATGGGAACCAGTATCTCAAGCCGCTTCTCCCTTGGCAGCCGAGCCCCAAGGCTCTCGGATAGGAATCTCCGATGCGTTCCCGGTTCATTCCTTCACCCGTTCTCGCTGGTCTTCCGTGAGTTCAAGGATCGTCAGCGCCTCGCCGCCCTTGTGAGCCACGTCCAGGGCGACCTCCTCCCCGGGCTTCAACATCTTCACGAAACGGGCGAGGTTTCCCTCTCGGCCGCCAGCCTTGATCATGACCGTCTTGCCGACCAGACTTTTCGAGTCCTTGGCCTTATTGTGCTCCCACTCCTTGACGACCTTCGTCACCTTCAGGACGAACCCGCCGTCGAACTTCTGAGCCACCTTGCCCTGGATCATCCCTGAGAATCCAGCGGCGGCATCGGGCAAAGGCAGCTTCTTCGCCTTGACGGCCTTCTCTCCTTCCATCGCCACGCCTTCATGGGACGATACCGCCACGTAGGAGTCGAATACCCGCACCTTCGCCCAGTCGGCCTTGGTCTCCTCGATGAATTGTAGATGCCGTTCCGCTTTCGAGTATTGGTCGTGGGCGGCCTTGTTCTTGAACACGAGGTGCAGCGCCACGTCGAAGTCCCGGTCATTGACGTCCCGTTGAAACTCCTCGCCCAGCGGACCAGCAGCGAACCAGACCGTGCCGGGATGGCCCGAAAGGTACTTCTTGCAGGCGGCGATCAGCTTCTCCCTGGCTTGCGGTGAATTGTCCTTCAAGCTGAAGTACACGTCATGGGAGAGCATCTTCTCCGTCTCGGCCGCACGGCAGGGCGCTGCGAACATCGGATTCAGCAGGCTTGCCACAAATGCCACACCCACGATCCACAGGACTTGGCGATTCATCTTTGGTCTCCTCCGAAAAGGCTTCTGACACGGGACTGTTCTGGCAGTATTATCGGCGAAGAAACCCTGAAGGGCAACCTACTTGGAGGTGGCCGTTGGCCTCTTCATGGCTTCGGCCGAGTTGGCACTTTGCCACGAAGGATCTTGCCGAGGCGGCGAAGCTGCGCCACGTCCTCGGGGCGGGCATCTGCCAAGTGGTCGCCTCACGTCTTTTTCTTCTTATCCTTCTTACCCTTGTGCTTCTTCCGCTTCTTGTCCTTGCCATCGTCTTTCTGGCAGCGTCCCGTGCAATTCCCGTGGAGACAAGTAGGACAACCCATCGTAGCTGCTCCGTCCGCACAACCCAGGCCACCTAGGGGATTGTAGTTGCGAGGGGAAGGCGGGGCAACTCGTTGGCACGAGGAGGCTGAGTCCGCCCTCTTGTCGTCGCTGGGAACACTCAGGTCCTCGTCAACGGAGCGGATCGTCCCCCTCACGGTTTTCGTACATACACTCCCGCCCAGACAACTCCACCACCTCGCCCACCTCCGTGAACGACAGGTCGAGGGCCTTGCTGCGAAGCTGCTCCATCAACTCCTTGGCCTGCCTGAGGCTTCGGATTTGGGCGTGCAAGGCGTAGTGGATGGTCAGCGCCATTGTTCATCGTTCCTTTCCGATAGGCATCCGTGTCCAGCAGAACCGAACGGCGATCCGGTGTCCAGCCCGGCGCTGTCCAAAACCTTTCCCAATCCGAATCTGCGGGCCACTTCGGCTATTGGCGCCCGCTCCATGGTAGGGCTACAACTGCGACGAGGGAAGCCGAACGGAGATGCGGATATGACCTACATGTTCGTCAACTTCAAGCGTCTTCGGAAGACGAAGCACACCCACAATCCGGTGGACGACGCTCGGGGCAACGCCGAAGCGTTGCTGGAAATCAAGGGAAGATACGACCTGAAGATCAGCCTCAAGTGACCAGGAGAATTCACCCTGAGCACCTCACTAACGGCCAGGATTTGGTCGTGGCGCTCAGGTGTGTTCTGGCCGTTCGTCACTCGTGTTTCCAGATTTCCGGGTCTTGGAGAATTTGGAAAATTGGAATCCTGAAAACCCACCTTCCTGCCCGAGAGCGGACTCGATGCCTTCGCAGGCAACGCAACGGCCCTTGCCCGGTGGAGTGGGGGGCCAACGTGCTGGGGACAGGCGGGTGGAAGGGTGGCGATAGCGTGGTAGCGGATTTGGGGGGCCTCTTCGGTCAGACACCCTGAACTGGAGGGTTGGTGGGCGTCGGCAGGATCGAGGTCGCATTTGCGATCTTGCTCGGCCCCGCTCAGATCGGGCTCCGAGCACGTCGTGAAAACTCACACGACCACCGCCCACGAGCGACTCAGATCGAGCCTCGTTCAGGGTGGAGGGCGGGAGCCTCCAAGTGCGAAAAGGACGGCGATTGGATACGCTTTGCAGGTGCCGCCAATTGGATACACTCAGCGTGAAATAATAAAAGCCATAAACCGTTGTGGTTTATGGCTTTATAAGTACGCCCGGAGGGACTCGAACCCCCAACCCTCGGTTCCGAAGACCGATGCTCTATCCAATTGAGCTACGGGCGCAAATCATTGCAGCTTATTGAGTTATCAACGGCTTCGCGATTTCGCAGCGTGAATCCGTTGAGACCATAAGTGTCAAGTCATTGTAGCCGATCCCCGTAAGCGGACTCCGTCGGCCTCGATCCAGCGGTGGGCATATAGTGCTGAGGCCATCGGGCCGCTACCATATCGAAGGATACTACAAATCGGCCCTTGCGCAAACCCTCCAGCCCTAAGGAGCAGTCGATGAGCAATCGCCAGGTTTCACGACGCACCCTGTTGCAGACCGCGGCGGCCGCGGTTGCGGTCCCTTACGTGATCCCGTCTTCTGCCCTCGGCAACGCCGAGAAGGCGCCGGCCAGTGAGCGCGTGGGGCTGGGGCACATCGGCGTGGGCAACCAGGGCGGGTATCTGTTCAGTTGCTTTCAGAACTGCAAAGGGGTGCAGAGCGTGGCCGTGGCCGACTGCTACCAGGATCGCCGCGAGCGTTTTGCCCGGCTCTGCAAGGGGACCGCGTATCGCGACTTCCGCGAGCTGCTGGCCCGATCCGACGTCGACGCCGTGATCGTCGCCACGCCCGACCACTCGCACGTGCCGATCGCGCTGGCCGCGGCCCGGGCCAAGAAAGGCGCCTACGTGGAGAAGCCGCTGGGCGTGAGCGTCGAGGAGTGCCTGGTCGCCGACCGCGTGTTCCGCGACAATGACCAGGTGTTCCAGTACGGCACGATGCAGCGGAGCATGCCCCATTGCCACTTCGGCTGCGAGCTGGTGCGGAACTGGAAGATCGGCAAGGTACACACGCTGGAGGTGATCGCGCCCAACGGGGGCGCGGGCGGGTCGACGCAGCAAGTTCCCGCCCCGCCGGGCCTGGATCTCGACATGTGGTGCGGCCCCGCGGCGCTCAAGCCCTACACGGCCGACCGCTGCAAGCCGCCAGGGACCTACTGGATCTACGACTACTCGATCGGCTATCTCGGCGGCTGGGGCGCGCATCCCTTGGATATCATGGTCTGGGGAAGCGACGCCGACCTGGTCGGGCCGATCTCCGTCGAAGGAACCGGCGTGATGCCCACCGACGGGCTTTACGACACGGTCTACAACTGGGACATAAAGATCCAGATGGCCGACGGCGTGAAGATGACCTTCCTTCCCGGCGGCGACTCGACGAAGTTCATCGGCGCCGACGGTTGGGTGCGGATCTGGCGCGGGGGGATCGACGCCGAGCCCAAGTCGCTCTTGAAGGCCAAGCTCGGCCTGAACGACCTGCGGCTGATCGACAGCAAGAACCATTACCAGAACTTCGTCGACGTCGTGCGCGACCGCAAGACGGCCTTCGCCCCGCTGGCGGACGCCGTGCGCAGCGACATCATCAGCCACCTCTCGAACCTCGCCCTGCGCCTGCAGCGCAAGAGCACCTGGGGCCCGCAGAAGCTGGCCACCGTCGGTCGCGGCCCTGCTGAGGCAACAGGTCCAAGACCCGCTGCAGGAGATCGCGCTGCGCGGCAAATTACCCGCGCTGACTCCGATCGAGGATCGAACCGATGAAGCCGAGCCGCAGGGTCCGTCCCCGCGCTGGGTCAAGACCACCTCCACCTTGCAGCCGCGAACGGTCCCGGATGTCGTGCAAGGTTACCTGCCATATGGCGGCACGCTGTCGCTGGATGCCGCAGAGAATCCGGACGTGCTGATCGCGGGCTGCGGGAGCGGCGAGTCCGCAATCGAGGCCGCCCTCGCCTATCGCGATGCGCGCGTGCTTGCCGTCGACGAGAGTGCCGAGGATCTGGCCTATGGTCTGCGCCAGGCACAGTCGCT
>CAYTJV010000005.1:0-37896 GCA_964438165.1 uncultured Planctomycetaceae bacterium | reverse complement strand
GGAACACCGAAACCGGCCGGGTGAAGACAACCCCTTCGGACACCCGATTGGCCACGGGGGTTGTTGCCGGGCCGAGCAGGAACGCCAAAAGCCAGAAGGGCATGGAGGGGATGCGCGCGGCGAGCATCGGAGGCACGCGGCGCGTCCAGCGGCACGCCGCGCCGGCGAGCCCCGCCAGCAGGCCGGCGCCGACCAGCGCGGCCAGCGACCATAGGTACCATCGGGTCAACTCGGCCAGATCGGGCGGATCGAACGGGTACTCCCTCTCCGTGCCGATGAGCCGCACCAGGTCAAAGGGCTCGCTCGTTGCGGTCTCCACCGCAGGCGTGGGCGCGCTGGGTTCGGTTGGTCCAGGCGAAGCGTGCCTTGTGACGTCCAGGCAAGCGGCCCGCGTGAGGCTCCGCAGGTAGATCCGCCCGCGGTGCAGGGTCGGCGCCGTCCAGCAGATCTCCCCTCGGAAGACCTGGACGCGGCCGAGCTCTTCGTAACGATCGGGAGTTGCCCGGGCCAGGATCAACTCCCCCTTGTCGTTCAGCAGGAAGAGCTTCCCCTCGGCCGCCACGACCGTGGCGTGGCCCACGCGATCGGTCGTCCAGCGGACCTTTCCGCTGGGAAACTCGAGGCACTTGAACTTGCCTCGCGACGGCCGCCGCCCGTTGGCCTGGGCCTCTAGCAGGTCGAATCCGTAGACGAAGCCCCCGGAAAGAACGCTGGAAGCCGTGTCGTTCGACAATTCCGCGCTGTGCCACAGCAGTCGCCCGGCGATCGTTTCCTGGGCAGCGCCGGTGGAAGCCGCTTGCGAGGCTTCCAGCCGGTACAGGTCCGCGCCGGCGCGGAAGGGAAGCATGACCATCAGGTGCGGCTCGCTGTAGACGGGCAGGGCCGCGTGCTCGTCGTAGCCGTGCGAGTAGCCTTGCTGCCAAAGCCATCTGCCCGATTCGAGGTCCACCAGCGCCAGCGTGTTCTCCAAGAAGGCGACCACCAGTCGCCGGCCGTCGAGCGTGATCGGAATCGGCGCGCAGTAGCTGGCCGGCTCGCTGCCGGAGGCCCAAACGGTTGAGCCGTCCAGCGCACTCAGCGCCACCACCGACGCCTGCGGGCCGCCGACCGGCAGGATCACTTTTCCCGCCTCGACCAGTGGCGAGCAGGCATAGCCGAAGTCCGTTCCGCGCCCGCCGAACTGCTTGTTGACGTTCACCGACCAGAGCAGGCCGCCGTCGTCGGCGCGCAGGCAGCCGACCAGGCCGTCGGGGGCGGCGAAGTACACTCGGCCCGCGTGCCAGGTGGGCGTGGCCCGCGGTCCGGGGTACATGCCCCCTGCCTCGTACGCCCAACCGTAGCGATGTTCCCAGACCGAGTTTCCGGTCTCGGCCTCCAGGCACAGGACCGATTGCTCCGTGGGCGTCTGGCGCTGCGTGAACAGGCGATTGCCCACCGCGATGATCCCCGAATAGCCCCGTCCGATCTCCCGCTTCCAAACGACCGGAGGCCCGGCGGGCGGCCACGCATCGGCCAAGCCCGTCTCTTCAGAGATTCCGCCATACGCCGGCCCGCGCAAATGCGGCCAGGCAGGCCCCGACGGCGCCTCGGGCTCGGACGCTTGCTCAACAGGCCCCACGGGCTTGCTCGGTCCCGCGGGCCACCGCAGGTTGCCCGAGTAAGCCAAGACCGCACAGGCCACGCCGCCCCAGACGATCAGGCGCAAGCCAACGGCGCGAACCACCGCAAGCCATCGTCGCCGGCTGCCGGGAGGTGTTTCGGGCAGACTCGTCATGATGCTACTACCGCGTCAGGCAGTTGGCGCTCAACTCTCGGGTTTTCCAATAGCGAGCGTCTCTGGTGCGCAACACATTTCGGGGGATTGGTAAGTGTGCGGCGGCCCTCGGGGCGATGAAAATGGTCTCCGCCACCTTCAGTCTGCGCGATCCGTGGCCCAGTTTTCAAGCGGGAAAGTCACTGCACGCGGAGGCTACTCGGTCGATCCTCGTTCCCACGCTCCGCGTGGGAACGCAAGCCCCGCCGCTCTGCGGCGTTTCGGCGAGGGCCGCAGAGCGGCCAAGAGGCCCGTTCCCACGCGGAGCGTGGGAACGAGGGAACTTCTTCACCTGCCGGACGAGCCGGCGGGGGTCGTTTCGAGGGATCATGTCCCTGAGCTCCATCCGCAGTTCCAACACACCTGGGTTCCCGGCTTGTCGGGCGGTCTCAGGGTGGCGCTGCACGTGGGGCAAACAGCGGCTGTGGGTTGGCCCAGTCCAGCCAACGCCGTGGCGCGGCAGGCCTGGACGTTCTCGCGGAGGGGGTGTCCCGGGGGAATCAGTTCCAGGGCCCGGTCGCACTCGACAACGGCCTCCACATGGGCCCCTTGCCGCACCAAGGCCAAAGCACGATTGAGATGGTCCGCGGCGGGCTGAAGCCAGGTCAGGATCCGGGCTTGGCGCAATCCGTTGATCGCCTGAAAGCCAAGGAATACGGCTAGGATGATCAACCAGGCGTCTTGCCAACCGAGCGCCAGCAGGAGCACCGCCGCCGCGCCGAGCAGGCCGAGCACGCACGCCACCGTCAAGCCCCGGGCACGGCCAAGAATGAACCATAGGAGGGCATAGAGGATCTGCCCGCCGTCCAGCGGATAAATCGGCAGCAGGTTGAAGATCAGCAGGCCCAGGTTGATGACCGCTACCGCCAGGCAGAAATGGCCGAGTGGCTCGAGGAGCCCCGGCGGGGAGACGTGCGGCACCAGCATGCACAGCCCGATCGTCACCGGCGCCAGCACGACGTTCACCAAAGGGCCGGCCGCGATGCTCCAGAGCAAGGCCCCGGGCCGCGGCGGCGGACTCACAAAGGCGATGCCGCCCAGGGGCCAGAGAACGATCCGCTCGGCCTTGCCTCCCGTCTGCCGGCAGGCCAGCGCATGCCCAAACTCGTGCAGGAGCACGATCCCGAACAGGGCCAGGTATTCCGCCACGTTCCAGGCCACGGAAGGGTACGCCTCGCGACGCTGGGTGATCTCCACGTAGGCGACAAGGAACCACAACCAGTGGAGATACACCGTGATCCCAGCGACCTCAAACAGCCGGATACAACCTTTGCCTTGAGAATCCATGAACCGCTCCTGATGGGACGACGCTATCTTAGTCACTCAGGTGCTGGACTGCTTCTCGCCAGACCTGGGGATCTCCCAAGCGGACTGCTTTGTCAGCGCCCACATTTTCCAGCAGGAGCGCCAGCATCGTCATCCGCTCTTCTTCGCTCCAGAAAAGTTTCCCTTCAATCAGTTCGCTCTTTTCCGGTGAGAGGCTATATCGCGCGTGCGCTTCCGGGCCCTCCCATCTCCGACCGTTCCTCCGAATGTCCCACGGTATTTCCGACATATGACGCTCCCGATGCGCTTTCCCAGACGGCAGAAATGATGGGACATACCCGCCAACTCGGCCTATTCTACACCAAAGGTAGGGGCCATCAACAGGGGTGTCGTCGGCTGACGCTGCGTGGCGGAATAGTCGTGGCGGTGCGAGAATCCAAATCAAAGCGACGAGAGTTCGATGATGAACGAATATCGCTTCTGGAGGACACTGATGAGCCGGACATCAGAGGTGACCAGTTGGCAGCCCTCCCGTTCCGCGAGGGCGACGTAAAGACAACCCAGGATGTACTTCATTCGTCGCGGGTTTCGCGGATGAGATCGACCGCCACGTTGACGATGCCGTGCTTTTCCAGAATCTCCTCGCGAACCGCACGGGCGCGTTCCTGGACGCGACGGGCGACCGCGGGATCAAGCGGGAGTCCGGTGACGACGTGCTCCATGACCGCTTGGTTGTCAGTCGCCACGTCGGAGGGGATCTGGGTGTGTTTCAGTTCGATGCTCATGCTTGTATTCTCCTCCTTCTTGGTGATTCGTCAAGAGGAGGTCCGTCTCTCAATACGCCCCGCGGCCGGTGAGCACGGTCCAAGGCGTTTTGACTAGCAGGCTTAAGTCGGTGCGGAGGCTCTGGTGGCGGAGGTACCAGAGGTCCATGCGGACCCAGTCCTCGAAGCCGATTTCCGAGCGGCCGCTGATTTGCCAGAGGCAGGTCAGGCCGGGACGCACGGCCAGGCGGCGGCGCTGCCAGGGCTTGTAGCGGGCCACTTCGCTGGCCAGCGGCGGCCGCGGTCCGACCAGCGACATGTGGCCGGCCAGGACGCTGAACAATTGCGGCATCTCGTCGATGCTGGTCTTGCGGAGGATGCGGCCGAGGCGGGTAATCCGCGGATCGCGGTGGTTCTTGAACACCGGGCCCGATTTCTCGTTGTGTACTTCGTGGCGGCGTTTTTCCGCATCCGCGACCATGGTCCGGAACTTGTACATCGTAAACGGCCGACCCTGCCAGCCGAGGCGGACCTGGCGAAAGAGCGGTTTGCCGCGGGTCGTGACCAGCAACACGAGAAACGTGACGAGCATGACCGGCGACAGAAGGACCAAGAGCACCAGCGCCCCGGCGATGTCCATGGCCCGCTTGGCCGTCCGGTAGCCCCAAGCGAGATTCCCTTCGGCGGAAACGAGTGTCTGCCCTTCGGCCAGCCGCCGATGAAACGGCGAGACGACCGCGTGCGCCGGCTTGCGGACCTGAACCTGCGCTGGGCGACGTGGCACGCCCTGAGGCTTTGCGGGCGGGGTGGCATGCCCTGAGGCTTTGCGAAGGGCGTGGTCGGTCGACGCATCCAAGCCACGCCCATCGAAGACTCCGGGCGTGCCACCCAGCTCGGCCGACGTGTCGTCTATGCGGCTCGACGGCTCAGTGAGGACGGCGACCGCTTGCGGGCGACGGCTTCGCGTGCGACCGATTGGCGTGAATGTGGGGGCGTTGGCACGGGCGACCATGGTGTAGTCCTCAGACATCTTGTAACTGGCTTGCGCGGCGGACAACCGCTTGAGGGCCTCGGCGAGCGAGCCGGCGCAGTCGGTGGGCGGCAATGGGGATTTGTTGTGGGGCACGTCGGAAACGTGCCCTACGGGCGGGGTGGCACGCCCTGATGCTTTGCGAAGGGCGTGGTCGGTCGGCGCACCCAAGCCACGTCCATCGAAGACTCCGGGTGTGCCACCTGGCGAGGCGAGGCTCGTGGAATCGATCGAAAGCACCAGCACGCCGAGTCCGATCACCAGCCCACCGGCCAGTCCGATGGCCAGGAGCATCGCGCGGCCGGGTCCGACCGGACGCGCGCCCGTTTCCGGCGAATCGATGCGGGCAATCAGGCTGGCGGCCTTGGCGGTCGCCTGACCGGCTCGGGCGTCGGCCAGTCGCTGCTGGGCCCGCTCCATCAACTCCATCCGCTTCCTGGTTTCGGCGACCTGGTTGGCGTACGGGGCACGCAGGGAGGCGAGCTTCTCCAATCGGCCCGTGGCCGCCGCCAGTTGTTCCTCCAGCATGGTCGTCCGGTCGCTATTCAAACGCAGATCGACCTCGACGGCCCGGATCGCGTTGGCCAGTTCCTCGTACACGTCGCGGGCGATCTGTTGCTGCGACTCGCGGGCGGCCTTGACCTGAGGATGCTCGGCCGACATCCGGCCCAAGAGCTGTGAGGTGGCGAGTTGCGCATCGATCAAGCCGTCCTTGAGCCGGCGCAGTCCGGGCTGGGATTCGACGAGCGTATTGGGCATGGCCACCAGCCGGTCGGCCTCGGCCTGGGCGAGCTTCAGCAGGGCCGCCAACTGCTCGTTCGAGTTCCGCGCCGTGCGCACCTGCCGCAGCTCATTCTGGATCTCGGTGATCGTGCGCCGCAGGGCGCTTTCGCCGGAGGTGGCGTCGTGCAGGATTCGCAGCTCGGCCAGGTCGCTGCCGACCTGCCGCTCCAGGTCGCTGAGCCGCGCGGTTGACTCGCCGAGGTCCTTGGAAGCCAACTCGATGGTCTTCTCCAACTCGCCGACCACGCTGGCCGCCTTGGCGTCGCGGAGTTTCTGGAATCGCGAATCGAGCTGGCCGTACAGAGCGGATACCAGCGCCACGGCCCGGCTCCGCTCGCGGTCGCGGACTTTCAGGTAGAAGACCTCGGTCTTGCCGAATTCGGCTCCCTTGGGCGGGGTGAGCTTGAGCGCGTCGCGGAGGTCTGCCACGTCTTCCTCGCCGGGCCAGGCGGCGACCTCACCCCGGTAGCCGGCCGGCGGTCCGATTTCCGCAAGCGCCGCCGCCAACACGCCGCGGCTTCGCACGAGCTCGAGGATCGTCTCCTGCACGGTCTTCATCTCATCGGGCTGAGTGAACTTCCCCAACGCCTCCTGGTTGTTGGCCGCGTCGTTGCGGATCACGAGGGCCTGGCTCGCTTCCCAGGGCGCCTGGTGTACTAGGGCATAGGCCCCAACCGCCAAGGCGGTTGCCAGGGCCGGAATCAGCCAGCGACTCGGATAGCGGAGCACGAGCTGCAAAAGCTGTTTGGGGCTGGCGATCGTCTGCGGTGTGGAATTCATGATGCTGCGTTGATTCAATCGAGGTCGGACAGTGCCTTTCCGGAAGAACCCTCCCTGGGGCCGCCGTGCCGAATCCAGAGCGATGCAAAGCAGGTGCCAAGCCGCCTGGGGGCTCCAGCGGACACCGATCTCCTCGGCACAACTCATTGTCACATTGGTATTTATGTCGAATTCACGGAGGCCCGCCCTGCCCTGCCCCGCTTCGGCCGGTGCGAATTTCCTGCCACGCCGCCACGCCGGTGTTGCCTTATGGCAACATCCAGCCGGACCTCGACCGCTGACTTTTCGCCGGCCTTGGCGACCGGCGGCCTTGCTTCGACTGCGGCCCGACGGATAGTTCAGAGAGGGGGCACGGCCCCTGCTCTGCACTCGTCCAGGGTTCGTTGCGACGCGGACCCTGGCCGGCGGTCGCTTCGGCGCGTCGCGGTGGATTGGAAAGGAACTTCCCATGACCATGCGTGTCGTTCGGTTTTCTGACCTCGGGGAGCTGGCTCCGTGCGCGTTGGACTGGGATCGCCTGGCCGCGGACAATCCGTTTCGCAGTTGGGCTTGGGCGTCGACCTGGTGGCGTCACTATGGCGCCGGGGGGACACTAGGCCGGAAACGGTTGTGCGTGCTAGGCGTGAAGGATGAGGCGGGCCGTCTTGTGGGGATCGCCCCGTGGTACGTCCAGTGGTCTCCGGTCTGGGGCCGGGTGCTGCGGTTCCTCGGGTCGGGGGAGGTGTGTTCCGAGTATCTCGGCGTCCTCGCCGAGGCGGGACAAGAAGAGCCGGTGGCCGGCGCGCTGGCCGATTGGCTCGCCGAGGCCGAGGCCAAAGAAGACCGTTGGGATCTGGCGGAGCTTACGTCGGTCGACGCCGAGGATCTCGCCGCCGGCTTCTTGATCGAAGCCCTCCGCAGCCGCGACCTGGCCGTTCACTGCCGTCGCGGACCGAGTTGCTGGCGGATCGAGCTGCCGGGCACCTGGCAGGAGTATCTTGCCATGCTCTCGCGTTCCCGCCGCAAGAAGATCTACCGCGCCGAGAACCAATGGATCAAGACCGGCCGGGCGGAACTGCACGTGGTGCATTGTCCTGCGGACCTGGCCCGCGCGCAGGAGATCCTCATCGACTTGCACCGGCGTCGCCGCGAGTCCTTGGGCCAGGGACAAGGCTTCATCTCCGCTCGATGCATCGCGTTTCACCGGGAAGTGATGTCGCAGTTGCTGGACCAGGGGCGACTGCAACTGTACTGGGTCGAAGTTGGCGGGGAGCCTGTCGCCGCCGAGTACATTTTCAGCGGCGGAGGAGTCTTCTACGCTTACCAAGCCGGAATGGCCCCCGAAAGCCTGCACCTCTCGCCCGGCCACCTCGTGAAAATGATCGGCATCCGCCGCGCGATCGACGAAGGGTACCGGGCCTTCGATTTCCTCCGCGGCGACGAGCCCCACAAGGCCCAATGGCGGGCCGCTCCTCGGGCGATTGTGGAATTCCGCGTCGCCGCGCCGCGGCGATCCGCCGGGGTCCGCCTGCGGCTCTGGCTTGCCGGCAGCCGTGTGAAAACTCGGGTCAAGGCCGTGGTGCGCTGCGTCATGCAGACGAGCCAGCCGCATTCGCAGGTCGAGGGGCTTCCCGAGGAAGCGTTATTGGAGACAACCGGCGCCGGCGTCCCGCCGCTGCCCGACGAGAACACGGGCAAGATGCCCGTGCCGGATGTGCGCATCGTGAGGGCTCGATCCGGGAATCACGCAACTTGATCCAGGAACCACAACTGCCATGTCCCTCTGGAAGACGATCCTCCGACCCGGCTACTATGCGGCGACCCTGCCGTATCGCTGGTGGGCCCGACGTTTGGCCGAGGCCGCCCATTGCGCCCCGGTGGTCGTGCTGGCGTACCACAGGATTGCCGACGATCGCGCCAACGCGTGGACGATTTCGAACCGCATGTTCGCCCGTCAGGTCGATTGGCTGGCGAACCGGTTCGACCTGATCTCGCTGGAAGAGGCCCAGCGAAGGCTCCGCGCCGGCGACAACTGCCGGACCGCGGCGTGCATCACGTTCGACGACGGCTACGCGGAAAACTGCCACCAGGCGATTCCGCTCTTGGTCAAGCGGCGGATCCCGTGTGTCTACTTCGTCACGCTCAAGAACGTGCTGAACGGGGCGCCGTTCGACCACGACCTGATCGCCGGCAAACCGTCGTTGCCGAACACGCTGGAGCAGCTTCGGGCGATGGCCGGCGCCGGGATCGAGATCGGCTCGCACGGTTACGAGCACGTCGACCTGGGCCGAATCGAGGACCACCGCGAGCTGCGACGGCAGGTGGTGACCTCGGGAGCGCGCTGCGGGGACCTTCTGGGCCGCCCGGTCCGCTACTTTGCCTTTCCCTTCGGACACGGCGAGCATCTCAGTCGGCTGGCAATGGACGTGGCTTTCGAGGCAGGCTACGAGGGCGTCTGCTCCTGCGACGGAGGCTACAATTTCCCCGGCGACGATCCGTTCCACCTGCTGCGAACCCCGATCGACGACAGCATGTCGCACCTGAAGAACTGCGCGAGCGTCGACCCGCGCAAGACCGGCCTGCGGCGGTTTCCTTGGGAGCCCAATCGCCTCTCGCAGGACGCATACGACGGGGATGCGAGGCTTTGGCGATGAGGGTCATGTTCGTCATCACCTGCATGCCGGTGGGCGGCGCCGAGACGTTGCTGGTCGAGTTGATCCGCGGCTTGGACCGCACTCGGTTTGCCCCCGAATTGTGCTGCTTGAAGTACTTCGGACCGCTGGGCGAGGCGCTTGCCCGGGAAATCCCTGCCTTCACTGGCCTGCTGGCCAACAAGTACGACTTTGCAGTGCTCGGCCGCCTGGTGCGCCTGATGCGCCGGCGCAAGATCGACGCCGTGGTGACGGTGGGCACCGGCGGCGATAAAATGTTCTGGGGCCGGCTGGCCGCCTGGCTGGCGGGAGTCCCGGTGATCTGTTCGGCGCTGCACAGCACCGGGTTGCCGGACCACGTAGAATTGCCCAATCGCCTCTTGACGCCGATTACCGACGCCTTCATTGCCGTGGCCCGATCGCACGGCCGATACCTTGCCGAGCGCGAGGGCTGCCCGGCCCACAAGGTCCGCGTCATTCCGAACGGCGTCGACACCGAGCGGTTCCGTGCGCTGCCGCCCGACCCAGGCCTGCGCCGCGAGCTCGGCATCCCGGCCGGCGCACCGCTGGCGGGAATTGTGGCTGCCCTGCGGCCCGAGAAGAACCATGCCCTGTTCCTCCAAGCGGCCCGGCTTATCCGCCGGCAGGTGCCCGGCGCTCATTTCCTCATCGTCGGCGACGGCCCCCAGCGGAAGGCCATCGAAGAGATCATCCGCGACCTGGGGCTGTCTGACGCGGTGCGTCTGCTCGGCACCCGGCACGATATCCCTGCCCTGCTGTCGCTCCTGGACGTGTTCGTGCTCACCTCCCACATGGAGGCGAATCCGGTCTCGATTCTCGAGGCCCTGGCCTGCGAAAGGCCGGTCGTGGCCACGGCGGTCGGATCGGTCCCGGAGACCGTGCTGGATGGCACGACCGGTTTCCTGGCGGAACCGGGCAGCGCGCAGGCAATCGCCGACCGCGTGATCGCGCTGATGAACGATCGTCGCCGGGCGGCGGCGCTCGGTGGCGCCGGGCGCCGGCACGTGGCTGCCCATTGGTCGCTAAAGCGCATGGTCGAAGGCTACGAAGAGTTGATCGAGGGACTCTTTGAGGCCAAGACGGTCGTAGGGCAAGCTGCCAGCTTGCCCCGGTAGTACCCACGGGCAAGCTAGCAGCTTGCCCTACGACACGGAAGCGATTCCGCTTCGCACGGCCTTGCGTAACTCTTGACTGGGTACGATCTTGTGTCGAGGGGGCTTGTCCAAGTTGGGGGTCGCTGCAACAATTGGGGCTTTAACGCCAGTCCAACGTGTGTCACCCGGGGCGCGGCCCTAACTCGAGAAAGGAACGATGCATGCTCAGTAAGAAGATGCAAGACGCTTTGAACAGCCAGATCAATGCCGAGTATCACTCCTCGTACCTGTATCTTTCCATGGCGGCCTACTGCGAGCGGATCGACTTGAAGGGGTTCGGCCACTGGTTCCGCATCCAGGAGCAGGAGGAGATGGGCCATGTGATGAAGTTCTTCGACTACGTGCTGGATCGCGGCGGCGAAGTGACCCTGACGGCAATCGAGGGACCGGTTACGACGTGGGATTCGCCGCTGGCCGTGTTTGAGGCGGCGCTGGCCCACGAACGGTACATCACGGGCCGGATCGGCAAACTGGTCGACCTGGCGCTGGCCGAGAGCGACCACGCCACCAACGCTCTACTGCAATGGTTTGTCAACGAGCAGGTGGAGGAGGAAGCCACGGCCGACGTGATCGTACACCAGTTGAAGCTGGCCGGCGATACATCGGCGGTTTTGTTCATGATCGACCGCGAGCTCGGCCAGCGCACGCTCGGAGCGGCCTCGGCGTAGAATTAGCGGCGCCTCAGAAGCGGAGGCGATGGGGGACGAAGTTCTTGAGGCGATCGAGCAGTCCTCCGGACCGCTCGGCCTCTTGGTGTGGTCGCGCAGCAGCGGAGGAGGACTCGGCGCGCTCGGTGACCGGCGCCTCGCCCAAGTACACGTATTCCACGAGGAATCGGGGCCAGTAGCCTTCCAAGAGACGCATGCAGTCGGCGATGCGGCCGGTTTGAAGCTGCACGTCGGCGGGCGTGATCAGTCGCAACAGTTCTTGGTGTTCCCGGCGGTCGAAGGCCAGCTCGCAAAGTTGGACCTCGTCGATCCACACCTCGCCCGGCCCGAGCAGCTCCAGTCGCACGCGAATCGCACTGAGCGATTCCAGCGGCAGGTCGCTGGCCTCGATCACGAATTGGGCCCACTCGGCGGGAATGGTCCTCACCGCGGCTTGGCCTTCGGCATCCCGGCCGAACTGGGCAAACCGGTAGAACGTGCGTCCGGACGTCCGTCCCTCGATGGCTAGGCGCATGGGAGGCTGCCGGGCCGCGTCCGCCGTGCGGAGCCAGACCGAGACGGCCAACCGGCCGGTGGCCGGCGGGGCAAAGGCGTGGCTCACCAGTCCCCCCGCCGGACCCGTGCTCGCCAGGTGCGCCGATTGCGCCCCATCGTGCCGCGACGCCTTATCGAGCCGGATCGATAGGCCGGGCGGGGCGATGGGAATCCAGCCGGGGATCTGGCCCTGGGGGCCGGGCTCGCGGTCGAAGCTCGGGTTCTCCAATGCCTCCAGCAGAGGCGGACTGCGCAGCGCCGCCGCGCGCGAGCCCAGATCGCTCAAGCGTTGCTCCAGGGCCGCGCGAATCTCGTTCGGCCAGGAGACCAACGGCTTGGACAAGCGCACGCCGGGGGCGGAAAACGACGCGGCGACCAGATCGTATTTTCCCAGCTCGATCTCCCAGTACGTGCCGTCGGCGTCGCGCCGCAGCCGACCCGCCGCTTTCGACCCGGGCAACGCCTCGATGCGAAAACCCGCCGGCCCGTCCACCCGGACCTGCACCGCCGCCGCGAACGGAGCGTCGTTCACGGCGTATGCGTAAGTCCGCTCGCCCCACGTGCCGCAGCGGATGGTCACCGGCTGGCCCGCGGCCGGGCCGGCTTGATCGGCTACCGGCTCCAGGCGCACCGGCGGAAGCTGGCGATACACGGCCACCAGATCGCGCATCGCTTCTTCTTGGCCCATCGCCAACAGCCAGCCCCCGTCGAACATCACTTGCGAGTCGAGCGTCGCCAGGCTGTGTACGAAGCGGCGGCGGTTCTGCGAACCCGAAGGGACCGGGTGCGACGCCAGCCACGCGTAGCACGGCTTGAAGGGGCACTTCTCGTCGAACGACGGAATGCGGACCTCCTGCGGCTGATGGAAGAAGAGGCTCCCCGGCAGGGCCAGCGTTTGGAAGTAGCGGTCCACGTCGGGCATCTGCTGGATTTCCAGGTCGATCGCCCGATGGGCCAGCGACGAGCTAGCGCCGATCCGCTCCGGCCGCACCAGGAAGATCCCTTGGCCGGGGCTGTAGTGCCGCCCGTCGATCCCGACCCGCAAGAGGGTCTCGGCCATGGTGGCCTTCTGCGGCAAGGCAGGCTGCAGGTCGCGTCGCAACTCGGGGTTGGAGAAGAGATCGGTGGCGGCCAGGTAGAGGGGAAGGTCCTTACGCACGCCGGCCAGCTCGGCGTGGACGCGGCCGTAGAAGCGGCTCAATTGGGTGGCCCGCCAGTCGAGCCATTCCTTGCGTTTCTCGCCGTTGAGAAAACGCGCCCGTTGGACGAACCGCTCCGGCCCCTCGCCCGGCACGCGGAGGTTGGCGTCGCGCTGGAAGCGGTCGACGGTGGCGTCGTCCAGCCCCCAGGCCGGTCCGAGCAACTGGGTGTATCCGTGCGAAGAAAGCTGGAGCCCCAGACCGGCAAAGGATGGATGCGCGCCGCAGGTGTTCGCCAATTCGCGGATCACGGCGAGCATCGCCTCCTGCACGCGAGGGTGGAGCACATTGTAGTAAGGCGTTCTGCCCCGCAGGGCGGGATGGGCCTCCTGCCAGGTCGTTCCTTCCGACCCGACCCAGGCGATGCCCACCGCATCCGGCCCGCCGCGCCGAAGCACCGCTTCCAACTCCGGCAGCGGCGAGGCGAACTCCACGGCCGGCACCAGGGCCAGTCCCTCGCGGTCGAAAAGACGAAGCAGCATC
Organism: uncultured Planctomycetaceae bacterium; assembly: GCA_964438165.1. Classification (GTDB taxonomy): domain Bacteria; phylum Planctomycetota; class Planctomycetia; order Pirellulales; family Thermoguttaceae; genus CALFBP01. The sequence continues at coordinate 24,771 of CAYTJV010000005.1, read as the reverse complement.
TCCAGGACGTCCTTGCGCAGCGGATCCTGGCCCGTGGCCAGGAACGTGCCGGTGTCGTACCGCGGCGTGGGCTCCACGATCGCGCTGGGGTAGATCGTGCTCCCGTCGGCAAACACCGAGAGCATCAGCCCGCCATAGCCCACGTGCTGGAGATATTCCACCAGGCGCGTGCCCCCTTCGTGGAACGTGACCCAATCGTCAACGCTCAAGTCGCGCGTCGAGCCGAGGGCCTCGCTGGCCGAGAAGTTCTCGGGAAACAGGGGCCGATCCATGTAGCCGGCCCAGAGACGGGCCGGTTTTGGCTCGCCGGGCGCCACGGCCCGCGGCAAATGCTGCCATCCGGCCAACACGCGAATCTTCCCGTAGACGGCGGGACGCCGCTCGCGCAGATTGGCGATCAACACCACGGGCGTCTCCGTGCGCGGCCAGAAGACGATCCGGTGGCGGAGCCATTGCGGAGCGGAGCGGAGCAGGGCAACCTCCTCGGCCTGATCGATCCCCGAGTCCAGCCCGACCGGAATGACGGCCCCCGCGGCGTTCGGCTCGATGATGCTCACGGCGAGGGTCTGGGGCACGTCGCTGGGATAGTCGATTTCCAGCACGTGAGGCTCGCCGGGACGCAAGGGGCGCGGCAGCGGGTAGGCCTCCCAGCTCACGTCCGGCGAATTCGCGTTGGGGGCCAGTTGGGCCAGTTGCCCGAGCGGGTGTTGCCACGATCGCAACATGCCGTTGCCCAAAGGCTCCTTCGAGATCCTCGGCCAGCGCGGGATCTGCGGCAGACTGGCAAACTTTGCCCACCACTTGGGGTTCGCCGGGTCGATCTCCTGGATCACGTTGAGGCGCGGCTCGGCCGCGTCCGGCCCCTTTCCCCGCGGGCTGAGCACCAGCACCTGGATCGACCGCTCGGCCAACGGCGCCTTGAGATTCAACGGAGAACGGAGGATCTTCGCCGGGGCGGCGGCCGTGACCACCACATCGTACGCGCCCTCCGAGACGCTCAGCGGAACCTCGACCGGCAGCGCCGACGATTGGCCCACAGTGAACGCGAATTCCTCGCTGCGGACTTCCTGACGGGTGCGTGCTGCACAAAGCTGGACCTTGATCCGCAGTTTGCTCCCCGATTCCGCCGACAACAGGTGTGGCTGCAACTCGAATTTGAGAACCTCGCCGGGGGCATACACCAGCGATCGCCGCGCTAGTCGCACGCGGAATTCATCGCCCGGGACGCGGCGCACCACCAGCCGGCTGCCTTGGCCGTCGAGATCGGCGCTGAACGAGCCGTGGACCACGTCGGCCAGCCGGACTTCCACCGCGGCGGGACGCTGCCGGTCGTCGGCGCCGTGGAGATCGACCAGCAGCGTCGCGTCCAAAGCGGCAGTCACCGACAGATCGACCGCGTCGTACGTTCGCGGGCTCCGCTGTCGTATGGCAAGATAGCCGTCGGCGATGCGCGGCGGGGTGCGGGCTTGGCTCCGGTCGCTCCGGACGAGCGAAATCTCCGGTTGTCCGCGCGCCAGCCACATCGAGCCGACTTCATCGGTCTCGATGCCCAACGCAGCCGGTTCGGAGAGCACGCCTTCGCTGATGGCGATTCGGCCCTGCCAGAGTCGCTCGGGCCCGCCACCCCAAGCGATTCGCAAGCGAACGCTCTCAGCCCCAGCCGCGGTGGCGGCAAGCGACAGCGCAAACGCCCCCCAGGCCGCCAGCAATAGCCGGCGGCTCCTGCAGGGCACCCGCCGCTTGGCGGAGGTGCTCCGAGGCGCCGATGGTTCCGGACCTCCGTGTCCGAACATCGTCAGAGGTATCGCCGCAAAGACTGAGTTGGTTTGAAGTTTCGATCGACCGGGGGGCGGATTATAGAGGCAATTCGAGGCCCGGGACTACCCCGGATTCGGAAGATTCTTGGGCTTTTCCGCCCGGCCCAGTATGCACGTAGCCGAATTCGCCAGAATTCGGTGTAAGCGGCGGCACCTCCCGAATTCTGGCGAATTCGGCTACAGCCCGTGAATAATCCGGGCTGGAACTAATCGGGGCCGACCAGGAGATCGGAATCCAAAACCGGAATGGCTTCAATTTGGCCGGAGTGCATAGCTTGGTGATATTGGGCAAGTATCGCTGACATCGCCTCGACGATCTCCGGGCACCGATTGGCGACGTCGTTCGCACACCAACGGTCATCAGGCCGCAGGAATAGTTCGGTGCATCTTCCCTGTCGCAGGTGCCATGCCGGGGTCACCAGTGCCCGCTCTGTCCCCAGGCCGAGAATCCCCACACACTGCCGGATTTCCTCGACGTCCCCCTTCATGACGGGAAGGAGGCTCGTTCCACCGACTAGTCCTTCGGCCCCCACGCCGTGCCACTCGCAGAGCGTTCGAGCGATGTCGGACGGTTGCACCAGGGCGCGACTTCGGTCGGTGGCGCCCAACATGTCGGGAAACCGGACGATCGTGGGGACCTGAACCAGTTCTCCATACAGGGCCTCGTCGCACTCCCCTACTCGGTGGTGCTCACCGATCGGAAAGCCCCGTGCGGAGGTGAGAACCAAGAGCGTCTCCCGGCCGATCGGGCTGGTGGTCAACCAGTCGTGTACCACGCGCAGGCACGCGTCCAGCACGCACACCTGCGCCGCGTAGACCTGGCTGAACCCCAGCAGCTCGTCGGGGTCGTAGTTATCGGGGAGCACCGTGCTGGGCGCCAGGACCGTGTCGGGCGGCTCGGGGTCGCCCGCGTCGCAGTTGGCCAGACGGAAGTCGCGGGGGGCATCCCAGGCGGTCCCCAGGCTCCGCAAATGGCACCACAGCAGCAGCGGTCCCCGCGCGGAATCGAGCAGTTCGAGAGCTTGGGCAAAGCATTGCCCCAGGAGCGTGTCCTCCACGGAATCGGCTGGGCCGCGGGGCTCCGGCAGATCGAGCTTGACGATCTCGCCGAACGAGCCGGCCAGACGCTGTCCGGCAACGATCCGATCGTCGGTCAGGAGGCGGGTGCTGACGCCATTGGCCGAGAGGAGCGCCGGCAGGCTGCGGCCCGCCTCGATCGGCCCCGGCGGGCCCATCGCGTGACGCCCCAGCCAGTACGCCTCGTAAAGGCGATCCAGTTGCGGGCTCTCGATGAAGGCCTCGTCGAAGATGAAGCCTTCCGCGGCCAAGCGGTCGAAGGCCGGCGTTTGGATCCACGTGTTCCCGTACGCCCCCACGTAGCCCGCGTGCAGCCGATCGATCACCAGGCAAACCGTGTTCATGCGAAGCTACCGGCCGGCCCCGAGTTGGCGGGCCCGCCGGACCAGATCGACGAATTCCGCCCGCTGCCGGTCCTCGCCGCGCGCGGAATCGGCGATTCGCTCGATGGCTTCCACCGTGATGTCGCCGCGGTACTGCGACCCACGAAGCGCCATCCCAAAGGCAGCCACCGCGGCGGCAAACCGGAAGTCGCGCGAAGAAGCGTCGAACGATTGGCCCGGATCGGTCCACGGAACCTCCAGCAGCCGGTACGCCTCGGCGCCGGGCCGCTGGTAGCGGAGCCGCACGGTGAGCAGCGCGCTGGAGGCGTCGATAGCCGTCAGATCGCGGACCGGCGTGCGATGCGCCTTGGGCGTGGGAGCGTCGACCACGGCCGGTTTGGAGGGCTTTGCGGGAACCACTTCATAGAGCGCCGTCACCGTCTGCCCCGCCGTGAAACCTAACCCCGTGGCGAGGCCGCCATCGGTTTTCTTCCCGGCGACCGGCGGGCCGTCGTAGCCGATCAGACGATAGCTCGCCACGCGGGCCGGGATGAACTCGAGTTGCACGCGCACGTCGTTGGCGATCAGCGGCGGCGAGGACGCTTGCGCTGCCCTGCCCCGCTCTGCGCCGGTCGCCGGAAGATCCTGGGCGACAACGGCGATCCGCACCAGGCGATGATCGCGGCCCCAAGGACAATCGGCCGCCTCCACCCGGACGGCAAACGGCACGTCGCCCGTCGGCTGCGGATCGTCGTAGCGGAAGTAGTTCACCAGGTCTTCAATCTGGACCTGATCGGGCCGCGGGAGGAGGCCGGCATGGAGGAACCGGCCGACTTTCGGGTAGGTGGTTCGGTCAACCTCCAGAGAAAACGCGGAATAGGGGAACTTGGCGGCGGGGAGGAATTCGTTCTCCGCCACGACGTCGGGCACCGGCTCGTCGGGCACGTCGATGTCGGTAGGCACGGGCAGAGGCGTCTTCCCTTTCTTCCTCGGTTTGGCAAGATCCCTGCCCGTCTTAAAGACATCGGTCGGTTTCCCTTGATCGGGACGCATGCCTGGCGGCAATGCCAAGTGCGTTTCGCTCGGACGAGACTTGCTCAAGCCGTTTTCCGGGTGCGTCGGGCCGGCGCCCTTGGCGTCCGACGCAGCCTCGCTCGAGCCGCCCTCACCCGCCCCGGCGGCGCGAATGCCTGTCCCGAATTTCCCCAGCCCGCTGGACGCCCCAGGGTCTCTCGCTTTCTTGGGTTTCTCAACCGGTGGCGGAGCGGCAATCTCGGGCGGTTTGGTCGACATATACACCGGGCCGGTCGAAACACCCGGCCCTAAGAACCCAGGGTTCGCTGCGGGGAAATGCCTCATACCGCGCGGGGACGAGCGAGCCAGCGCCCGGCGCGGACCGGCGGGCTTGTCGACCTGAGGCGGTGAGCCTGGCGAATCGATTCTCTTGGAGTCTGACTTATCCGGGGCCGGCACCGTGTCCTCGACGGCCAGTCGCGAGGGCGACTCTGGCACCGCAGGCCGCGCATGTTCTGCCGCGTTTCGTGCCGGCGCCGCGACGTGCGGACGCCAGCCGTCGGAACTCCCGTCGACCTTCGATGGCGGCGGGTCGATGGCAAGCCGGTTCGCGGTGGGCACTTTTTTAGAGCCTATCCCAGAAACTTCCGAAGTCTCGGAGACTTCGGAAGTTTGCGGCTGCACTGAGCCGGGCGATTTTTCCGATGTGCCCATGCGCCCAATGGCCACTTGGCCGCCAGCTTCCTGTGTGCCCCGATCTCGGTCACCGAAGTACAGTCCAACCGCCCCGGCCAGCAAACATATAGCCGTGGCCAAGGCCGCCCAGGTTCGCCAACTGCGGCGCGTGGGGATGTGGGGTAGCGGCGGGATGTGGAGAACGCTAGCGGGCCGAGGGGGCATCTGGATCGGCGGCTGGCTCAACCGCAACTTCACCGCGGCGCGGAGTGTTTCCGACGGCGGCACGACCATCGTCCGGCTCGCTTCCCGAACCTGCGCGGCCAAGGCCTGGATGCCGTTAACCTCCAGGCGAGCCGCGGGCGAGGCTGCCAATTCGGTCTCCACGACGGCCTTTTCCGGGCCGTCAAGTTGATCCAAGGCGTAGGCCGTGAGCCGTGCCTCCCGGAGTTCCTCGTAGGACGGCCTTTCTAGGCCGTCCGCGACGGCCTGGAAAGGCCGTCCTACTGCAAGATCGTCGTGATGATTGCCGTTCATATCTGAACCTCGCTGGCAGCCTCTGGTGCCGGACGGGCCCGCGCCGGGGCCGATCCAGCCCCAAGCTTCTGCGCCATGGCGTGCTCCCGAAGGCGCTTGATCGCCCGGTGCATGAGCACGCGGACGTTTCCCTCCGTGGTCTGAAGTGCTTCGGCAATGTCGCGGTACGTCAGCCCTTCCGCCCAGAGGGAGATTGCCTCGCGCTGGCCGCCGGGCAAGTCGGCGATCAGCCGGCCGATCTGCTCGATGAGGTCGCGTTGTTCGGCCACCGCGGCCGGGTCGGGCTCCTTGCTCTGGCAGCAGGGAAGCTCGAACTCGCCCGCCGCACCGGCCCGTTTGCGCGACCGCAGGTAATCGACCGCCTTATTCCGGCAAACGGCGAACAGCCACTGCGCCATGCGATCTTCCAGCTCCTCGGGCGACTGGTCGCACAGACGGAGGAAGGCGTGCTGGACGATGTCGCGCGCCGTATGCTCGTCGCCCACCAGCCGCCGGGCAAAGCGGACTAGCGACGCCTCATACCGCTGCACCGCATCGAGCACCCACTCCCGCCGCTGTTCCGGACCAGCGTGCGCTAACATCCCTCTTCCCCACGTGAGGTGCGTCTAGAAGAACTACGCTTCAGCCTAAGAGGCGTTACAGGAAAAGTCGATCGGTCGATTAGCCCGCCCCCCGCCTACTCCAGTTTACCGTGGACCGGCATTCTTTCTCTAGCCCAGGCGTTCACGCCTTGTCTTTATCCACGTCTTGCCTGCCCCGGAGGGGCATTTGATAATAGCCCAGCAGTTCACTGCTGGGATCGCGTGGCCTCGATATTCCTCATTCCTCCGTCAGTCCCGGAGGGACGAGTGATCCTCCACGTTTGGCGTTCACTCGTCCCTCCGGGACTCAATGCGGATGGAAACCCCCTCCTCCCCAGCGATGAATCGCTGGGCTATTGTCAAACGTCCCTCCGGGAGGAAGACTCCGCCCACTCTGGCCATAATATCATATCCTCCGGAAAATGCGGGTAAGGACAAGGCGTAAACCCCTGGGCTAGAGAAACTTACGACGCGTCAGACCCGAAGCATGAGCACGACGCTTTACCCGCAGGGCGCGGCTCGGGTATCTTGACCGCAGTAGCGGGATTCTGCAATCGCGATCAACCCTTCGGAGGCACCTGGGATGGCAAACGCAACACGCATCATGAAAACGAATCCGGCCGGAGCGATTCTTCGAGCCACTTGCCTCTGGGCCTTATGGTGGATGGCTCCTTCGCCGTCCGTACAGGGCGGTGAAACGCCATCGCATTTCACGCCCCTGGCGCCGCTGGACAAGCCGAAGATCGTCGCCAGCTCCGAGTCTTATCCGGGCGGGAGTTACGGCGTCGAGCGGATCATCGACGGCGACGAGCGGACGGAGCATTCCTCCAACGGCAAAGGCACGGCGACGTTCATCGTCTTCGACTTCGGCAAACCGACGCGCCTGGCGGCCTTCGAGCACATCGACCGCGCCGATCCGGCCACCGTGGCCTCCTCGGAGTTGAGCTTTAGCGATACGGCCGACTTCGCGAAAGCCGCCGCCAAGATTTCCGTGCGTCACGCCAATACCCGAGCCGGCCGCACGCAGTTCGTCTTGGCCGCTCCGGTCACGGCTCGGTACGTGCGTTGGCAAGTCACCGGCCTCGGTCCGCAAGGCCACGGCACGGTGGGCGGGGCGGAGATCCGCTTCTTTGCGGCCGCCGGTGCGGAGCCCAAGCCGGTGCGGGCGAGCGTCGAATTCACGCCTTCGCCGGCCGTGGTGCTGAAGGCAGGCAAACCGACGCGGACCCTGCAGGCCAAGGTGTCCTATCCCTACGCCGAGCCGGCCGACGCTACGGTCCGCGTTTCCGATGCGCCGCCGGTTTCGCTGCGGCTGAGCCTGGGCGTTCATACGGCCGTTGTCACGCTGCCCTCCGTCGATACGCCGGTCAAGGTTCAGGCGTCGGTCGAGATCGCCGCACACAAGGTGATCGAGAAGGATCTGACCCTCGCGCCCGTGCGGCACTGGGAGATGTACATCCTGCCGCACTCGCACAACGACATCGGCTACACCGACGTTCAGACGGCGATCGAGAAGCTCCAGTGGAAATACCTCGATGAGGCGATGGCCATAGCCCGGCGCACCGCCGACTATCCGCCAGGGGCGCGGTTCAAGTGGAACACGGAAGTGCTTTGGGCGGTCGACAGCTACCTCAAGCAAGCCACGCCCGAAAAGCGCAAGGAGTTCATCGCCCTGGTGAAGTCCGGCCAGATGCACCTCGACGCGCTTTACGCCAACATGCTCACCGGCCTGTGCCGGCCGGAGGAATTGATGCGCCTGTTCGATTGTGCCCGGCGGCTCTCCAAGGAGTGCGAGGTGACGATCGACGCGGCGATGATCAGCGACGTGCCCGGCTGGACCTGGGGCATCGTGCCCGCCATGGCCCAAAACGGCGTGAAGTATTTTTCGATGGGCACCAACCACATCCACCGCATCGGCAACACGCTGGTGGAATGGGGCGACAAGCCGTTCTACTGGGTCTCGCCGTCGGGCCAGGAGAAGGTGCTGTGCTGGGCGGCGGGCAAGGGCTATTCGTGGTTCCATCCCGGCCTGTTGGATCGGATCAGCAAGGTCAAGCCGGAGTCGTTCTTCGAGTACCTGGAGCAGTTGGAGGCTCGGGGGTTCCCGTATGAGATAGTGCAGCTCCGCTACAGCATCAACGGCGACAACGGCCCGCCGGACCCGGACCTGCCTGAGTTCGTCAAGAAGTGGAACGCCCATTACGTATGGCCCAAATTGGCGATCGCCACCACGAGCGAGCTGTTCCACGAGTTCGAGCGCCGCTACAAGGACAAGATCCCGGAGGCCCGCGGCGATTTCACGCCCTACTGGGAAGACGGCGCCGCATCGTCGGCCAAGGAAACCGCCCTGGCCCGCAACGCAGCCGAGCGGCTGGTGCAAGCCGAGACCCTTTGGGCTATGTTGAACCCGAACGCCTACCCGGCCCAAGACCTCTACCAGGCTTGGCGGGACGTTTTGCTCTACAACGAGCACACGTGGGGCGCACATTGCAGCATCACCCAGCCGGACAGCGACTTCACCAAGTCGCAGTGGACCATCAAGCAGGCCTTTGCGACCGGCGCGGCCTCGCAGTCGGGGCGACTGTTGGATGCGGCGATTGCCGGGCAGCAGAGCGGCGCAAGGCCGGTGACCGCCGTGGACGTCTACAACACTTTGTCGTGGCCGCGCACCTCGTTGGCCGCCGTGCCCGCGAACCTGGCGTTCGCCGGGGCCGTGGTGTTCGACGCGAGCGATCGGATGGCGCCGAGTCAGGTTCTATCCAACGGCGAGCTGGCGTTCGTGGCGACCGAGGTGCCGCCGCTGGGCGCCAAGCGGTTCTTTCTGCGCAAGGCGATCTCCACGGCCCGGGGTTCGGCCAAAGCGGATGGGCAAGTGATTGAAAACCAGTCGGTCCGCGTTTGCGTGGATGAGAAGACGGGCGCCATCCAAAGTCTCGGGTGGAAAGCAATCCCCGCGAATCTTGTTGACCAGGGCGCGGGAAAAATCAACGAATTCTGGTACGTTGCGGGGCGCGATCCCAAGTCGCCGCAGCCAAGCGGACCGGCCAAGATCACCGTAGAAGAGAACGGGGCGGTCGTGGCATCTCTAAAGATCGAGTCGGCCGCTCCCGGCTGCCGGAAACTGTCGCGCCAGTTGCGGCTCGTCAGCGGACTGGACCACATCGACATCGTCGACGGGATTGACAAGGATCGCACGCGTACTCCCGAGGGAGTCCATCTTCGCTTCGCCCCGAACGTCCCCGGCGGCGTGATGCGGATGGACGTTCCTTGGGGCGTCATCCGGCCGGAAGCCGACCAGCTTCCCGGGGCCTGCAAGAATTACTTCAGCGTGGGGCGCTGGATCGACGTCTCGAACGACAAGTTCGGGATCACGTGCGCGACGATCGACGCCCCACTGGCCGAAGTGGGCGCGATTACCACCGACGTGGCCAGTCCCTTCGATCCCAAGGTCTGGATCAAGAAGCTCGCGCCCACACAGATCTTCTACTCGTACGTCATGAACAACTACTGGGAAACCAACTACAAGGCCGACAACGAAGGACAGGCGACCTTTCGGTACTCGCTGCGGCCGCACGGGCCGTTCGATGCCGCGGGTGCCGCGCGGTTTGGCGTCGAGCAGAGTCAGCCGCTGGTCGTTGTCCCGGTGACGCAGGACGCACCGATGGTCCGCTCGATGTTGTCGGTGGAGCCGGGTGAAGTCCTGCTCACCTCGCTCAAGCCCAGCGAGGACAAGAAGGCCCTGCTACTGCGGCTTTACAACGCTGGGAATCGGCCGGTCAAGGCCCGCGTGAACTGGGCCGCCTTTCAGCCGAAGAGCGTCGCGATTTCCAGTCCCAAAGAAGAAGCGGGCCCGGCGTGGACCGGCTCGGCCGAGCTGCCGCCATTTGGCATCATCACGCTCCGGGCCGAGCGCGAGTAGGCTTTCGCTCAAGTCGTAGGGCAAGCTGCTAGCTTGCCTGGATCCTACGCAAGGGCAAGCTGGCAGCTTGCCCTACGACCGCCGATAGAGGCGAAGCTCGTCGAGCACGGCCTCCAGGTCGGCGGGGAGCGGGGCTTCCACTTCCAGAGGCTTGCCCGTCGAGGGATGCGCGATCCTCAGCCGCCGCGCGTGAAGGGCCTGGCGCTCCAGCAGCACGAGCGTGTCGCTCGGGTCGCGGCGGATTTCGCCCCGGGTGAGCCGGGCGCGGCCGCCGTATTGCCGATCGCAGAGCACGGGACAGCCGATGTGCCCCAGGTGAACGCGGATCTGGTGCGTCCGGCCGGTCTTGGGCACGATCCGCATCGAGGCAAACCCGTCGAATCGCTCCAGCACCTCGTAAAACGTCTCGGCCGGGCGGCTGGCGGCATGATCGCGGCGGATGGCCATCTTCTCGCGGTCGTGCGGATGAAACCCGATCGGCTCCTCGATCCGGTCGCGGTCCAGATGCGGCGTGCCGGCCACGATGGCAAAGTACTCCTTTTCGACCAGTCGATCCTGGAACTGCGTGGCCAGGTTGCCGTGGGCCTGATCGTTCTTGGCCACAAGGATTACGCCGCTGGTGTCGCGGTCGAGGCGGTGGACGATGCCCGGCCGGGTTGGCCCGCCGGCCGTGCTCAGTTTGCCGCCGAAGTGATGCTGCACGGCACTGGCCAGCGTGCCCGACCAGTGTCCGCGCGCCGGGTGCACCACCATGCCCGGCGGCTTGTTGATCGCCGCCAGCCAATCGTCGTCGTAGAGGATCTCCAGGGGGATGGCTTCCGGCTGCGGGGCCTCGCGGGGGATCTCGGGCAGAACGATCGACACGCGCTGGCCCGGCCGGAGCCGATAACTCGGCTTGCCGCCCCGGTCGCCGACGCGCACTCCGCCGGCCGTGATCACGCGCCGCAAGTGGACCCGGCTATAGCTCGGGAAATGGTGCGCCAGAAAAACGTCCAGGCGCCAGCCCGCCTGATCCGGCGCCACTAGGAGTTCGATAGGCTCGGAAGATAGGTTCGGGCAATCCACTGCGGCAGGCAACAAAGAATAAATACGGAATACTGAATAGCGAATACGGAAGTCAGAATGAGCCGCCCCCGAAGCCGCCGGCCGAATACATTCCGCATTCCGTATTCACTATTCGCTATTCATTCCTCCCTTTGCCGCAGCCTACTTCTTCGGCGTATCTTGCTTGGCTGGGGCCGACTTCGGCGGCTCGGCTTTTTTCGCCTCCGGCTTTGCGGCGTCTGATTTTGCCGGTTCCCCTTTGGGTGGCTCCGACTTTGCCGGTTCCGCCTTGCTGGGTGCGGTCTTGCCGGGCTCGGTCTTGCCGGGCTCGGTCTTCTCCGATTCACCCTTCTGGTCGCTCTTTGCTCCCTTGACCTTCAGGTCGCCGAGGTTCAAGAGCTTGGAGAATTCCGTGGGGCTGTCGTCGGGCAGGCTGCTGGGGTCAAAGGGGAGTTGCTTCCCGCCCGGCTCCGACTCCTTGGACACCGGCCGCTTGGGCGTGTACGCGGCGAACTTGTCGTAAAACACCTTGGTGTCCTGCGACTTATGAGTCAGCCTCTTGAGCTGCTCGCCGGCCATTGGGGCATAGCTTCCCGTCGGCCAGGTCTCGACCACTTGCTCGTAGTCGGCGATCGCCTTGGGGATCTCGCCCTCCCCCTGCCGGCTACCGCTGACCGCCTCGTAGGCCCGGGCCCGACCGAAAAACGCCCGCTGGCGGAGCTCGGGCTCGCGGCTCTCATCGATGACCGTGGTGTAGTCTTCGATGGCTTTGCGCAATTCCTGGGCAGCACTCACTTTATCGCCGAACAGTTGCATGCAGGCGCTGGCCAGCCGGGCGTCGGCAGCCACGACCAGGCCCCAATGGGCCACGGCGGTCCGCGGATGCTCTTCGGCGATTCGCTCCAACTCGACGTAGTTGTCGGTGGTCATGGCGTTGTAGAGCGCGTCCCATGCCGAGGCCGAGGCCCGGTCCCTGAACCGCGGCCAGGCGATGGCTACCCCGACGACCACCCCCAAGGCCACCAGGCCGGTGAGGATCGTCCGGAAGTAGGGCTTGATGTCTTTGAGAGTCTGGCCGATCCAATCGGCCAAGACGTTCGTTTCCAGTTTGTGGCGTTCTTCAGCCTTCATATAGGACCTTCATGCAGTAGCCGTAGCCGAATTCGCCAGAATTCGGTGGCAAGCACTTCTCCCGAATTCTGGCGAATTCGGCTACGCGGACACAGTGTGGCAATGCTCGTACCGGTCAAACCATGCAATATAGGGGGGCGAGTGAGCGGCCGTCAAGATTGACCGATTGACCGAAAGGCCCTTTCGGGCCTGGGTACGGTCCATTAGGATCACGGATCGGCCCGGTTAGACTGCGTTCCCCCCTGAATTGTGCATTCCCCAATTCCGCGATGGATCTGAATGCCGCGCAACTTGAAGCCGTGACGACCCTGTCGGGGCCGCTGTTGGTGCTGGCCGGGGCTGGCACCGGGAAGACGCGGGTAGTGACGTTCCGGATTGCGGAATTGATCCGCCGCGGCACGCGCCCGGAGCGAATCCTCGGCGTCACGTTCACCAACAAGGCGGCCAACGAGATGCGCGAGCGGGTGGTGGCCCGGATCGGCAAGTCGCTCAAAGCCAAGCCCGAGATCTCGACGTTCCATTCGCTGTGCGTGCGAGTCCTGCGGCGGAACGCACGGCATTTGGGCTATCCCGCGGCGTTTGCCATCTACGACCGCGGCGATCAGGAGAGCGTGGCTCGGTCGGTGCTGCGAGAGATTCGCGTGGGCGACGGGGCGCTTCGGCCCGGCGATTTGCTGCAAATCATTGGCCGCTGGAAAACGGCCTCACTCGGTCCGGACGAGGCGGCCGGCATCGCCGAAACCGACAAGGAGCATCTGGCCGCCGCCGCGTACCGCCGCTACCAGCGGGCCCTGAAGGCCGCCGGGGCCTTTGATTTCGACGACCTGCTCGTGGCCACGGAGCAGCTTTTTCAGCGGTTTCCGGCGGTGCGGCAGGAGGAGGCCGGACGCTTCGATCACTTGCTCATCGACGAGTACCAGGACACCAACGCCAGCCAATACCGCATCGTCAAGGCGTTGGCCGCCGGGCATCGCAACCTCTGCGTGGTCGGCGACGACGACCAGTCGATCTACGGCTGGCGGGGCGCCGAGGTGGCCCACATCCTGCGATTTGCCAACGATTGGCCGGACGCCAAGACCGTGCGCCTGGAGACCAACTACCGCTCCACGCGGGAGATCCTCGGCTGGGCCAACCGGCTGATCGCCTTTAACAAGCTGCGCCATCCCAAAATGCTCCGCGCCACGGCCCAGGGCGAGGCCCCGCGCATTCTCCAACTGCCCGACGAGCAGACCGAAGCCAAGACCGTCGTCGACGAGATCGAGGCACGGATTCGCGACGACAAGCGCCGGCCGCGCGACTTCGCCATCCTCTTCCGCACCAACGAGCAGCCCCGGGCGTTCGAGCAGGAATTGCGGCGGGCCAAGGTGCCGTATGTGCTGGTCGGCGGGATGTCGTTCTTCGACCGCAAGGAGGTCCGCGACGTGCTGGCCTACGCCAAGCTGGTGGTCAATCCGCGCGACGAAGTGTCGCTCTTGCGGATCATCAACACCCCGCCCCGGGGCATCGGACAAACCGCGGTCACGCGGCTTCTGGAAAAGGCGGTGGCCGTGGGCAAGCCGCTTTGGGACCTGTTGGGCGATTCGGCCGCGGGCCAAGGGGCGTCGGCGTCATTGGCCCGGGCCATCGGCCAGTTCCGGCAGTTGATCGGGCGGTATCATGCCGAAGCCAAAGACCGGGCCCCCGTGCAGACCCTCCGCAGCCTGATCGACGAGATCCGCTACCGCGACGATCTGGCGCGCCGCTACGACGACCCCAACGAGCAGCAGGCCCGCTGGGCCAGCGTCGAGGAGGTCGTCAACGCCCTGGGGGGCTATTGCCAGCGGGCCGAGCGGCCCACGCTCTCCGGGTTTCTCCACGAGGTGATGCTCAACGAGTTCGACGGCAATAGCGACAAGGAGTCGAAGCTCCAGCGCGACGCCGTGGCCCTGATGACCCTCCATGCGGCCAAGGGCCTGGAATTCGCCGAGGTCTACATGGTGGGCATGGAAGAAGGGCTCTTGCCGCACCAGAAATCGATCGATGCCCCCGGCGCGGCGATCGACGAAGAGCGGCGACTCTGCTACGTCGGCGTGACGCGGGCCAAGCGGCGGCTCACGTTGACCCTGGCCCTCGGCCGGCAGAAATGGGGCAAGGCCCGCCCCACGATCCCCAGCCGCTTCCTCTACGAGCTAATCGGCCAGGCCGACAACCCGAATTACGCCGCCGCGATCGCGGGCAAGCCGCACGTTACTACTCGGTCTACCGCCAGCCCTTCGAAAGGTTCCGGCGTCGCACCGAGCCCCACAAGAAGTGGTGTTCGGTCAGCCCGCCATGACAAAAATTGACATATCTTGTTATCGAGAATATACTTTTCTGCTGGGTTAGTGTGTGAGAGTGTCTGTGTTAACGGGGATGCGCTGATGAACGTCTCTCTGACCCCTGAACTCGACGATTTCGTCAGGCGTCAAGTGGAAAGCGAGAACGAAAAGGTGACAGGCACCAAATTTGGGAGATTTGGGCAGCCGCGCGCGGCGTAATTCTTCCCAAGTTTCTCAGATTTGGTGACTGTCACCTTTTCCGGACACTCTGTCCCAGGTCAAGCGGGTTAATGGGAGCACGATCGGGGCAACCTGTCACGTCGTCCGGCGATCCGCTGGCAGAAGGATCAAATGCTCGAACGCGCTTGGCTTGACTGCCCGGAAATGCCGCTCATCCGTGGTGAAAACGCGCTGGATTCGAAGCCGTTCTGCTGCGGCCACGACGGAGGCGTCGGCGATTCCGAGGGGCAGATCGCGGTATTGGCCGACCAACTCCCGGCAGCGGACGAGGTCTTCCGGCGTCAGCTCGAGCAGCGTGAACGCTCCCGCCTCGACGCTTTGGAGGAAGTCCAAGGCGGCATCAACGCCCAGCCGCGCGGTGAGCAGATAGTCGATCTCGGCCAACAGCACCACGGGCAAGAACCGGGTTCCCGGTTCGGCTTTGATGACCTGTCTGGCGGCCAAGTGGTGGCGGTCGTCCGCGTCGTACAGGGCATACACGCCGCCGGTGTCGCAGATTATGGCCATTGTCCTTCCCCCGCCGCGTCACGCAGGATGTTTTCGGCGTTTTCTGAAACGTCGCCGCGCCCGCTGCGGTATTTGCCCATGCCCTGGGGCATGGGACGTGTCATCTGGGCGTAGGCGGCGACCGCCTCTTGCACGATCTCGCTTTCACTTCGGTTCTGCGCCGCAGCCAACTTGCTGACCACCTCCGCCACGTGCTCATCAAGCTGCACGGTTAGAGAAACCATGTCGGCCTCCTCAGTTCTTCAACTCCACGATGACCAACTGGCGGTCATGTACGACAATCATCCTACATTGCCCGGGGCTGCCAAGCAACCCATTGCTGGGGGCGGAAAGAGGTGAAAGGCACCAAATCGGAGTATGATGGGTAGCCACATACGGCACCGTCTTTCCGAGGTTTTTCAGCTTCGATGGGCGTGGCTTGGGTGCGTTGACTGGCCAAACATGCCCCTCGCAAATTGTAGTGGCGTGCCACCCGACAGTAGATGTGGAAATGTCGCGTCTGGAGAATCAAGGTAGAACGGATCGCTGGTTCCGGCTACACTATGGGGTCCACTGCGCCCGCTTCGTTGGGGACGATTTGGGCGGGGCAGCGGCGACGCTTTGCGAGCACGGAGGCCCTGTATGTCGACCAGGCCGCTACGGTTCGTTCACACATCGGACCTGCACTTGGAGCTGCCGCCGTTCGGGCTGGGCGAGGTTCCAGAACACCTGCGGGAACTGTTCATCGAGTGCGCCTATTGGGCGGCCGAGCGGGTGTTCGCCGTGGTGTTGGCCGAGGAGGCGGAGTTCCTGGTCCTTTCCGGCGACGTGCTCCAGCCGCAACAAACCGGCCCGCGAGGGCCGCTATTTCTGGCCGAGCAGTTCGAGCGCTTAAGCGAGCGCGAGATCCCAGTGTATTGGGCGGGCGGCCGGGTGGACCCGCCCGAGGCCTGGCCCTCCTGCGTGCGACTGCCGGAAAATGTCCACGTGTTCCCCGCCAACCGGGCCGAGCGATTCATCCACCGGCGCGACGGCGTGCCGCTGGCGAGCGTGGTCGGCGGGAGCCGGCAGCAAGGTCAGGCGATCCGCCTGGACGATTTCTCGATCGCCGCGGACGGACTGTTCACGATCGGCGTCGTACACCGCACCGCCCAGACTTCCGAAGTCTTCGAGACTTCGGAAGTCTCAGGCTCCAAAGAGGAGGCCGACGCCTTGCGCGGCCGCAACATCGACTATTGGGCCTTGGGCGGGAACCATGCGCGCAAGACCCTCTACAGCGAGCCGCAAACCGCGCATTATCCCGGCACGCCGCAAGGGCGCGAGCCGGGCCAGGTCGGCCCACACGGCTGCACGCTGGTCCAGGTCGATGCCCAGCGGCACGTGCGGACCACGTTCGTACCGGCCGACGTGATGCGTTGGCACAGCGAACGGATCGCGGTCGATACGGCGATGTCGCGCAAGGATCTCCAGTCGCGGCTGAGCGACCGCATCGACGCGCTCAAGCAATCGAACCCCGGGACGGACCTGTTCGTCTCGTGGACGATCGTCGGCGAAGGGCCGCTGTTGACGGAATTGCGGCGGGGCAGCCTGGCGGCCGCTTTGCTGGAGACGCTGCGGAGCGAGCACGGCTTCGGATCGCCGGCGGTGTGGAGCGCGGGCCTGACGGCCGAGCCACCGGCCGTGTTGCCGGCGTCCTGGTACGAGCAGCAGACCATTCTGGGCGATTTCCTCCGCGAGCTTCGCCAGAACCAGGCCGATCCGGACAAATCGCTGGCACTGGAGGAATACTTGGCCGAGCCGCAGCGGGCCGGGCCGCTTGCCGCGGCGGCCGTGCTCGCGCCGGGGCCCGAGCGCGAGCGGATCGTGCGCGAGGCGGCCATGCTGGGCTGCGACCTGTTGAGCGGGGAGGACTCCATGCCGTGAAGATCAACGCCCTGGAAGTGGAAGGTTTCGGCGTCTGGTCCGGGCTGCGTCTGGACGGGCTAGCCGACGGGCTGAACGTGTTCTGCGGGCCGAACGAGGCGGGCAAGACCACGCTGATGCAATTCGTCCGCGCGGTGCTCTACGGATTAACGCCCCAGCGCCGCCGCTATCTTCCCCCGCGCCACGGCGGCACGCCCGGCGGCACGCTGTTGGTCAGCGGCCCGCAGGGCGAATTCCGCATCAGCCGCTTCGACCGCTCGGCCCAGAGCGGCTCCGGCGATGACCTCCAGGTGACCGGCGCCGACGGATTCCAGCACGGGCCCGAGATCCTCCCGGCCATCCTCTGCAACGTCGACGAGCCGATCTTCAACAACGTCTTCGCCGTCGGCCTGGAGGAGCTCCAGGAGCTCGCCACGCTGAACGATACCGAGGCCGCCGCCCTGTTGTACAACTTGAGCGTGGGGCTCGATCGCGTGTCGCTGATCGAGGTGATGCGCGAACTGCACGGGTCGCGGAACCGGCTGGTGGACGCCGGCGGCGGGGCGTGCCAGGTGGTGCAACGTCTGGCCGAGCGCAACAAGCTCCAGGCGGAGATCGAGCATCTCGGCGCGTTGAGCAACCGCTACGCACGGCTGGCGTCCGAGCGCGACCAGGTGGATCGTGAAACCGCTCAACTGGAGGAGGAAAGCCGGCAACTCGGGCGCCAGACGCGGATCCTGGAGCTTGCCCAAACGGTCCGCCCCCGGCTGGAGAAGCGGCGCGTGCTGGAGGACCAGCTTGCGGCCCTGGGCCAGGTCGGCAATTTCCCCGAGGCCGACGTCCCGCGCCTGGACCGGCTCAACGTGGCCCTCGACAAGCGGCAGAAGCAGTGGGAGGAGCTCCTGCGCCAGTTTCAGCAGTTGCGCCGCGAGGCCGAGGCCGAGAAGGTCAACGCCGCGGTGCTCGGGCAGGCGCCGCGGATCGAGGCCCTGGCCGAGCAGGAGGATTGGATCCGCTCGCTCGAAGAGCGGACGCTGGAGCTGGAAACCGAGATCGCCGCCACGGAAAACGAGTGGAAGACCCACTGCGACCGCCTCAGACTGCCCGAGGGAAGCCTGCCCACGTTCTCGTCGCGCTCGCTGACCGCGCTGCGTCCGGTGGCGCGCGAGGTGCGCCGCTGCGCCGAGCGATTGGAGGAGCTGCAAGCGCAGGTGGCGGCCGGAGAGGAAACGCAGCAGTCGCTCTCTGCGAAGCTGCAATCGTCGCTCGATGCCCGCGGCGAAAAACAATTGAGCGCCGCCACGGAGCGGCTCGGCACGCTGGTGGCCCAGTTGCGGCGTCGCGTGCAAATCGACCACCGCGTGGCCCAGATGCAGCGTTACCGCGAGGAGATGGAGGAGCAGAGACGCACGCTCTTGGATCAGCAGATGCTCCCCGGCTGGATCCTTACGGCGTTGGGCGGACTGTTCGTGGCCGGCATTCTGCTGGTGCTCCTGACGATCTGGAACGTCTTCAGTCCCACCTCGCTGGTGGGCTCGCTGGGCTGGCCGATGGCGACGTTCGGGCTGGTGTTCACGGGGGCCGCGATCGTGCTGAAGTTCTTCCTGGAGCGATCCAACGCCCGGCAGTTGGACAACTGCCAGCGCCAGCTCCGCATGCTCCGCTCGCAGATCAAGCACATCGAAGAGGAGCGTGACTCGCTGGATCGGCAGTTGCCGCGGGCCGCCGGGAGCCTCGAAGCCCGGCTTGAGGCCGCCGAGCGGGAATTGGCGGGCCTGGAAGAGCTGGCGCCGCTGGACGCCCAGCGCGAAACGGTGCGCCAGGAGTCGGAGGCCGCGGTCATCCACTTGAAGGAGGCGGAGGCCGACCTGACCAACGCCCGGCGACGCTGGCAGGAAGCGGTCGCCGCAGCCGGATTCCCCAAAGGGGTGTCGCCCAAGCAGGTCCGCCAGTTGGCGGCCCATGCCGGCGAGATCAAGGATCTCCACCAGCGACTGGAGCGCCGCCGCGAGGAGTTGGAGCATCGTTCCGGCGAGCTGGAAAGTCTCACCGGGCGGATCGCTCAGCTCGTGACCGACCTGGAGGTGAGCGACTCGGGCCGCTCGTCCGTGGAGCAGCTCCACGCCTTGGTCGACCGGTTGCGCGACGAGGAGGCCCGCTGGAAGCACCGCCAGGAGCTGCTGCGGCAGGCCCGCCAGATGCGGCCCAAGCGGCTCCGCGCCAAGCTGGGAATCGTGCGGCTGAAGCGGATGAAGCGGCTGATGCTCGACCGGACGGGCGTGGCCGACGAGGTGGAGTTCCGCCGCCGCGCGGCCGATCATGCCCGCGCGCTGGAGCTCCGCAGCCAGCGCGATGCGGTCCAGCGCGAGATCGACGCGGCCATCGCCGGCTATTGCCCGGAGGAAGAGGTCGGCCGGCAACTGGAAGACCAGCACGGCCCGAGCTTGGAGGCCCGGCGCGAACAACTGCAAAAGCGTCTCGAAGCGTGTACCGCGCAACTGAAGCAGCGTTACGAGAATCGCGGGCAGTTGGCCGAGCAGGTCAAAGGGCTGGCGGAAAACCGCGCCCCGGCGGCGAAGCGGCTCGAATTGGCGGCCGTCGAGAAGCGGCTGGAAGACGCGACCCGACGCTGGCAGGTCTTGGCCCTGACGCACCAGGTATTGGAGAACGTGCGAAAGAGTTATGAGCGGACCCGGCAGCCGGAAACATTGCAGGAGGCGTCGGCTTACTTGGAGCGCATGACGCAGGGGCGTTACCGCCGCGTGTGGACCCCGTTGGACGAAGACGTGCTCGTGCTCGACGACGACGAGGAAAAGGCGTTTTCCGTGGAGATCCTCTCGCGCGGCACGCGGGAGCAGTTGTTCCTCTGCCTACGATTGGCCTTGGCGGCCAGTTACGCTAGGCGGGGGGCGCACCTGCCGCTGGTGCTCGACGACGTGCTGGTGAACTTCGACACGCAGCGGGCAAAGGCCGCGGCGGCCGTCTTGCGCGACTTTGCCGCCACGGGGCATCAACTCCTGGTATTCACCTGCCACGAGCACATCGCCCGGCTGTTCCAGTCGCTCCGCGTGGAAGTCCACGAGCTGCCCGAGCATGGCCATGCCCATCCTGCGGCGCCGATGGCGCGCAAGGCGGGGACAAAGCCGTCGCGCCGCAAGGCGCCGGAGGAAACGCCGGCGGAAATCGTGGCAATTCGCGAAGCGGCGAAGCCTGCGGAGCGCGAGCCAAAACGGGCGCCAGCAGTCGTCCACGAGGAACCGCGCGATCCGATGGAGGAACTGCCGCCCTGGGAGGAGGACGACTCCGAACCATCGGACCTCGGGATAGCCGTCCAGGACGACCAGTCGCAGGAAGACTTCCCAATCGCAGGTTCTCTCGACGCCGACGCCGAGCCGTTCTCAGAGGACCTCGCCCTCGTGCAGCAGTTTGAAGAGCCCGACGCAGAAGACGCGGAGGCCGCGTAGGAGTGTGCAGGCTTCGGCGAAAATACTAACCCGGTGGGTAGTGGTACAGTTTGACCGGCCTGTCAGGGGAAAATGGCGGAAACGGGGTAAAGTTTTTTTCCGGAGCACTTGACTAGCAGACGCCCCCAAATCAGCATAGCAGGAGTAAGGGGCCTCCTCCAACCCATGCTGTACGGTGGCCGCAATGCCAGACATCCGATCAATCGCACCTTCTAGCCTTCTTATCGATGCTGAAAATCCACGTCTGGTGCAACCGAACGAGGGGCAGCGAGAAGCCATGAGGGCGCTCGTTCGCCTTAAGCCGCGAAAAACACTGATGCTTGCGAAGGACATCGTTGAGAATGGGCTGAATCCAGCCGATTTACCGATAGTGATGCCTGCAAAAGACAGCGAGAATCGGTATGTCGTGCTTGAGGGAAATCGACGACTTGTCGCGCTGAAAGCGCTAGAGAACCCAGATACTTTTGTCGGTGCTCTCGATGGCGGCACACTTTCCGCCATGAGATCTCTTGCGAGGAAGTACCAGGAATCACCAATCGACTTGATTCAATGCTTGGTCGTAAAGGACCGTCCAGATGCAGACCATTGGATCATGCTTCGCCATACCGGAGAAAACGAGGGGGCCGGGCTCGTTGGATGGGGCGGAGACGAGGCATCTCGGTTTCGCGCCCGAAAAGGATCAATAGACCTAAGCACCCAGGCGCTAGATTATCTTGAGCGACAGAACGCTTTGACGCCGGAGGAGCGCCGCAAGATTCCGGCCACAAGCCTAAAACGGCTGTTAGCCACACCAGCGGTGCGGGAGAAAATCGGTCTTGACCTTCACGATGGCGAATTGACGGCGCGTGCTGACGACAAGCGAGTCGTGAAGGCCCTGAAGTATGTAACGGACGATCTGGCTTCAAAGGACGGCACGAAAGTAAAGGATATCTACCACAAAGAGCAGCGCCAGGCGTATGCCGACCGTCTGCCGAATACCATTGTCATAAAGCCGCAAAAGGGAAACGGACGTAGCATTGAAAGCGTCGGCGCAAAGCCGCAGGCGAAGACCAAAGGCACCCAAAAAATTAAACATCCACGGTTTCGCGATACCCTCATTCCGCGTGATTGCGTACTTGCCGTCACGCATCCAAGGATTCGCGCTATCGAAGGTGAACTGCGATCGCTGAGTCTCGACAGCTATACCAACGCGGTCAGCGTGCTCTTTCGGGTTCTTGTTGAATTGAGTGTTGACGAATACATTGACGCCCACGCCTTGACTCGCAGTCCGCACGAGAAATTACGGAACAAATTAGACGCAGTGCTCACCGATCTTCTGTCGCGCAAGAAGTTGACGACACAGCAGGCAAAACCCGTTAGAAAAGTGATGGTGAAAGACTCGTATCTTGCTCCGTCGATGGATCTAATGCACGATTACATCCACAACCAGCATGTATTTCCAGCTCCCGGCGACCTACGCGCGCACTGGAGCAGCCTGCAACCCTTTGTGGTGGCCATGTGGTCTCCCTGATGCACTATGGCCATCGTTCGAGCGTGGCGGTAAAATTGCGGCATGAAGCCATACACTCCATTGCGTTATCCAGGAGGGAAGAGGCGCCTAGCCAGCGTTGTTACTCGTCTTCTAGAGCACAACGCCATGCGCGATATCCAATATGTGGAGCCCTTTGCAGGCGGGGCCGCACTCGCGATTGGACTTCTCTGCGAGGAATACGCATCGAAGATCCACCTCAATGATCTGGCCCGGCCAGTCTACGCCGTATGGCATACGATTTTGAACGACACCGATTGGCTGTGCAAGAGAGTTGCGGCGGTCAAAATTAGTATGCGGGAATGGAAGCGGCAGAGGGCGGTCTATGACAGGAGAAATGATGCCGACCTGGACGAATTGGGTTTTGCCGCGCTCTTCTTGAATCGGACAAACCGAGCAGGCATTATCCGGGGGGGGGTGATGTGGGGAAAAAAAACGGCAGGCACAGGGACGCACGACGTTCGTGTCACAACGGATGAAATGTGTGAGAGAATTAAAAAGATTGGGCGCTATCGCGACCGGATCAGACTGTACCAGATGGACGGTCGGGAATTTACGGATAAAGTAGTAAGAAGGCTAGGCCGTGATGCGTTCGTGTTCTTCGATCCACCGTATATCGAGAACAGCCGATTGCTATACCTAAACACGTACACCGTAGACGACCACCGACAACTTGCCCGCAGCGTTACCAGACTTCAGCAACCGTGGATCGCGACATACGATCCGGCTGCAATCCGACACAGCCTCTATCCGTCGGTACGTCGGATTGTGTACCGGCTGCACTATATGGCTAACGAGAAACATAAGGGCCGGGAAGTAATGTTCTTCTCCGATGGCCTCCGCCTTCCGAAGATTACTGACATGCTGGGATGGAGAATGCAGCTCTGCCGATCGGCTTCCAGGATTTCCGGCGCTTGATGGCCATCCGTGTCTCTTGATGGCATGTACTCGCTCTATTGGTACACTGGTGTTACTGCTCTCCCCAATTGGACGCCGCCATTCTTGGAGAGCGGCCCGCGTCTTGGCGGCGCAGCAGCCTTATAAGTTGCCGAAGGGGTCCGTGCGATCACGGATGGGATCGTAACCCCCTCTCTCCGCTACGATCGCTTCTGAATTACCCGGGTGGCGTCTTTGCCCAGAACTCGGCGCATGTACTCAGAGGCGGTTTCTTCGCATAGCTCGGCAGCACGGACGATTTGCGCCCACGTTTCAAGACACGGGACGTGGGCGTTAGAATGCGATACGGTACGGATCGACTGGAACTTGAGCCATTGGGAGAAGCTCAACCGGCCCCTTGATCCCAAGGGCACATTCGGCACTAGCTGGCGACCTGAAAAGCCGATAGTCCGGGCAAAAAAACTCCATCCCCTCTGATCGGTGGCCGAATTCCGTTTTTCCCTTTACACTCCCGATTCCGCGGGCAAAGTGTACCACTACCACCCGGTGGGGGGTCGGGCGAAGCTGTACCTCTGATGATATAATATCATGAGGCCCTTCGGGGTCCAGGGCTTCACAATCGGTGTGGATGACACATGGTAACGCACCGCTTCGCCAAATTCCTTAAAGACCCTTCGCAGTACGCCCGTGCTGTTGATTACTGGGTACAATTGTGGGAACGGGTCGATCCGCCACGGAGACTCGTTGACGGATGGGAACATCCCTGGTTCTCCACCAGACTCGGCGACGGCAGCCTTGACATGGACGGTAACCCAATATTTAGCGCCTTCAGCCCTTCGCTACGGAAAGGGATTCGAATAATACAAGACGTCCCCACCAGAGACGACACGGTGGAGCTCGATTGCTGGCAGGACACTTTCGGCGGCTCGTGCACAGACCCTGAGGCGATTCGGGAGTTGGTAATTGCCTGTGCCCTTTCTGATGAGGCCGGAGACCTGGCGCTCCAGATGATGCGCGACTGGGTGGAGGGCAAACCGATTTCGATCGGGCCACTGTAATTGTGCCCGTCAACGTTAGGAATAAGCGTTAAACTCCCGCCTCCCCCGGGCCGAAGAGTAAACAAAGCGAGTTGCTTTTTGCCGCCGGCGCGGATAGGATACGTGTCGAGCGGCACAACCGGGGAGTCACTACGATGGCTCGAACTTTATCGGCTCGCCGTCAATGCTCCTGTACTCGTCCGGTCGCGTAGACCGGACCTTCTTGAGGCGTTTCCCGGGACACCTTCGCTTCCCTAACTCCTGAATTATTCTCATGTTGCGCCGTGCGGCGAACACGGGCGCAAGCCGGAGCTTGACACCATGGCATCCGATTTCCGCCTGAAGGAAAGACTTCCCGAGCTCACCGAACGGCTCGTCAAGACGTACTCCGAAGTAGGGTCCATCGGCCATTTGGGATTCTGCTCGCTCCCCAATTACGAGGCGATCGTCGCGGCCACCGAATCGCTCAAGGAAATCCTCTACCCCGGGTATCGCCGCCGCGACGGGCTCCACCTGGGCAACGTTGCCTACCACGTGGGCGATTTGATCGACAACCTCCACGATAAACTTACTGGCCAAATTGCCAGGGCGCTGTGTCACGAGTCGGGCAAGGGCGTCAAGTGCAATTTCCAGCAGCGGGCGGATTTCGAGGCCATGGGCCAGGCGATCACGCTGGAGTTCCTCAAGCAACTCCCCGACCTGCGGCGGCAGTTGGCCCTCGACGTCGAGGCCGCCTACGCCGGCGACCCGGCCTGCAAGTCGCTCGACGAAGTGATCCTCTGCTATCCGGGCCTGGAGGCCG
>CAYTJV010000004.1:31612-38898 GCA_964438165.1 uncultured Planctomycetaceae bacterium | reverse complement strand
GGTCCGGTAGGGGAACCGGAACGGCGGGCTCAATAATTTCACCGATTACCCCTAAAAACTTCCCGGCTACCCTCGCCAATTGCACGAAGCGGGATACGAGACCGCCTACATCGGCAAGTGGCACATGGGCGAGGACGACGACCAGCAGCGCCCCGGCTTCGACTTCTGGATGAGCCACAAGGGGCAAGGCAACTACTGGGACCCAGAAGGACTACGGCAAGTTCGTCCGCGCCTACCTGGGCTGCATCGCCTCGGTCGATGAAAGCGTGGGGCGCATTTACGAGATCCTCCGCCAAACCGGCCAATTGGACGACACCGTGCTGGTCTTCACCAGCGACAACGGTTTCGCCCTGGGCGAGCACGGGCGCACGGACAAGCGGACCGCCTACGAAGAGAGCCTCCGCGTTCCGCTCTTAGTGCGTTATCCGCGCTTGGCCAGGCCCGGCACGGTCATCCGCGAAATGGCCCTCACGCTCGACCTCGCCCCAAGCCTCCTCGACATCTGCGGCGCCGCGCCCCTGCCCGACGCCGACGGCAAATCCTGGAAGCGGCTCCTCGCAGGCGATCCGGCCGGTTGGCGCACCGGATTCTTCTATCAGTACAACTACGAGCCGCAGTTCCCCTACACGCCCAACGTCCGCGCGGTGCGCACCGATCACTGGAAATACATCCACTACCCTCACGGCGACGGACTTTCCGACCGCTACACGGCCGAGCTGTACGATCTTCACCACGACCCGCTTGAGGTGCATAACCTCATCTCCGTGCCGGCGCACGCCGAGCGTATTCAAGAACTGAAGGCGGAGCTTACGCGGCTCATGCAGCAACACCAGGCCCTGCCCGATCGGGTTCCGTTGGATGAGGGTATCCGCAATACGCTGCCGAAGTTTTGAAGAAGCAGTGGCACACTGATCTGAATCCGATCCGACAAACACGGGCACCCGCGCCGGACGAGGGAAAGGCGACTAGGCTTGCTCGCAGTGCGTTGCTACAATTGAGCCCATGTCCGCACTGCCCGACAAAGGATACTGCACTACCGGCATCGACACCGACATTCCGTGGCCCTCGAAAGAAGTGGTCATCGACTTCCGCGGTCGCAAGTTCCACCTCCTGCCGGAAACGGATAGCGTGTCGCGCATGGTCCGCGTTGAAACTTCTACGGGCTTCGCCCGCAGTGACGCCGACAAGTTGACCCTTGAGTTTCTGAGCGCGCTTGCGTGGGCAGAGCATGGCGGTATAGCGCCGACGTTTGGAAACTGGTGTACAGCGCCTTTGCCCGTCGGCAAGGGGCCGAGTGGCTGTATTTTCGACGGCTCCTTCGACTACTTGCCCGATCCGCCAGACCCGAAAGCAAAGTTGGCGCTCGCACTGTACCGCGAGGGGTTGTCGGTCAACCTCGTGCCGTACAAGGTTCTGGGATTCTTCAAGGTTATCAACATCATTTGTGACAAAGGCCCGGCTCAGATTCAATGGATCAAAGACAACTTGCAGTATGTGACTGACAAGCACGCGATGGCGCGGATTGCCACGCTACAGAGAACCGAACCCGACGTGGCGAGCTACCTGTACAAGTCCGGTAGGTGCGCGGTCGCGCACGCCTTCGATCAGAACAACGCGGTCAACCCGGATGATCCCGCCGACCTCATTCGGCTCCACAACGACTTGGCGGTGATCCGCGAACTTGCGCGGGTCGCCATAGAACACACGTTTGGTGTCAAGTCCAGGACTTTCAAGCCAGGAAAATCGTGTTTCCCCCGTGTTTTATGAGGTTTTTGGTGCGAGGATACAGTTCGGAGTTGCTCGAAGACCAAGAAAACTCAAGAAACCCCGGGAAAATATGATGTTTTCCTGACTTGAAAGACCTGGTGTCAAGTCCAAACGCGACTTCCACCGGACCTAAAGAGAGAACGCCGCTGAGTCGTCCCCCTTTGGCTTGATGGCCGGCTTTCACGATCCTAGTCGGCGTCTTCGCGGTATCCAAGAGCCCGAGCCTCATTGAAGTCGCTTTCGGCTTCGGTCTGCAAACCAATTGCGACTCTCGCAAGCCCTCTAAACTCGTAAGCAACGGCGTTCAACGGGTCTAACGCAATCGCTTGGTCGAAATCGAGTACCGCCCCTTCATAATCCCTCAATCCATACTTGGCAAAGCCTCTGTCAAAGTAGGCGCTTGCACGGGAGGAATCCAGTTCAATGGCCTGATTATGATCGGTTAATGCACCCGTATAGTCCAATTGCGCCGCTCTCATTGAACCTCTTAGGGAGTACGCCGCCGAGACCGACATATCAGTGTCAGTAGGCTCCAGCTCGATTAATCGCGTCAGGTCTTGAATGGCTCCCTCAACATCTTCCATTTTGTGTCGTATTATCGCGCGATAAGTAAACAGCTTTGCATTCGTCGGGCTCAGTTCGATAGCTCGATTCAAGTCCTGAAATGCGTCGTATTCCTTCGATACGGTGGCCCTGCTGAAAAGGGAATCGGCATCGTTGGGACAAAGTGCAATAGCCTGATTGAAATCTTGCATTGCCCCGGCAGTATCGTTCAGCTTATGGTGTTTGATCTTGCCTCGTTGGTGGTACGCATCGGACTTATTGGAAGCATTCGCTTCAATGCTCTTGGTGAAATCCTCGACCGCTCCTTTGTAGTCTTCCAAACACAGCTTCGCAAGTCCGCGATGATAGTAATAGCGCGCGTAAGACAATGAACTACCGCAAATGACGTTGACTTGTGGGTGAGGATTGTGCGATGCTTCCGAGATGCCGGATGCAACGGTGGTTGAATGGATTCGCAACAAATACGTCGCGCTGGTCGGCGACCTCGACGAACGAGGGCGGCGCCGTTGGGCGGCGACCGAAGCCGTTTCCCTCGGTCGCGGTGGAATCGCGGCCGTCGCAGAAGCGACGGGGATCTCGGACCGCACCGTACGCAACGGGATCCGGGAGCTGAAGGGGGCGGACTCGCTTCCTCCGGGCCGACAGCGCAGGCCGGGCGCGGGCCGGCCGGCAAGAGAAGCGGAGCAGCCGGAGTTGGTCGGCGCGTTGGAAAGTCTGGTTGAGCCCGCGGCTCGCGGGGATCCGATGTCTCCGCTGCGGTGGACTTGCAAGAGCACGCGGACCTTGGCCGACGAGTTGAAACGCCAAGGCTTTCAAGTCAGCCATGCGAAGGTAGCCACGCTTCTGAAGAGGAAGGGCTACAGCTTGCAGGCCAACCGAAAAACCCGGGAAGGCAAACAGCATCCCGACCGCAACGCGCAATTCGAACACATCAACCGCCGTGTGAAGGCGTGCCGGCGACGGGGACAGCCCGCCGTCTCGGTCGATACGAAGAAGAAGGAAGTCCTGGGAAACCGCAAGAATGCGGGGCGGACCTACCGCCCGAAGGGCAAGCCGAGGGAAGTCGACACGCACGACTTCCCGGACGCCAAGTTGGGCAAGGCGATCCCTTACGGCGTTTACGACTTGGAGAGCAATCAAGCCTGGGTTTCGGTGGGCATCGACCACGACACCGCCGAGTTCGCGGTCGCTTCGATCGCGCAGTGGTGGAAGCGGATGGGGCGAAAGCGATACCGCGGCGCCAGGCGTCTGTTGATTACCGGCGACAGCGGCGGCAGCAATGGTCATCGGAACCGGCTCTGGAAGGCCGAACTGCAACGATTCGCCGATCGCACAGGCCTGATCGTGGAGGTCTGCCATTTTCCGCCCGGCACGAGCAAATGGAACAAGATCGAGCATCGCCTATTCTGCCACATCACCCGCAACTGGCGAGGCATCCCGCTGGAAACCCACGAGATCGTCGTCAACCTGATCGGTGCGACGCGGACGGCGCAAGGCTTGGAAGTTCACGCATGGCTGGATGTACGGGAATACGAAAAAGGTCGAAAAGTAACCGCTGCGGAATTCGCCGAGCTGCGTATCCAACGCCACGCGTTCCAAGGGGATTGGAACTACGAAATCCATCCGCAAAACAAACGCCAATCCGGTAGATAATTGTTTTACGGTGCCTAAGCACACGTCAAAGAGGGAAGAAGCGATATGGCTTTATTGTAATTCCTCACCGCTGCTACATAGTCGTCGGAGTCATAAGCCGCCTCCGCCGCGTCAATTGCCTTTAGCCCTTCTTCCAGTCTGTCGAACATGACTCTGAAAGTGTTTAGGTCTTGGACCGCTCCTCGTTCGTCCTTCAACTCCCGCTTAGCGTTGCTTCGCTCCAAGTACGCTTTCGGGTGGGTTGGTTCGAGTTCGATTGCCTTATCGAAATCGTGAATCGCTCCGACATAGTCGCCTGACTCGCGTTTAGCAATTCCGCGGGCAATTAGGGCCTCTGCATCGGGAACGTCCCGGCCGTCGTTGCGAAGCTGTTCTTTTCCTCCATCGCCTTCGCCTCGAATCGCGTTCGTTTTCCCAGCAGGGTACGTCATCTGCTGTTGTGGAGTACGAATGGGCCGTTCTTCTTGCTCCGCTTCAGTACGATCGCGTGGCACGCCCTGCGGCTTTGCGAAGGGCGTGGTCGGCGATGCTCGCGATGCGCCACACCCATCGAAGACTCTGGGCGTGCCATCCGACCCGCTCTCAGCCTTGTTCATTGGCTCACCCTCAAGGGTGCCCTCGGCAGACCTGGCTTTAGCGAGGAATACTTTGGCGTTCGTTTCGGCAATTCTGGCCTTCTCTTCCAATACCTTGCCCTTGGCTTCGTCCTCGGCCGCTTTGGCTTTAAGAGCGGCAGCCTTGGCTTTGGTGGCGGCGGGGTCGGCTCCGGCGAGGTTGTTGGCACTTATTCTTGCCTCAAGCCTCATGACATTGAGATCGTCTTTGGCAGCCTGAATTTGGTCTGTCAAGGCGGTGGTTAGTGCGCAATGCGCGGCGTTGGAGTAGGCGTCAGCGGCGCGAGGGTACGTATCGCAATATAACTTGTAAAGCGTGCAACAACTCTTGTAATTCGCAGCGTCCGGCGCGCAGAGGTAGTCAGCGGGGTTTAGGGCGGCGAAGGCATTGCTGAGCGAATCAAATAAAGCCGTCAAAGTATCCATGGCGGCGGTGTGAGCGTCTAGATAGGCTTCTGTGTATGGCTCAAAATCGGCCGCGTCAGTGTAGGCGTTGCAGCAAAGGCTGCCCCGCCCGGCCTCTGCGCGGCGGGAAGTGATCATTGGCAATCCGGCATCGCGTCGAACCGCAAGCGGGGTGTGCAACAATTAGCGGAAAAGTTGGGGCGCAGACCCATCCGGAATTGGAAATTCCGCGTTTTGGTCCCCAACAGAATCGCCCGGCGGGATCGGCCGAACCCTCGGCCCCACAAGGGCTTTCCGCAGCGGCTTCAGGCGCAAGGCTGGCGCGACGCCGGCATCGGAGGCCGGAGGAGTTTTTCGCCAGGGACACGGCGCTCGGCGCGGGTCTCCTGACCCCGCCGGCTGTTTGACGGAAGGTCTCCTGTTCCTTTGGAGACCTGCGGTCGGACCCTGTGCGCTCTTCGGGAGACTCGCGCACAGCGCCGCCCGTCCTGGACGGCTCTGGAGAGCCATCCTACGTGATACGCGAAGTCGCAGGAGTTTATCGCCAGCCGGTCGGGGGCTTTGACGAACAATGCCGTAAGTGGCAGAACGGAAACAACTTGCGGTGCATCGGCACTGCTGGCCGCAGACCGCTAACGCGGGATCGCGTTGGGGACAACCGCCGAGGGAAATCCAGTGTGGACAAGCACTTCGGCGCACGACCCGGCGCGTGCGGAAAAGCCGTTCCCATTACGGATGCCCGGGGTGCGTGTAGAAAGTCTCAGCCGGAAGCTGCCCTCACCCCCTGCCCCTCTCCCGCTCGCGGGAGAGGGGCAGGTTTCTAGCGCACGGCGGGGCGGCGACGGTCGTGCGAAGCGGTAGTCTCCGACCCATGTTCGGTTGGGCAGGGACCGCCGGATCGCGGAAAGGCCATGCTCCCGAGCACCCCGAAAGGAACCCGGCCGCCAAATTACCAATTTCGGGGTCGTAGGACAAGCAGCCTTGCTGTCGCTGTCGGGCAAGACATGAGACGTGGTGCACGATGTCCGTGCGGCACCCCGCTTACGGGATCACGAAGATCAGCCCGGCGGCGACGCCTGCCTCGGCCACGCCTCCGCTGACGCTAAGCGGCGGATAGACTGGGCGGAAGGGGACGTCGCTGCCGGGACGGTAGTGGCCCAGGGTATAGACGGGAGTTCGGGCGGGCTCGGCGAACATCTTGTACGGCAGGATCGGGGCCGTGGTGAAGAACTGGCCCGCCGAGATCAGCGGCTGGGCGGCCCGCGCGTATTTCATGCCGTAGCCGTACCGCTCCAAGTTCACTTCCTCGAAGTACAGCGGACGATAGGCCAAGGCCGGCGCCTCCCATTGGAAGCAGACCATCGGCCAATGGCGGGCGAACACCGCATCGGTGGGCTTGGCTTGCATGCGGGCCAGTTGCTCCCGCCCAAAGTCCTTCGGCTTCTCGCCCTCCTTCTGCCCGATGTTGGCCGTCAGCGACGTGATCGGCCGGCTCTCGAAGTCGATCAGGGCCCGCCCGGCGCCGACTTCATCGGGCTTAGCGGCGCCTTCGTCGGGAACGGCGCGGCGTGCCGGGCCGGGCTCGGCGGCAGTCTTGGGCCGAGCCGGACCCGCCGATGCGGCGGGCTGGTCCGCGTGGACCAACTGGTTGGAGGCCGCGGCAGGCGCAGGCGCAGTCGTGGGCGCCGCCGACGGTGCGGACGGCTCTGCTTCCGCAGCAGTGTGCTGCTGCGATTCGGCATCAGCCAGATCGAGAACCCATTCTTCCATGGAATCGGTCTCGGGATCCCAGTCCTCCAGCGAGAGGTCGGACCGGTTCTCAGCAACTTGTCGCTCCGAGCCGGTTTCAACGGGGCTAGGTTGTGCCTGTGCCATCGGCTTGGCCTCGGCAAGGGGAGATCGTTCTGAGGCGATCGCCTGGCGGATAGCACGGGCCGGTATTGACACCAACGCCTCGGTTGGAGCAATCAGACTACTGCTCGCCGGTTCCGCTTTGGCAAGAGTGGGTGGCTCCCCAATCATCGTCTGGCGGATAGCGAGGGCCGGCAACGACGTCAACGCCTCGGCCGGCACGATGAGTCCGCTTTCCGAAGCTGGTCGTAGCTCATGGTTTGCGGGACTGGCCGACTCGAGCCTGGCGAGGTTGTCCGGGGCCGCGGGCACGCGTGACGGGGTGAGTCGCTCTGTCGGGATGGACTGACAGAGAACACGAGCTGGCACCGGCCCCAGCCCGCCCGGCAGCCGCAATACCCTGGCCTCCCCCCCCCCGCCCGCCCCCACCGC
>CAYTJV010000004.1:10544-31602 GCA_964438165.1 uncultured Planctomycetaceae bacterium | reverse complement strand
GGTCGCGAGGAGCTTGGCGTCCGCCGCTTGGGGCGCCTCGAACTTTGCTGGACCAGTAGGCTTGGTGTCGGTACGCCTATACGGATTCGTCCGGACAAGTGCCTGGTCCGTTTGCCCTGCAATGACCGACTGACGCACATGGCGGGCCGGGATCGACACCAGGGCATCGCCCGGCGCAACCAAGCCTCCGGTCGAGAGCGTCGGCTTCTCGGTGCATGACTGGCTCTGAGCCGAGGCTCCTGAGTCTGAAGCCGGAGGCCGAACGGCGTCTCGGGAGCGAAGGTGCCACACCACTGTCAAGAAAAGACCGCACGCGACGATCATCGCCAGCCGGACGCGTACGGAAACCGACCGCTGCCGCGTCGGCTTTTGAGCGTGGGCGGGCGGGCGCGGTCTTTCGATGAAGTACATTGGACAGTCGCTCGGGCTTGTAAACGATCCGACGCGCGCGGGGGTTGTCCCCGCGGTCTATCCCGTTTTGTCTTCGTCGTGCCTCAATGCGGACCATGACTACCAAGCGCGCCAAAGTTAGTCTCAACGCAAAGTTTCTGTTTGTCTCAAACGGTACAGTCTGTGCAAGCTGTCTGATTTGCCTATCGGTGCGATGAGGTCACCAGGGGAACGCAATATCACCCAGTAAGTGTATACTGATACCCCCCCTTAAAACACGCCAACTCGCTTCTCTTGCTACGATATGCGCCGAAAACATCGCAATTTCGTTGACGTTGGTGCCGCCTATTCGGAAAGATACAGGAATGAACCGATGCCTAGTTATGAAGGGCAAGATAGGCAAGAGGCGTCGAGATTCCATGGAGCGGTAAACCTTATGCCTTCAAACCTGCGTCGACGTGGCTTGCGAGGCCTCCTGAATTGGGTACGTAAGTCCCCCTCTTCCTCGCCATCCCGACGAATCTTCGTGCCGAATTTGCACGTGCTGGAGTTGGAGGACCGTCGGGTCCTCAGCGGCCTACCGGCGGCGTATCTGTCGGCGGCCCGGGAGTTGGTTCTCAGCGCCGGCTCGCAAGCCAACGATGGACAGGCCGACACGTTCCTGCTGCGCCGGGAGGGCGATGACGTCCGTGTATCGATCGACGGGCAGGAGGTCTACGGGGGCCGACTCGCCGATATCGCGAGAATCCGCGTCGAGGGCTCTGGCGATCAGGACACCCTGGTGGTCGATTATTCCGGCGGAAATCCGCTTCCGGCGGAGGGCGCGGGCTTCCATGCCGGCACCCACTCTCAGGACTCCGCCGACGCGCTGGTGCTGATTGGCAACACACTGGCCGCGCCCCTGGACACCATAACGCACGAGTTCCAGGGGCTCGGGGCGGGCTCGATCCACGTCGCCCTCGGCGACGCAGCGGCCGAGTCCACGCCGAGATTGAGTTACACGGGCGTGGAATCGATCCGCGACGCGACCCAGGCCCGGCACCTCGTGTTCCAAGATAGTCGGGAAGGAGAGACCCTCACGCTTACCGACGGCGATCCCGGCAACGGGCGGTCGCAGATCGTTTCGTCGCGCGGTCCGCGGGTGACGTTCGACGCGCCGAGCCGATCGTTGACCATCGCCGCCGGGGCCATTGACGTCGATGGCACGTTCCATAGCGCACACGCGACGGTCGACCTCCGCGCCCAAGGCGAGCTGCGGGTCTCCGGCTCGATCGACGTTTCCGATTCCACGGCCGGCCAGCGCGGCGGAACGATTCTCTTGTCGGGGGATCGCATCGAGTTGGCCGGCGGGGCGCGCCTCGACGCCAGCGGCGAGGCGGGCGGCGGCACGATCCTTGTCGGCGGAGGGTTCCAGGGCCGGGACGCTTCGGTACGGAATGCCTCGACCACGTACATTGGCTCCAAGGCGACGATCCGCGCCGATGCCATCGGCTCCGGCAACGGGGGGACGGTGGTCGTCTGGGCGGACCAACGCACGAGCTTCTCCGGCACGATCAGCGCCCGGGGTGGCCCTGGCGACGGCCAAGGCGGCTTCGCGGAAGTCTCCGGCAAGCGATGGTTGGACTTCCACGGCCTGGTCGACCTTTCCGCCCCGTCCGGTCCCTCGGGGACGCTCCTTCTGGACCCGACCACCATCGTCATCGACTCCGCGTACGCGGCCACGCTCGTCGCCCAGCTCGACGTCGGCAACGTGAGTCTCTGGGCCGACGAGATCATCGTCCAATCGGCCGTCGACGCCAGCGGCAACACCACTACGGGGACAAGCCTCGAACTTTATGCTTCGACGATCACGCTGACCAGCGGAGCCAACCTGATTACCAAAGAGGGGGATCTGGTGCTGGACGGCGACGTGGTTCTCGATACCGGCGCCAACGTGTTGCTCTCGACCGGGCCAGGCCCGGGCGGCAGCCTCAGCGTGCAAGGAAGGATCGACGGCGGCGGCGCCGGGAATCAGCACGTTTCGCTGCTCGCCGGCACGGGAGCGATCACCATCGCAGGCGACGTCGGCAGCGGAGGCGCGATCGGCTCGCTCACCGTGGTGAGCTCGGGCAGCTTCTCCATGGCGGGCGCCAACCTGGCCGGCTCACTGGACGTGACCTCCGGCGGCAGCGTCGCCTTCAACGGGCGGATCGAGGCCGACGGCGGGGTCATCGTACACGGCGCCGGCGCCTCCACGACCCTCACCGCGGATATCGTCACCGATGGAGCGCAGATCGTTATCGACGACAGCGTCGTCCTGGTTTCCCTTTCGACGATCACGCTCGACACCACCAACGGCGGCACGAGGGCGGGTGGTAGCGTGAGCCTTGGCGCGGTCGCGGGCGGTGGGGCCGACCTGACGATCGAGGCCGGCAGCGGCGACATCGTGCTCGGCGGCACCGTGGACGGCGTGCGATCGCTGGTGCTCAACAGCAGCGGCACAACCTATCTCAAGGGCGCCGTGGGCGGCACTGCGCCGGTGGGAAGTTTGACCACCGACAGCGGAGGCGCCACCTACGTGAGCGCCAACGTCACGACGAACGGCGGCACGCAAATCTACGACGACCCGGTGGTGTTGACCAATCACGTCACCTTCACCGACACGGGAATAACGGGGATCTTCTTCAACAGCACGGTCGACGGCGACGCCAACGGCCCGTGGAACTTGACCGTCGTCACGACCAAGGTCCTTTCCGAGATCCAGTTCAACGGCGCCGTGGGGAGCGGCCGTCTCATTGGTAACGTGACGATCCTCAACGCGGGCCTGCTGACGATTGGACCGGATGCCGACATGACGTTGGAAGGAGCGCTGGTGCAGACCGGATTTGGGCCGGTACGCACGGCCGGAGACATCACGACGACAGGCGGCGGGGTCTCGTTCTCCAGCACGGTGACGCTCACCGGTGACGTATCAATCGACACGGGCGCCGGCGCGGGGGACATTTCCTTCCAGAACGCGGTCAACGGCGTGGGGTTGGAGAGCCTGACGCTCTTGGCGGGGGGAAATATTGGTTTCGCCGGTGCGATCGGCGCCATCACGCCGCTGGCGGCAATCACGATCCTCGATGCCCAGGACGTGTCGGTCCAGGGCCCCATCCACGCGGCCAGCCTGGTCCAAGTGACCGGATCGGGCACGACCACGCTCCGCGGCAACGTGACGACCAGTTCCGCCGAGGGCCTTGACTTGACCGCCCCCAACGTCGTGCTCGACGGCCTGAGCATCATCGCCACGGGCGACGGGATCGTGCGGCTGAGCGCCGCGGTGGACCTGACCGGCGACGTGACCATTGCCGCGCAGGGCGGGATCCGCTTCGAGGGCACCGTCGATTCTTCGGGCGGCGGGGAGAAAGGGCTGGCCCTCTGGTCATGGGCAGACATAAGCTTTCTCGACGCAGTCGGCTCCGGGACGGCCAGCGCCCTGGGGGCGATAACCATCCTCTTCGCTGAGAACGTCGAGGCGGCGAGCACGATCGCCGCGGCGAGCTTCGTCCAGTTGGTCGGCATGGGTACGACCACGCTGTCGGGCGATGTGACGACCAGCGCGGCAGAGGGCATGAACCTGACGGCGGCCGGCATCGTGCTGAACGAGCTGACGATCACCACCACCGGCGGCGGGATCGTGCGGTTGGGCGCCCCGGTGGACCTGAACGGCGACGTGGCGATCGGCGCCGAGGGCACGATCACGTTCGAGAGCACGCTGGCGTCGCCGGGCCTGGAAGCCAAGTCGCTGACGTTGGCCTCGGATGCCGACATCTATTTCCGCGACGCCGTGGGCGCCGGCCCGGGCAACGCCCTTGGGGCAATTACGATCACTACGGCGGCCGACATCCAGGCCGATAGCACGATCACCGCGGCCAGTTTAGTGCTACTGGCCGGCTCGGGCACGACCACGCTGACGGCCGACGTGACGACCAGCGCCCTGGAGGGCATCGACCTGAGCGCGGGCGCCATCGTGCTCGACGGCTTGAGCCTGATCGCCACGGGCGACGGGATCGTGCGACTCAATGGCCCGGTGGTCCTTGGCGGCGACGTGGCGATCGACGCGGCCGACGGCGGAATCCTCTTTACCGCCGTGGCCACCATCGACGGCGAAGTCGGCGAAACGAATGATCTCACCCTGTCGGCAGGCAACGGCAGCGTGAGCTTCAATGCCGACATCGGCGACACGCAGCGGATCGGCAGCCTCATTGTCACGCAGGCCGATGGGGGCGTGACCTTCGGTGGGACGGACGGACCGGACGCCGGGATCGTGTCCCTCGTGAGGACCGAGGGCGTCATCGACATCGGCAGCACGGCGGCGATTACCGATGGAATTGCGGTGAACGCCGGCGACGGAAACACAATCTCCTTCATCACGGCCGGCGGCAGCGTGCGGTTCAACGGGCGCGTGGAGCTCCAGAGCCACGCCTCGATCGACACCAGCGACGGGGGCAACGTGCCGGGAGCCGAGATCCGCTTCACGCGCCATGCCCTTATCGACAGCCAGACCGGGGAGAACAGCGATCTGACCCTGACGGCGGGCCTCGACGGCGCGGTGAGCTTCAACGCCGACATTGGCAGCGTGACCGCGTTAGGGCAGTTGGTCGTCACCGGCGCCCAAGGGGTGGCCTTCGGCAGCGACGCCAGCCTGGGCGATCCGGACCTTGCGCCGATTGCCGTGGTGCGGATCGACGGGGCGCCCCTGGACCCCACCGTCTTCTCGATCGACATCGGCAGCGTCACGGCGATCGGGGAAGGTGGTATCGTGTTCAATGCGGGCGAGGCGGCCACCATCGCCTTCATCACGACCGGCGACAAGGTGCGGCTGAACGGGGCCGTCGAGCTGGGCAGCCACGCCTCGATCGACACCAGCGACGTCGGCAACGAGCTGGGTGCGGAGATCCGCTTCACGCGCCATGCGACCATCGACAGCCAGACCGGCGAGCGCAACGACCTGACCTTGACCGCAGGCAGCGACGGCACGGTCAACTTCAACGCCGACATTGGCGCAACCGCGTCCCTCGGCCGATTGATTGTCACCGAAGCGATGGGCGTGGCGTTCGGCAACGACGCCAGCCTATCGGAACCGGACTTCTCGCCGTTTAGCACCATTCGCGTCATCGGCCATCTCGACCCTCTCGACGTGGATGCCTTTGCCATCAACGTTGGCAGCGTCACGGCGATTGGCGAAGACGGGATTGCGCTCAACGCGGGCAATGGGAATACGCTTTCGCTGGTCACCACCGCGGACAAGCTGCGGCTGAACGGGGCCGTCGAGCTCCAGAGCCACGTTTCGATCGACACCAGCGACGCCGGCGGCAGCCCGGGGGCGGAAATCCGTTTCACCGTCAATGCCCTTCTCGATAGCGAGGCGGGGGAGGGCAACGGCCTGACCTTGACCGCGGGCGCCTACGGCACGGTGAGCTTCAATGCCGACATCGGCACGACCGCGGCCTTGGGTCACTTGATCGTCACCGACGCGAAGGGCGTGGCGATTGGCAATGACACTGACCTGACGGATTCGGACCTTGCTCCTGTCACCACGGTGTGGGTCGACGGCGATGCCCCGCAACCCGGCGGCTTTGCCATCGACGTCGGCAGCGTGACGGCCATCGGCCCAGACGGGATCGCGCTGGGCGCGGGCGAAGGGAACTTGATCTCCCTGTTCACCACGGCCGACAAGGTGCGGCTGAATGGGTCCGTCCGACTGCACAGCGATGCCCTGATCGACACCAGCGGCGCCGGCATCGAGACGATCGGCGCCGATATCCTCGTCGAAGGGACCATCGACGGAACGAGCGGCGGCGCGGCCGAGAACCTCTCGCTCATTTCCCATTCCGGAACGATTGCCGTAACCGGGGCCGTGGGGGCCTCCGTGCCGCTGGGCACGCTCTCGCTCCAGAACGACTTGCCGGAATCGACCGGGGCGGCCCTGTTCTACGGCGCCGTCCACGTCGCGTGGCTGGAGACCTTCAGTCAGCCGTACGACGTCGAGTTGCTGGGCGGCGGCTCAATTGCCGATGTGGTCGAGTTCTTCAACACCGGCGGGGTGACGCTCGGCGACACGGTCGACGACGACCTCGCGTTCGGCAACGGGGTGACTTCGACGGCAAGCGACACGTCGGTCGGCGGAACGGTCCGGACTCTCGATCTCGACATGCAGTTCGCCGCCGTTCGCGTGATTACCGACGCGCGGCTTCTTACGGCCGGGGGCAACATCGGCTTTGCCGCCGCGGTTGACAGTGAGCCGGGCGAGCACTTCGACCTGGAACTGACCGCCTTGTCGGGTTCCGTGGAGTTCAGCGCCGACGTGGGCTACACGGCGCCGTTGAACCATCTCGTGGTTCACAGTGCCAGCTCGGTGGTCCTGGGCAGCAACGCATCGCCCGTGCGCGTCGTCATGGCCGACGGCGGAATCGACCTGGGAAGAGCGTCGGCCATCGGCCAGGGGATCCTGCTCAACGGAGGCGTGGGCGGATTGCTGGCCATGAGCACCTCTGGCGGCATGGTGCGACTGAACGGGAGGGTCGAGCTCCAGAGCGACGTGTCGATCAACAGCGCCGACGAAGGGGAGCCGGCCGGCGCCGAGATTCGCTTCACCGCCTATGCTCCCATCGACAGCGAAGCCGGAGAGACCAACCGGTTGATCTTGACGGCGGGCAGCGACGGCATGGTGAGCTTCAACGCCGACATCGGCGCCGGCGAGGCCCTCAAGCAATTGATCGTCACCGGCGCCCGAGAGGTTGCCTTCGGAAACGACGCCAACGCGGCCGATTTGGACTTGGCCCCGCTGACCACGGTGCGGGTGGACGGTGATCCGCTGGCGCCCGATGCCTTTGCCATCGACATCGGCAGCGTAACGGCCATTGACGGAGGCACGATCGCGCTGAACGCCGGCAACGGGAACACGATCCAGTTCATCACCACCGGCGACAAGGTGCGGCTGAACGGCGGCGTGGAGCTTTGCAGCGATGCCCTGATCGACACCAGCGATGCCGGCAACGAGCCCGGGGCCGAGATCCGCTTCACCCTCAATGCCTTCATCGACAGCCAACTCGGGGAGCGTAACGGCCTGACGTTGACGGCGGGCACCGACGGCGCGGTGGGCTTCAACGGCGACATCGGCACGCGCGAGGCCCCGGGGCACTTGATCGTCACCGACGCCAAGGGGGTGGTGTTCGGCGGCGAGCAACTCCCCGACTTTGCTCCGCTGACCACCGTGAGGGTGGGCGGCGATGCCTTGAGTCCCGGCGTCTTTTTCTTCGACATCGGCAGCGTCATGGCGATCGGCGCCGATGGGATCGTGCTCAATGCGGGCCGCAATCTGGCCGGCGATCCGTTGACCTTGACCGTGGCCTCGGCAAGCGGGGCGATGCGGTTCAATGGGGCAGTGAGCCTTTGGAGCAACGTCCTCCTGGACACCGCCGATGCCGACAGCTCGTTCGGGGCGCAGATCCGCTTCACGCAATACGCTCCCATCGACAGCCAACCCGGCGAGCGCAACGACCTGATCCTGACGGCGGGGGAAGCCGGCGTGGAGTTCGACGCCGACCTCGGCGCACAGCAGACCTTGGACCGGTTGGAGATCACCCGGGCCGACGCCGGCGTGGTGTTCGGCGCCAGCGATGAGCCGGAAGCAGCCGGCGATTGGGCCCCGGTGCGGGTCGTGAATGCCGACGGCGGGATCGACATCGGGAGCTGGGAAGTCATCACCGGAGGGATCGTGTTCAATGCGGGCGTCGACGCCGGGAATACGCAAGTGATAACGCTCACCACGATCGGGACCGACGTGCGGACCAACGGCCCGGTCACGCTGGCCAGTCACGTGGCGATCGACACTGGCACCGCCCTGGGCGACATCCTCTTTACGGACGACAGCCCGATCGACAGCGAATCGGGCGAGAAGAACGACCTGGTGCTCACGGCCGGCTCGGGAAGCGTCGAGTTCAACGCCGACCTAGGCGCCTGGCAAGCGTTGCACTGGCTGGAGGTGACGCAGGCCGACGGCGGAGTGTTCTTCGGAGGCGCCGACGAGGCCGAAGAGGACCTCGGAGACCTCGGCCCGGTCCGCCAGGTGATCGTTGAAGTAGGGCTCGACATCGGGAGCCAGGCGACGATTTCCAACGGGATTTTTTTCAACGCCGGCGAGTGGCAAGAGCTTTCCGTGCTCGTCGAGAGTGGCGGTGCCCAACTGAACGGTCCCGTGTGGCTCCAGAGCGACCTGGCGCTCGATACCTCGGCGGGCAGCGGCGACATTACCTTCACCGCCGACGCGACGATTGACAGCCAGATCGCCGAACACAACAGCCTGCGTCTCAGCGCCGGGACCGGCGGCGTGTACTTCAATGCCGACGTCGGCATTGCTGGCGGGGGGGACTCTCGGATCGGGATGCTCGACGTGGAGACCTCCGGCACCATCGAAGTGGCCGCCGCCCTGGTTCAGGCCTTCGGCGACATCATCTTCCTGTCGTCCGGGGATGTGACCATCTGGGAATACGGGGAGACCACGGTCTCCGGCTACACGGTTACGATCCGCGCCGAAGGTCTGCTGACGATCGAGAACGGGGCAGCCCTTCAGAGCGACACGGGCCAGGTCTCCAATGCCCCGCCGGTGTTCCGGCCCGATCCCGACAATCCGAACGAGGTCCTCGTCCCCGGCCAGCGTGTTCACACAATCAAGGGGACGATGGGCGGGAACGAGGATCTAGGAGACAACCTCGAACGGGGAGTGAACTTCACGCTCTCGATTTTCTGGAGCGATTTGAAGACCACCATCATCCCCAACATTCACGCCGGGGATGTCATCGAGATTTTCGTCGGCGAGGACGGGCAGGGCGAGCCGGTCATCACCCACGAAAGCGATACCGGACCGATCCAGTTCACCCTCAGACGCCAGTACTCGCTGGCCTACCTGGCAACCATCGAGACGACCGTCGAAACGTGGCTCGTGATGACCAACGACACAAGGGTCCTCCTCG
Organism: uncultured Planctomycetaceae bacterium; assembly: GCA_964438165.1. Taxonomy (GTDB): domain Bacteria; phylum Planctomycetota; class Planctomycetia; order Pirellulales; family Thermoguttaceae; genus CALFBP01. Next base: position 22,216 of record CAYTJV010000004.1, on the reverse strand, counting down.
ACGACGTCCGACCCGTGAACCTCAACGAAACCAGCGCGGTCCGCGGGATCAAAGTGGCCGGCGACCAGTTCCACCCCAGCCAGCCGATCCCGGAATACTTGCAGCCCGCGCCACCCCGGGCGCCCGAGGCAGCCGCGGTCGTGTTGGAGGCCCCCACCATGCCTCTGGAGGTAAGGGCCACACAGTACGAGGAGATTCGTCCGCCGAGCGAGGAGGGAGCCGAGAGGTTGCGCGTGTGGTATTTGGTTCGCATCTTGCCGAGCGGCAAGGAGGATGCCCGACATCCTCTTTCGGAGGATATCGCCTCGGATCCGGTGAAGTTGTTCCGGAGTTTGCGGGAGATGGGTTTACCTGACGGGCGGTATCGGATTTACTTAGAAGAACTGGGGTTCCCGCGCCGGATGGTCTACGAGTTCTACAAGTCGGGGAGCTCGTTCGGCGATCCGGTTCGCGAGCGAGGCCCGGGTTCGAATCCGGTGCAGGAAGGCCCGCCTGCGCCCGCCCCGGCAGGCAAACAAGGAGCCTCGGCATGGCCGGCCCTGAGCGAAGCGGTGGCGGTTGCCGACCAGATGGGCGGTTCGGCTGCGGCTACGCTCAGCGTGAAAAAGGAGGTCTGGGGGCCAGGCGGGCCGGAGACGACCGAAGCTCCTTGTGACGACGTGGCGCATCCCGCGGGCGCTGCCGTGGTCGTAGCCTTGGGAGAGTGGAGGGCACGGAGGGGACGCCACGATTGGAACCAGCGCGTCGATGAGGCGTTGGAGAACTGCTCGCAGCGTGCTTTGACCCGCGGGGCACGCCTCCGCAGACGACTTAAGACCCATCAAGGGATTTGACCATGGCGAGATGCCCCTATTGCGACGGCAAACTGTCCCAACAGGCCTTCGATCAGGGCCAATGCGTTTATTGCCAGCGGACGTTCTTCTTGGATGCCGAGCCGGCGAGCCGGCCGGCCCCCGGCGGGACGCACGCCACGTTTGATTCGGCCGACGCAGCGTCGATGCCGCCGGGAGAGCCGGGAAAACCGGCCGGCAGTGCCCCTCGCGTTTCCGCGCCGTCGGCCTCGGAGGCCCAGACGCTCGACTCTTCCCTCGGCGTGCCCCCGGCGCCCCGAAAAGAAGAAGCCGCGGCGACCCCCGATCGCCACGTGGATCAAACGCTCGACACAGCGGCGTTGCCCCAGCCGTCGGCCGCGGCGTCTGCTGACCAGCCGGCCGAATCGCGGGCGGTGGCGCAGACGCTTGACTCCGCTCCCGGCTTTCCCTCTCCACCACAGAAGAAAGAATCCGCGGCGGCCCCCGATCACCGCATGGATCAGACCCTCGATTCAGCGGCGTTGCCCCAGCCTCCGGCCGCGGCGTCTGCTGACCAGCCGGCCGAATCGCGGGCGGTGGCGCAGACGCTTGACTCCGCTCCCGGCTTTCCCTCTCCACCACAGAAGAAAGAAGCCGCAGCGGCCCCTGATCGCCGCGTGGATCAAACGCTCGACTCGGCAGCCTTCCCGCAGCCTCCGGCCGGGGCGCCTGCGGACGGGTCGGCGGAGTCGCGGGCGGTGGCTCAGACGCTTGACTCTGCGCCCGGCTTTCCTCCCTCGCAACCGAAAGAGGGACCCGGCACGGTCCCCGGCCGCCACGTGGACCAGACCCTCGATTCCGCGGCTTTTCCACCGGCAGCACCGCCGGAGCAGAAAGACCAGCGTTCCTCGGATGTCGTTCGCCAAACGCCGGCGCGTCGGTCAGGCACGGTAGCGGGGTTGCCGAGTCGGGTCACGGCCGCCCCTCCTCAAACCCAGCAAGACCGTCCCGAACCGAGCGATGTTGCCGAACGGGTCTCCAGGGTTTGGGCCGGCAAGTATCAGTCCGATGCCACTCCGCACACTTCGATCAAAGCGGCCTCGCAAACCGTCGAGCAGGAGTCGAATCTGGTCATCCAGACCCGCGTCTTCCGCCGCAGCAAACGCGACAAGACCGGGAAGCCCGACTACGACTTGCTCGGCCAACTAGGCGAAGGCGGCATGGGGGTCGTGCTGGCGGCGCGCCAGGCTTCGATCGACCGCCTGGTCGCGGTCAAGATGCTCAAGCCCGGCGGGGCCAAAGACATCCAGGCGCGGCAGAAATTCCTTTCCGAGGCCGTGGTCACCGGCGACTTGGAGCATCCCAACATCGTCCCGATCTACGATCTCGGCTCGGACGATAGCGGGGCGTTGTTCTACTCCATGAAGCGCGTCAAAGGGACGCCGTGGAACAAGGTCCTCAAGACGAAGACCTTCCAGGAGAACATCGAGGTCCTCATGAAGAGCGCCGACGCCGTGGCGTTCGCCCATTCTCGCGGCGTCGTGCACCGCGACCTCAAGCCCGAGAACATCATGCTCGGCGACTTCGGCGAAGTGCTGGTGATGGACTGGGGCCTGGCCCTCACCTTGGGCACCGCCGCCGCCAGCGCCAGCATGGGTGGCACGCCGGCCTACATGGCCCCGGAAATGGCCTTCGGCCCGGCAGAAACGTGTACGATCCTCAGCGACATCTATCTGCTGGGAGCGATCCTGTTCGAAATCGAGACGGGCTTCCCGCCGCACACGGGCAAGAACGTCCTGGAGTGCTTGTTTGCCGCCTCCAAGAACAAAATCCGTCCCACGGAAAAGACCGGCGAGTTGATGGACATCGCCATGAAGGCGATGGCCACCGACCCGAAGGACCGCTATGCCACGGTGGGCGAGTTCCAGGGCGCCATTCGGCAGTACCTCGCGCATTCCCAGAGCATCGCGCTCTCGACGCGGGCCCAAACCGACCTGCTCCAGGCGCAGGAGCGCGACAACTACGAGATCTTCGCCCGAGCCCGATTCACCTTCCAAGAGGCCTACGCCCTCTGGGACGGAAACAATGAGGCCCAAGAGGGGATCGCCAAAGCCAGCGCGGCCTATGCCCGCAGCGCGCTGGCCAAGGGCGACTACGATCTCGGGGCGTCGCTCTTGGATGCCGGCGATTCCGAGCACCGGGCGATCCTCGATGAAATCGAGGCCGCCCGCCGCGAGCGCGACGCACGGCAGCAGCGTCTGCGCACGGCCAAGAGAGTCGGGGTCGGGTTGGCGGCGACCGTGTTCGCGGTGATCACCGTGGCCTTCTTCTGGATTCGCGTCGAGGCCGACCGGGCCCGCACGGCCGAAGGCATCGCCGTCGAGCAAAAGGAAATCGCCGACGAGCAAAAGACCGAGGCCCAGCAGCAGCGGGGCTTTGCTGAACAACGGCGGGAAGAGGCCAAGAAGCAGACCCTCATCGCGCAAAACGAGAGGGTCGAAGCCGTCAAACAAAAAAACATCGCTGACGATCAGCGAACCGAAGCGGTCAAACAGAAAACCATCGCCGACGACCAGAGATCCAAGGCCCAAACCGCCCAACGCCTTGCCGAGGACGCCCGGAAGAAGGAAGAGTACGGCGCCTACGTCGCACGGATCGGGTTGGCGGCGGCCAAGATCGAGGAGAACGCCTTCGACCGGGCAATCGCCCTGCTCGACGATTGCCCGGTGTATCTGCGCGATTGGGAATGGGGGCGGCTCAAGCACTTGTGTACCCAGGAGATTCGCACCTTCGACGCTCGGCAGCCGGTCGACACCGTCGCCTTCGCGCCCGACGGCAAGCGGTTTGCCACCGGCGGATGGGGCGGCGCCGTGCAGATCTGGGAAACCGAGACCGGCAAGGAGTTGGCCGCGATCAAGAGCGGCGGCCAGAACGTCTTCAGCCTGGCCTTCTCGCCCGACGGCCGCCACGTGGCCGCCGGCACCAACGATCGCCCGAACTACTTGAAGATCTTCGATGCCCAAAGCGGCGCGCTTGCCAAAGCGCTGGCCGGCCATCGCGACGCCGTGCTCAGCGTCGTCTATTCCCGTGGCGGCAAGTCGCTCTTGACGAGCTCCTACGACAATTCGGCAAGGCTGTGGAACGTGGCGTCGGGCGAGTCCCAAGTGTTCGAAGGGCACGAATGGTGGGTCTGGTCGGCGACCTTCTCGCCCGACGAGAAGCGGATCGTCACCGCCTGCCAGGACGGCTCGGCCATCGTCTGGGACGTCGCCACGCGAAAGCCGGGGCCTCCGTTCCTGGGGCACGTCGGGCCGGTGTACTCCGCCGTCTTCTCCCCCGACGGCAAGCATGTGGCCAGCGCCGGATACGACAAGCGAATCCTGCTCTGGGATCCGGACAAAGTGCTGCCGTTCGACTTCGACGCTCTGGCCGAGGGCCGCAAGCGCGCGCCGGTGGCCTGCGAGGCCCTTGAAGGCCACACGGCCGGGGTCCGCGCCGTCGGCTTCTCCCACAACGGCAAGCTGCTGGTCAGCGGCGGCAACGACAACACCGTGCGCGTCTGGGACGTCGCCACCCGCCGCCTGCTCAAGACGCTCCGCGGCCATGCCGGCCGCGTTCAGGCCTGTGCGTTCGCCCCCGGCAATGCCTGGGTCCTCTCCGGCAGCCACGACCGCCTGGCGAAGATCTGGAGCATTGCCGGCTACGAAGAGCTGCGGGTCTTCCAGGGCCTCGTGCTGGAAGGCCACCGCGACGCGATCCTCGGGGCCGACTTTTCCCCCGACGGACGACGCATCGTGAGTGCCAGCCGCGATCGCAGCGCTAAGCTTTGGGACACGGGCACGGGCCGCGAGCTGCGGCAGTTCAAGGAAGGGCACGAGTTCCTGGCCACGCGGGCCGCGTTCTTGCCCGACGGCAAGCGCCTGATCACGGCCGCGGTCGACAACACCACGCGGATCTGGGACGTGGCCACCGGGTCCCAACTGCTGGCCCTGGAGGGGACCGGTCCCACGGCCGCCTTGGCCCTCTCCCGCGATGCACGCCTGTTGCTCACCGGCAGCGACGAGAAGTCGGCCAAGCTCTGGGACCTCGACAGCGGAAGCCTGCTGCTGAAGCTAGAGAAGGGCCGCTCCGACGTCACGGCGGTGGCCATTTCGCCCGACAACCGCCTCCTGTTCACCGGCGATGCCGTAGGCCGCTGCCGACTTTGGGACGCCGCCACCGGGGCCTTGCGATGGAAGGCCGAGAGTCATTCCCGGGCCATTACCGGAGCCGTGTTCCTTCCCTCGGGCGACGCCGTGCTCACCTCCAGCATCGACAACACCGTGGCCCAGTGGGACGTGAAGACCGGCCGCGAGCGACTCCCCTGGATTCTCAAGCATCCCGGCGCCGTGTTCTCGATGGCTCTCTCGCCCGACGGCGTCCGGCTGCTCACCGCCTGCGCCGACAAGGCCGTGCGTCTGTGGGATTGCGCGAGCGGCAAGGAGTTGGGCGTGCTGACCGCCGGCGGCGAGACGATCAATGCGGCCACGTTCTCTCCCGATGGCCGTCGCGCGGTGACCACCGACGCCGCGGGCAACGTGCGTCTGTGGGACGTCGAGAAACTCCGCGAGATCCGCGTACACGTGGCGGGCTCCGAGCCCTTCCTCGGTCCCAAGGCCACGACGATCCAGGCATGGTCGGCGATCTTCTCGCCCGATGGCTCCCAGGTGCTGACCGTCGGCGGCAACGAGGCCTGCCTGTGGGACGTCAAAGACGCCCGGCAGAACGTGCGATTCAGTCCGCACAACTCGGTGGCCTCGGCCCGGTTCTCGCCCGACGGCCGGCGCGTCATCACCGGCAGTTGGGACATGACGGCGAGGATTTGGAATGCGGAAAAGGCGATCTCCGAGCTCCGGCTCGAAGGCGGACACAGCCAGTACATCAACGACGCCACTTTCTCGCCCGACGGCTCCCAAGTCGTCACCGCCGGCGACGACAAGACGGCCTGCCTCTGGGACGCGCGATCCGGTAAGCTCCTCCAGACCCTCCGCGGCCATCGCGAGCGGGTCGCCAGCGCCGTCTTCTCGCACGATGGAAAGCGGATCCTCACCGCCTCCAACGATAAGACCGCAAGGATCTGGGACGCCCAGACCGGCAAGATGCTCCTGGAGCTTGTCGGACACCGGGAAGCGGTCCTCTATGCCGCGTTCTCGCGCGACGGCAAACGGGTCATCACCGGCGGCGAGGACAACCAGGCCAAGCTCTGGGACGCCTCGACCGGCAAAGAAGCCCCCTTTAGCCTGCAAGGCCACACGGCCAGCATCACCGCGGTCGCCTTCTCGCCCAACGGCCACCGGGCCATCACCGGCAGCCTCGACAACACGGCCAAGGTCTGGGACGCCGACACCGGCAAAGAGCTCCTCACGCTCAAAGGCCACTCCCAGGAGATCACCACCGTCGGTTTCTCCCCCGACGGCCGAAGCGCCCTGACCGGCAGCCGCGACGGCACGCTGCTGCTCTGGCTCGCCACCGAATGGCGCCAGCTCCAACCACCCCCCGCCGCCACCGCCTCACACGATCAGGGACTCCCCGCCAACCGCTGAACCGCACAGGGTGAACGGAGCTAAGCGACGCCCGCCGAATGTCGTGCTTGCATTCGGCGGGCCTCACTGCGTTCGGTCCGCCCTACTTGACTAAAACGGCAACCGCGGCGTATACAACCCCGGCATCTCCTGGGTCGCGTGATAGGTCTTCATTCCCAAGTAGTTGCCCAGGGCCTCCCAGAGGGCGTTGCCGACGTGCGTTTGCGTCATCGCCACGTGGTGTGGGAAGTGGTTCAATAGCACGTCGCGGTAGAGCCGCTGGAGGTTCTTGATGCGGCACCAGCCGTAACCGCCGAAGGTCTCGGCCTTGTTCTTTTCGATGTCGCCCTGGGCGACGACCGCCTTCCACTGGCCGTCGGCGTCCTGGGTGACGCGGCACAGGGTTAGCGGCGAGGGAGCGGCCTCCAGTTGCACCGTGCCGTAGGCCTGCTCGGGCGGGGCGCCGCCGCAGGCCACCATGATGTCCTGGATGCCCAGCTTCGCCCGGCCCGCGGCGAACGACGCCGGGAACACGCCGCAGTGCCACAGGTTGGCCAGCTCGTCGTCTTCGTTGTGGAGGTTGTTCCAGTCGGCCAACGCCGCGGCCCTGCCGCTGGCCAGCCGGCAGGCGTGCATCGACATCGCCCCGAGAACGTCCGATTCGCACGCGCTGGGGAAGCCGTCGTCGCCGAGTCGGGCCATGGTCGTGCAACTGCACACTCCGTAGTTGTGCTGGATCGAGGTCCAGCACTGCACGGCCAGGGCGTCCAAGTCGTTCTCGGCCCGCCAGCGGCGGAGGAACAACTCCAGCTTCGCACTACGGAGCAAGCTCACCTGCGGCATGATCGAGGTGTCGGCATAGGCGTGGATTGACTGGAGCACGCGGGCCACCTCCGGGTCCGAATCACTGATCGCGCTGGCCCCGGCGATCGCTTCCGAGAGATCGAGCACGACCGTGGTCGCCCCCAGCCGCTGAAGCTGCTTTTCATCGAAGCGGCAGGTCCAGAAGGCGTCTGGCCGCGTGCCGACCTGGCCGTAGCGGGCATTCTTGAGCCCGGTCACGACGCGGCACACGCGGCTGAACCAGTCCAAATCGGCGGCAAAGGACGCATCCGAGGGGAAGCAAATCGGCCGCGATGCCACCGAGTAGCGGACCCCGATCTGCCGCAGCACCTCGCCGATCGACAACAGGCCACAAAACGAGTCGCGCCGCGAGGTCTGCTTCGTGAGGACCTCGTCCTCCTGACAGCCGAAGATCATCACGGGCACGTCGAGCCCCGCACGGCATACCACGTGGGCCACGGACTGCTCTTCCCCGAAGTTCACCGCCCCGATCACAATCCCCTGCACCCGGCGGCTGCGGAACAGCTCGGCGCACACCTCGCCTTCCTTGCGGGTCTCGACGCAGCCGACCTTGGTCTGCTCCGTACTGGGCACTACGACGTCGATGCCGGCCTGCTGCATCGCCTCAACAGTCGCGTTCCGCATCTTGAAGGCCAACTCGTCACTGAACGCTCCTCGGTTGGCGGGAATGAAACCAAGCCGGATTTTTTCGTCCTGGAAGGCCATGCTTGATACTCCGTAGGATTCGAAGTCCTCACGCAAAGGCGCCAAGACGCAAAGGAAGAGAGGGGGAGAACGGCAAGTCACCACAGAGACACGGAGGTCACTGACAACACATTCCTCCTCCGTGTTCTCCGTAGTGAATCCACTTCCTTCTTCTCCTTTGCGTCTTTGCGCCTTTGCGTGATCAAAACAAGGGCGGCTTGCCCAATTTCCGCCGGATCGGGATGAACTGGCCGGCGTGCATCGTTCCGTGCATGCCCACTACCCCAAGCGCCGCGGCCACGGTCGGCGCGTACTCGCGCATCGCTTCGGGGCCGGGTTGCTCCAGGGCGCTCTCCGGCGTCGCGTCGATCGCCGCCAGCGCGGCCGCCTTCATCTGCTCCAGCAGGCCCAGGTACTCGTCTTTCGTGGCGAACTTCGCCGCGTCATCGACGCTCGACGTTTGGGCGCTGTGAGCGGCGACGAAACCCTCGGGAAGGGCCGGGGACGGGTGTCCCAGCATGGCGAGCATCTGCTGAGTGCCGCTGACCATGTGCCCGAGCTGCCAGGCAATGTGGTTGGCGCCCGGCACCGAGCGGACAAACAAGTCCGCATCGGTTAGATCGTCCACGTAGGCTCGCGTAATCATGTGGCTTAACTCGACCACTTGACGCAAAACACCTTTCGCATCCATTGTCTTCCCTTTCATCCTTCATCTCTCATCCCTCAAACCTGGCCGTACCCGTGGCGGTACCGGTCGTACCACTTCTTGACTTCCTCGCTCGGCAGCTCGCGAGGCTGGCCCAAGAGCGACGCCAGGTGGGCCGTCTTGGCCACGTCCTCGGTCATCACGGCCACCTGGAGGGCGTCGCGGACAGTCGTGCCCCAGGCGAACACCCCGTGATTACCCAGGAGGATCGCCGGGCCGCGGTTGCGATGCTTCAGAATCGCCTGGCCGATATGGTCGCCCTCATTGTCCACGTACGGCGTGCAGGCGATTTCGGCCCCAAACTGATCGGCGATCGCCGTCAAACAAACGGGGATCGCACGTCCCACGGCGGCCCACGCGGTCGCGTAATTGCTGTGCGTGTGGATGATCCCGCAGACCCCGGGCATGTTCCGGTACAAAAACAGGTGGTGAAGCAGATCGACGCTCGGCCGGAGCTTCGAGTCGATCGCGTTGCCGGTCTTGAGATCGACCTCGACCAGGTCGTCGGGCCGGAGCGTGTCGTAGTCGACGCCCGAGGGCTTGATCACCAATCGCCCGTTGTGGCGGTCCAGCCCGCTGGCGTTTCCCGAGTGCATGGTCACCAGCCCGGAGGCCGGCAACATCTTGTTCGCCCACAACACCTCGCGGCGTAGTTCGGTCATGTCCATGTCAGTGCTTTCTTACCCGATCGCGGACCGCGATCAACCGCTTCATCACCTCGTACAGATAGCCCTGGCCGGCCGGGGTTCCGAACGAGTCGTGCAAGGTGCGATAGAGCCCATAGATCTCGGCGTACACCGCCGCCGCGGCCTTGTTCGGACGATACACCTTGGCCTTGACGGCCGTCATTCGCCGCTGAGCGTCTTCGGTGGTTTTGTAGGCCCCGCCGACGACGGCCCCGAAAATCGCCGCCCCCAGGGCGCACGTCTGTGCCGACCGGCTGACCTTCATGGGCCGGTTGCAGACGTCGGCGTAGATCTGCATCACGAAGGGATTCTTCTCCGCGATCCCGCCGCAGTTGACCACCTCGCTGACCGCCACGCCGTACTCCTCGAATCGCTTGATGATCGTCAGCGCCCCGAACGCAGTGGCCTCGACCAACGCCCGATAAACTTCCGGTGCCGTCGTGTGCAGAGTCTGCCCCAAGAGCAGGCCGGTGAGGAGTGGATCCACCAGGATCGTGCGGTTGCCGTTGTTCCAATCGAGGGCCAAGAGACCGCTCTCGCCGGGCTTGAGCTTCTCTGCATCCTTGGTTAAGGCGGAATGCGCGTCTTTGTTCGCCGTGTATTGCCTTGGTGATAACTTCGCGGCGAACCAATTGAAAATGTCGCCCACGGCCGACTGGCCCGCCTCCAGGCCATACATTCCCGGAATGATCGATCCCGGCACGATGCCGCACAGGCCCGGCACGTCGGCCAGCGGCTGATCCGAAGGCACGACCATCATGTCGCACGTGCTGGTGCCGATGATCTTGACCAGCGTGCCCGGCTTGATACCGGCACCGACCGCCCCCATATGGGCGTCAAAGGCCCCTACGGCAACGGGAATCCCCGCCTCCAGGCCGACTTTGGCCGCGGCCGCGGCCGTCAAACCGCCCGCCTTCTGATCGGCCGGCACCGCTTGCGGAGCGTAGCGGCGGCGAACCTCGACCAGATCGGGATCGAGTGTGGCAAGAAACTCCTCGGAAGGCAATCCACCCCACTGGGCGTTGTACATGGCCTTGTGTCCGGCCGCGCACACCCCGCGCGGGATCGTCACGGGATCAAGGTTGCCCGTGATGAAGCCCGGCACGAAATCGGCCAGCTCCACCCAGGCGAAGGCGGCCGCAAACACCACCGGGCTGGTGCGCTTGCAGTGGAGGACTTTGGACCAAAACCATTCCGAGCTGTACGTCCCGCCGCACTTCGCCAAATAGGGGGCACCAAGCTCGCGGGCCTTCTGGGTGATCTCGGCCGCCTCGGCGTGCGACGTGTGGTCTTTCCATAGCCAGGCATGAGCCGCCAGATTCTTGGCGAACTTCCGCTCCAGGGCGAGTGGCATTCCGTCGCGATCGACCGGAATAGGCGTCGAGCCCGTGGTGTCGACACCAACGCCGATCACCTGCTCTGCCGTCAGCCCGACCGCCTTCTGAGCCGCCTTGGCTGCCCCCCGAACGGACCGGTAAAACCCTTCGATATAGTCGGCCGGATTCTGCCGTGCCAGGTTCGGGTCCTTGGGGTCCAGCAAGATCCCGTGCTGCCCACTGGGGTAGTTGTAGACCGACGTGCCGACTTCCGCGCCGTCGGCCGCATCGACCACCAGGGCGCGCACGCTATTGGTTCCGTAGTCCACGCCGATGGCATACCGTTTCGCTCGCGACTTCGCCATACTGGGCTCCTCGCATGGTGGAAGAATCATGGTGCCGATGTCGGCCAAGAGACCGTTAACCTAGCGAGTTTCCTGACCGCGGACAAGGACCCGACCGATCTGCGCCGCCGTCCGCTTGCCGTGCTCGGGCGCGGCGGGATATCTTGGAATATTCATTCTCGTTCCCACGCTCCGCGTGGGAACGCACGGTCCGGCCGCTCCGCGGCCTGGGTGAAGACGGACGCAAAGCGTCTCCAAGCAGACGTTCCCACGCAGAGCGTGGGAACAAGGATTACCTCGCATGTTCAAGGTCCTCTTCCTGTGTACGGGCAACTCATGCCGCAGCCAGATGGCGGAGGGGTGGACGCGCCATCTCAAGGGCGATTTGATCGAGCCGCATTCGGCTGGCATCGAGGCCCATGGGTTGAACCCGGACGCGGTCCGCGTCATGGCCGAGGCCGGCGTCGATATCTCCGGGCAGCATTCCAAGCGTCTCGACGAGCTTGCCGCCTTAGACTTCGACTACGTGGTGACTGTCTGCGACCATGCTCATGAGAGCTGCCCCATATTCCCCGGAAAGGCCAAGGTAATTCACATGGGCTTTGACGATCCGCCGCGCTTGGCCGCCGACGCCAAGAGCGAAGAGCAGCGACTCGCTCCCTACCGCCGCGTGCGCGGCGAGATCCGCGCGTTCATTGAGACTCTTCCCCAGGGCCTTGG
>CAYTJV010000004.1:0-10444 GCA_964438165.1 uncultured Planctomycetaceae bacterium | reverse complement strand
GCCGCGTGCGCGGCGAGATCCGCGCGTTCATTGAGACTCTTCCCCAGGGCCTTGGTCCATGACTAATCGTAGGGTGGGCCAAGCGGAGCGCGGGCCCACCAGGAAGAGGCGACGATCTCAGGCGAGGGTGGGCCGGCGCTCCGCTTGGCCCACCCTACGGCTGCTACGGCTACTTTCGCTCTTCGATCCGATAGAGCGCGGTTTTGGTCCGCAAATAAAGGGCGTTGCCGGAGACCGCGGGCGAGGCCATGAAGCCGTCGTCGAGCGTGTTGACGGCGAGAGCCCGGTGCTTTGGCGCGGCTTCGATCACCGTCGATTTGCCCTTCTCGTCGAAGAAGTAGATCCTTCCGTTGGCATGGATGGGTGAGGCGGAGAAATTGCCGCCCAGCCGCTGCTTCCATAACTCCTTGCCGGTCTTCGCGTCCAGGCAGTCGGCGACGCCGTCGCTGCTGACCTCGAAGAGCCAATCGCCCACGAGAATCGGCGAAGACCGCCTGGCCGAGGAGCGCTCGTAGCGCCAGGCCACGTGGCTGTTGGTCACCACGCCACGGCCGTCGGGCCGGACGGCCCAGATCTCGGCGGTGTAGCCGACCGGTGAAAAAATGAGGCCATGACCGGTCACGGGCCGTGTGGAGCCCGAGTGGCTGCCCGGGGATTCCGCCCGCCAAAGCTCCTTGCCTGTCTCCGGCTCGTAGGCGTACAAGCACATCGATCCCAGGCTGATCAGCACTGGCTTGCCCTGCACGTCGACCACCAGCGGCGTGGAAAACGATTTGCGGAAGTCGCCGTCGATCTTCGGTTTGCCCGTCTCGGGGTCGAGATCGTGGAAATCGACGGTCCGCGGCGTTTTCCACACGGTCTTGCCGGTGTGCTTGTCGAAGGCCATGACGAATTGGAAGTCGCTGCCGTCGAAGTGCAGGATGAGCAGGTCCTTGTAGATCACCGGCGACGAGCCGGCGCCGCGGAAATGGTTGCAGACCAGATCGGTCCGCTCCCACAAGACCTTGCCCGTCTTGGAGTCGAGGCAGCCGGTGAACGGCGACCCGAAACTCACGTACACCCGTCCTTCCTCGACCACCGCCGACGGCGAGGCGTAGGAATTGAAGGGATGGCAATACTGCGGCCCGGGAACGAAGCGAACCTGCTTGGAGAGGACGATTTTCCCCGAGTTCTTGTCGACGCACACGACGGACAGTTGCGTCCCTTCTTCGAAAGCGTTGGTAAGCCAGATGCGGTCGCCCCAGATGACCGGCGAGGACCACGCCTTGCCGGCGATCGGCGTCTTCCAGACCACGTTCTCCTTCTCGCTCCATCGAAGGGGCAGATTCGCCGCGTCGCTGTGTCCCTGATCGGTCGGGCCGCGGAAACTGGTCCAATTCTCCGCCCTCGCCGCCGAGCCCGCGACGGCGAAGCCGACCCAAAACGCCACTAACGTTCGCCTCCCAACCAAACTCGTCAACGCAATTCCCATGACTCGACGCTCTCTCCTGTCTCTGACGCAGTAGAACAATGACGTCGCGACCGCCAGTCTACACTTCACGACGAAGGCCCACAAGAATGGACATGGAGCGTGCGCGGCGAGGTCTCCCGGTAGGACATCCTCGTTCCCACACGCTGCGTGGGAACGAGAAACATCGAAATCCGCATCTAGCTCACCATGCGATGGATTTCCCTGTCCCTATCCCCCAAGAGTACGGATCGCGGTGAAGCCAGTGCATCGCAGCCCCGGTCCTGCCCGGTGCTATTTCTTCAGCCCTCTTGCAAACCCCGTATTTTTCACGATGATAAGCGCACACCGTGCCCCGAGACCAGGCGTGGAGGATAGGGAACATTCGCATTTGGGCGGGAGATAGCATGAACGCAAAACGAATCGCTTTGGGTTTGGGTGTTCTTGTTGTGTTGTTGGGCCTGATGCTGATCGCTTCGTCGGCTCATGCCCAATGTTCAAGTTGCTGCGGCGGCGGGCAGTGCTCGCTGGATCGCGACGCACGCATGCAGTGGTGGCGCGAGGCCCGCTTCGGGATGTTTATCCACTGGGGCTTGTACGCCGTGCCCGCGGGCAAGTGGCAGGGAAAGGCGGCGCCGGGGCTCGGCGAGTGGATCATGGACCAGGCCAACGTCCCGGTGGCGGAGTATGCGAAGCTCGCTGGGAAGTTCAATCCGATCAAGTTCGATGCGGCCGAGTGGGTCGGCATCGCGAAAGCGGCGGGCGTGAAGTACATCGTGATCACGTCGAAGCACCACGACGGGTTTTCGCTCTTCGGCAACAAGGCTTCGAAGTACAACGTGGTCGACGCCACGCCGTACGCCAAGGACCTGTTGAAGCCGCTTTCGGACGAGTGCCGCAAGCAGGGGATCAAGTTCTGCACGTACTATTCGATCATGGACTGGCACCATCCGGCACAGGATCGGGGCAGCGACAAGCACTACAACCCGACCAAGATCCGGCCGGGCAAGAAAGCCGAGTACGTGGCCTTCATGAAACAGCAGCTTAAGGAACTGTTGGACGGCTGCAACCCGGAGGTCTTGTGGTTCGACGGCGAGTGGCCCGACTGGTGGACCGAGCCCGACGCCGCCGATCTGTACGTGTACCTGCGGGACCTGAAACCGAGCCTGATTATCAACAATCGCATCGGCAAGGGCCGCGAGGGGATGGAAGGCTTGAACAAGAAGGACAAGCAGTACGCCGGCGATTTCGGCACGCCCGAGCAGCAGATCCCGGCCACGGGGCTGGCCGGAGTCGATTGGGAGTCGTGCATGACGATGAACGACACCTGGGGCTTCAAGAGCGACGATCACCACTGGAAGTCGGCCGAGACCCTGGTGCGGAACATCATCGACACGGCCTCCAAAGGCGGCAATTATCTTCTGAACGTCGGACCGACCGCCGAGGGGCAAATCCCGGGTCCTTCGGTCGAGCGGCTCCGCGCGATCGGCCGTTGGATGGCCGCCAACGGCCAGTCGATCTATGGCACCCAGGCCAGCCCCTTCAAGGTCACGCCTTGGGGACGTTGCACGCGCAAGACGCTGCCCGACGGCAAGACTCGCCTGTTCCTGCACGTCTTCCAGTGGCCGAAAGACGGCAAGCTGGCCGTGCCGGGACTGGCAAACAAGCCCGCCGGGGCGTTTTTACTGGACGGCGGAAAGAAACTTGAGGTACAATCGCGAGATGCCGGCGTGTCGATCGCCCTGCCGAGCGTCATGCCCGACAAGACGGCCACGGTCGTGGTGCTCGACGTGGAGGGGAAAATCGGAGGGTAGTGGCCGGAGATCGGCAGCCGCATGCCGCCGCCGCTGGAGGCTCGGGTAGCCCTGTACGAGCTCCACGCCGACATCTGGTGGGGCGCCCTGATGGCCATCGTGGGCGCGGTGTACTGCGTCCGATTTCGTCCGGATGGGAAACAGTCGTCGGCGCGTCGCGGAGTGACGCGACCATGTGCGGCGCTCGGCGCGGGTCTCCCGACCCCGCCGAGGTGTTGACCGGAGGTCTCCCCCGCGTCCATGGAGACCTTCGGTCGGCCGAGTGGTGCGGTCAGGAGACCGCACCACAGCGCGATCGCGTCTCGGAGAGACGCGGCCACGTGCTCAAGGCACATGTTCGAAGCCGTAGAGCTGGGCCTTTTGGAGGCGGAATTCGATCCGCACCGGCTTGTCGCGGAGCTCGGCGAGCGGCTTGCGCCAGCGCACGGCGTGGGCGACCGAATCGCCCCGGATCGGATTGCAATCGTCTCCATCGAATCCCGGAATCGGATTGCCGGCAAGATCCACGAGCCGCACCGCAAGGCGGCCGTCGACCTTGGCGTTGATCGCCATTTGGCCTGCGGCGAGAATCACCGGCGGCGTGCGCAGCACTCCTTCCTCAGCAGAAGCGTCGCGAGAGACGTAGCGGTCGCGCATAATGCGGACCAGGCCGATCTGCCGTTCCTCGAAGCGGTTCACCTTGTGCCCGTTCTTGTACCCGCCGTAATAGATGAAGACCTCGTCGCCCACCGGAAGCTGGAAGTCGAGCCAGGCGTGGGCGTGGTCCCAGGTCCCCGGCTTCGGATCGGGCTCGAAATACGGAGTCCGATCGCGCGTCCAATGCTTGCCGTCGCGGCTCCAGGCCAGCGTGGTGTAGCCGATTCCATAGGAGCCCGGCGGCGTCCCCGTTGCTACCCGATCGTCGCGCAGCACCTTGACCAGGCCGACCCACAGGCCACCGCGCACGAGGTACCCGTTCATCGCATAGAACTGGGTCTGCCCTTCATCGACGGCGTCATCGGGCGCGAGCACGTACCAGGGCTTTTCCCAGTGCAGGAGGTCGCGGCTGGTGCTGTGCATGGTCGCGCGGCGCTGGCCCTTCCACGTGCGGCCGGTAGTGTACACGGAGATCGTGGCGACGTACCGGTTGCGCACGGTGTCGCGGAAGAGGTTGTTGATGTCGTGATTGTGCCGCAACACCGGCTCGCGGGTGAGCATCGTGAAATCGAGGCCGTCGGGCGACGTGGCGATCTTCAGCCCGCCGCCGTGGTACCAGGCGAGCTTGTAACGGTTCGCCGGGTCGGCGAATTCGGGCCCGTCGTCCACGACACTGGAGCCGAACTGGATCGGCCCGGGATCGGCCAGCACGCGCGGCGGACGGATCCAGCGGATCCCATCGAGCGATTCCATGGTGGCAATACGGGTCACGGACGTGTCGCGGGCCGCGGTCCGGGTCCCGTACCAGATGCGAAACCGCCCGGTCTGCGGATCGCGGACGATGGTCATGTACGGCTGAAAATTGCCGTCTTCCTTGCCGGTGATGATCGGGTTGGGAATCCGCCGATCTCGCAACGGGCAGTTGACGCGCCGCTGAAGGCCGGAGGCGTCTTCCACGAGGAAATCGTCGACCAGCAGGTGCGGCCCGGGGCCCAATCGAATCGGCTTGCCCGCGTCTCGGCCCGCTTGCCGGCCCGGACGATAGATGCTCGCGCAGACCTCTTCGTCGCCTCGCGGAACGGAGATGACGGATTGAGTTTCAGCCGCCGCAGCGGGCGACGACCAGCCCAGACCCGCAACCCATCCGGCCAGAATTGCAGCAATGACCGTACCGGTTTTCATCCTTGGGCGCCTCATGCTGCCGCAGGTTCAGGCTGCTTCCGTAAGTCGTGCATTGATGACATGCCAGAACTTGGAACGGGCCTCGTCTTGGCCGTCAAAATAGTCCTCAAAGAATCCAGCTTCATTGAGCATTGGTGGATATGAATAACGCTCACCTTCATCTCCATACTCGGTGATCCACGTACTCGGCTCTCGCGGATCAATGACATCAAACAGATGTGAAGAATAGAGGTACGGCTTGCCGGAATCATTCAATATCCGGTAATCGTCCGCCTCGATCCCAATGACGAAATACGGTTGATCCGGCGTGAGATCTGGATAGTCAGGATTTCTTTCTTTCAATTTTACAATCACAAGTCTGCCACCTTCTTGATCTTTATCTCGAACCTTCCGATGCCGTGGTGCTCATACCGGTGATACTCATACACTTCCCCGCCAATCTCAACTGGTGGGCTGCTCTTCTTGGTCCACATTGACGGCTTCCCTCCGTAATCCTGAATGAGTCTATTCAGGTCGCGTATTCTTCGACCTTTTGCGATGACGCGGGAACGAGCAATGAGTTCTTTTGTCAGTTCGGGAACTACCATACTCTCTTTCTATTTCCGCCCCCGCTAACGATTGTAACGCTGAAGTGTGGCCCCGGCAAGCACTGGCGGCCCGATCCACGGAATATGTTCTGCGGTCCGCTCCGCGGACCGAATGTCTCCTTCTCGCTCTTAGAGACCTCCGGTCCGCCGAGTTGTGCAGTCAGGGGACGGCACCACAACATTACACCGAACCACAACATTCGGCCGCCGTGCGACGGACCGATTGGATCATCGCCTTCATGTTTTCCACCGGCACGCCGCGCGGGTTCATCTCGCCGGTATTGAAAAGGTATCCGCCCTGGACGTAGCCGATGCGAACGATACGTTCCGTCTCGCGGGCCACTTCGTCGGGCGTGCCTTTCATGAGCACGTCAATCGGATCGAGGTTCCCGCTCACGCAGCACTTGTCGCCCAGGGCCTGACATGCCTCGGCCAGCCCGGCCCCAGGGCCGCAGTTGACGATCTCCACGCCCAATTCGGCCTCCGCAAGCAGATAGGGCGTCATGATCTCGCTGTTGTGAATGTGTACGATCGCCCCGCAGGCGTGGGCCCGGTCGACCAGCCGCTTGCACGACGGGAAGGCGAACTTCTTGTACTGGGCGAGCGACAACATGCCCGAGAAGGCGTTGCAGTCGCCGAGCCAGGTGGCGTGCGCCCCGGCCTGGACCTGGGCCTCGATCCATCGGGCCTCGAGCTCGACGAAGAAATCACACGTCTTGAAAAACAGGTCGGGCTCTTGCAGTGCCAGGAGCATCGCTTCTTCGAGCCCGAACAAGAGCCCTACACAACTGTAGGGGCCCGCGCAACTGCCCTCCACCAGCACCCGATCGCCGAAATGCTCGCGAAGCAGTCGCAGGGCCTTGAGCTTCTCGGGCATGCGGCCGTCGGTCTTGGGGTCAGGCATGTGGAGGCGGTCGAGCGTGGCCTGGGTGGCGGGGAGATAATCCTTCGTGGCCCGGAGGATGTTGCCCTCCCCGTGCGTGCCCACGCCGAGCGGCTCGAACTCGAAGCAATCGTCCACTTGCAGCCAGGCCCAGTCGTAGTCGAACTCCTCGATGGCCGCGATCCACACCTCGGCCATCTTCGCGCCGTCCTGGCAAACGTCCTCGTAGCAGAACTTGCCGTACCACTTGACGTCGAACTCCTCGCTATGAGCAAAAACCGGCAGCCGCCGGGGTTTCTCAAGGGCAATTGCCCGGCGAACGTCGTCAAGCAAACCATCGTAGGCCATGGTGGTGTCCCTTCTATTTCACTCGAAACCGAATCGTCATTTCGATCGGCTTGCCGAACGGCACGCGCTCGCCTTCGCCGTAGGGCCACTCCGGGGGCTGGGTGTACGCGGTGGCGGTGATGTCCGACGAGGCCTTGCGCCCGTCGGCCAGGTCCAACTCGATCCATACGCGGCGGATGGCGAACGAATCGCTGCCCGGATTGTCGATCGCCAGCCGATTCCACTCGCTGAGCGCGGCAATGGCCCTTGCGGGAATTTCCAGGCGGGCGTCGGCCCAAACGCCATGCACTTCATCGCCCCCCGCCCCCGGCAGTTCGCCCAGGCGCACATCGTTCAGGCTTGCGATGGAGATATACGGGCTGGTATGGTCCAGACCTTTTCCCTGGAAGTGCAACACCGCGCGGCGAGCCTTGCGCAGGTCCTCCTCCGTGAGATTTGCAGCCGGATTCGGGCCTGGCTGACGTGCCAGCGAAACGGGCGTATCGTGAACACTGGCTGTGAGCACGGGCTTGAGGCTTTCAATCTTCAGCTCGGCCCAGCCGGCCCAATCGCCCGACGAATCATCGGCCGGGCCCACGTCGGCAATGAGCTTGATGCGGACTCGCTGGCCGGCCCAGCGCGACAGATCAGCCTCCAGCGGCGTCCAGGCGTGCTTGATCCACTGTTTCTCGGCGACAATCGTTTCCGTGCCCTTCACGTCGACCACGGCGATTGCAACGAGCCCGATCCACGGCGAGATGGCAATTCCCCCGCGCACCCCTCGTGTTGGTTCGCGCATCTCATCGCACAATACGAGGTTCGCACGTGAGCAACCTGGTACTAACCGAAGCGGAAACAGGCCGACAGAGGGCAAAGGACTCCGACAGCCTGAAACCGTAGCGTCACCAGCAACCTCCTCGTACCCGAGGACCGTATCCCCGACTGCGGTACGCATACGGTCGGTACGGATAGGCTCCCCCGTACCCTCCGTACCCATAGGCACCGTAGTCATAATACGGCGTGTAGCGGTAGCTGGGGTAAGCGTACGACCCATGCCAATAGGATGTATGGGGGTGGACCGCAGCGTGAAAGGTTGCGTGGTTAGAAACCCCATGCCCGTGTTGGGCAAAGGCCGGGGTGCTGGCCAACGCCAACCAGAGGACAACGGCGACGCCAGCGGCAAGCGGTATTGCGATTCGACGAAACATGCTACAGCTCCTTATGTGAAACGCTGGTAGTGACAAGTGGCGCGGTGAGGGCACCGCTTTCTGTGACATCTTCGACATCTTCAATTTGCGAACGGTGCTGCCGATCGCTTCCCGAAGGCGCGCCGGCGGCTTGGGGCTCTCCATCGCGAATCTCTTTTCGATAGATGGCGACACCCCGAGGCGCGGCCAAGCCAAGTTTGACTCTCTGGCCGTTCACCTTGAGCACGATCAGCCGGATCGTGCTCCCGATAAGAACCTCCTCGTTGATCTTGCGGCTCAAAATGAGCATAGCCAACCTCCTTGCTACATCGGAACCGGCCCGAAGTCGGCCGACCACGTTCCAGCACAACCAGCGCTACGATCCGGCTGTGCCGTGCGGGAACCAACCGCTCACAGTGCGGCTGTGCCGCAAACGCCCTTTGAAGCGTGACCCGCGGAGTGTGCCAACTCGGCGACGGGTCACTCTCAGTTCACCGAGAGCGGTTCAGAAAAGCCAGCGCGAGAGCAGCGCGTAGGGGTTTCCCTCGGTTGAAGCAGCGGCGATGGCGATGAACCCGCCTGAACTCGGGTAATGGTCAAGATTCGCTTGGCCCGCGGCTGCTGCCAGGATGGGTGGCCGGACGCGAGGCAGCCGAGCCCAAGATGCAGAACGGGACGGGGCCGCCGTGTTGGCCTTGGTGACGACGGCCCTCAACGAGCAGTGCAGAGGGCATGGGCAAGATTCCGGGCAAGGGGCAGGATAACTCTGGGAGGGTGGGCATGAATTACAGCAACTTCGGGCAGCCGAGCAGACGCAAACAGGCGCGGGAACCAGCGCGACCGCGAGAGCGAACAGTCCCAGCAGATTCAAGCTGAACCGGCGCACGACCCAACTCCGAAAAGCCCGCACACCACTCATTTCATTGCCAACGTTATTCTAAACCCCCAGTCCTGTGAGTCAACTGCGGAATGTATCGTGGATTGTGTAAACAGCCAGCACTCCCCCTCAGAGTGGGCGCATCGTGCCCCCAGCGTTGGACTGAAGGCGAATTCAGAGGCTGTCCGAAAAGATCGACCTTTGGTAGCAAAGACTTACGACGACGCTAGCAATGATTGCACGCACAAACGCCTGTCTTTCCGTCGGTGCAAGCAATGCTAGCGTAATCGCAAGCCCTTATCCCACAACGGTTACGTTTCCGGATAGCCTCTCAACCCCAGACGGATCAGATACCGGATTTCCTCCGCAAGGCAGAGCAGGTCGCCTTCGTAGTGGATCAGTTGGCTGACCCCGAGAAAGTGGGCCAGCCCGTGGTCGAACCCTGACGATCTGGGCGAGTACAGCCAAACGCGGGCGGTGGGCCGAACGAGCCGCAACTTGCCGGCCAGCAACCAGCCACTCTCGTCGGGCATGTCAACGTTGACAATCATCAAGTCGGGCGGGCAGTGTGCGAACCGCTGGGACGCCTCGGCGGCATTGGAGGCTCGTTCAACCCATACTCCCATTGCCGCGAGGTCACACTCCAACCGTGCGAACACTTCATCCCGGTATTCAACCAACAGAACGGCACGGAAGCTGTGGCTGTCCAGGCCCTTCCGTCTGCAAGTCGTCTTTTCCCCCACGACCACGGTTGAGGTAAGGTCTGATCGGGCGGTCAACAGATTCTCTGACATAGATTTCTCCCTCTGGACGCAAACGCTTGCCCAGCGTCATCCAATGAACGTTGCTGATGTAGATGGCGAACAAACGCGGGAACCCGATTGACTGCGGGTCCGCGCAACACGAAAGAGGAGAACGCGAACCAACGCAAGTCGTGGCGTTTCCTCACGCGCGGGAGAATCAGAGCAGGAATCTACACAAACAAGCGCAACGTGCCGAGCCCCGATGGACCGCTCCAGCATCCACAGGCGGTCGGCGGACTTCATCACACGTTACCCGAGCCGGCGTGACCGCGAAGGCAATCTGCGGAGGAGACCTGTCTTGGCTGTCCCGGGCGACCTTCGAGAGGCGAAGGGGTACGGAATCGCACGGCTTGCAGGTGCAAGAAGTGGGACCGGGGCAGCACGGGGCGTCCGAGTGGGTGAGGGACCATCCCAAGACAACCTGGCGGCAACAGCACGCTCCTGGGCTGAGCGATCCTCGCTGCTCATGCGCGCCCTTTGCCAGTCGGCTGGAGTCTGTGCAGCAGCATAAGCAGGAGGGCGCAGCGTAGAACGCCGTCACCATTGCCGCTAGGCACAGAAAAGCCTTCCGTGCAAGTGCTCTTGGCTCACGCATAAGCATGGCATTGTTCACTATTTCAAGAGTGTCCGTGACGTAGCCTTATCCAACCAGGTCTTTCAAGCTAGCATTGCTAGCTTATTGGTCGCATATGTGAAGTCGT
>CAYTJV010000003.1:0-40554 GCA_964438165.1 uncultured Planctomycetaceae bacterium | reverse complement strand
TTGAGGTGCGCTCGCGAAGCGGCTACAAAAGGTAGCCTTGAAAGACGCAAGTTCCCGCCGAATTCGCGCCAACTGCGAGGTGATACGCCATGCGAACGAAGGCTGTCGTGCTTCTGGTGGTTGGGTTTGCCGTTTCGGGTCTCGTTTCGGCCCACGCGGCCGAACCGCCAAAACCGGCTCCTGCCGAGAAGCCGAAGGCCTCTTCCGACGCGAAGCCCCCGGCGCCGCCAGCGGCGTCTCCACCGGCGACACCAGCTCCGGCCAAGCCGGCAGCCCCGGCGCCGACGCCCCCTGCGCAGCCCAAGCCTCCGGCGGCGCCGCCCGCTCCGCCAGCGATCAAGTTCGTGGCCCTGCAAGTCGAGCCGGCCAAGTTCGTTCTGAGCGGGAAATGGTCGTCGCAGTCGCTCCTGGTCACCGCACAGCTTTCGGACGGCACCGTGCGCGACTTCACGTCGGCGGCCGAGTTCAAGTCGGCCAACCCGGCGATTGCCGACGTGGGCAAGGACGGCGTCGTCCGGCCGATGGGCGACGGCGACGTGCCGATCACCGTGGCCGCGAAGCTGGGCGATGCCACGGCCAGTGCCCAGGTCGTCGCCAGCATCAAGGAGGCTAAGAATGAGTCGGCTTACTTCCTCCGCGACGTGATGCCGATGTTCACCAGGCTGGGCTGCAACGTGGCCCAATGCCACGGCTCCACGTTGGGCAAGGGCGGATTCAGACTCTCGATGTTCGGCGCCGACCCCGACGTCGACTACGATGCCCTCACCAAGGTGCATATGGGGCGGCGAGTCAACCGGGTGGAGCCGATCAAGAGCCTCCTTCTCCTGAAGACCACGAATGCCGTGGCCCACACGGGGGGGCAGAAAATCCAGCCCAATTCCCCGGAGCACGTTATGCTTGCCTCCTGGGTGGCCCAAGGGGTCCCCTGGGGTGATGACAAATTGCACAAGCCGGTCTCCGTGAAACTCTTCCCCAAGGATAGAATCTTGCCCAAGGGCGAGGGCCAGCAACTCCTGGCCCGGGCAGTCTATGCCGATGGCAGCGAGCGCGACGTGACCCGCATGGCTTCCTTTGCCACCTCCGACCCCACCGTGGCGGCCATCGATCCGACCGGCAAGACCAAGGCCGAAGGCTTCGGCGAGTCGGTGGTGAGCGTGACCTTCCTGCGGCGGTCGGACACCGCGCGGATCCTCACCCCGCAGCCGCTGCCAACCCCGTTCCCCAAGATCGACCCGAACAACAAGATCGACGAATTGGTCGTTGCCAAGCTCCAGAAGCTGGGCTTTCCGCCGTCGGAGCTTTGTTCCGACGAGGTTTTCCTGCGGCGCGCGTCCCTGGACGTCATCGGCTCCCTCCCCACGCCCGAGGAGGCCCGCGCGTTTCTGGCCGACCCCGATCCGAAGAAGCGGAGCAAGCTCATCGACCGCCTCCTGGAGCGCGAGGAGTATGCCGACTTCTGGGCCCTGAAGTGGGGCGACTTGCTGAGGATCAAGAGCGAGTACCCGGTCCGGGTGTGGCCGCGCGGGGTGTTGGCGTACCACCGTTGGGTCCGCGGCAGCATCGCGGCGAACAAGCCGTACGATCAGTTCGTGCGTGAGTTGATCACGGCCAACGGGAGCGACTTCCTGGTCGGACAGGCCAATTACTACCGCGCGGTTCAGAAGCGGGAACCTCAGACCTACGCCGAGGCCACGGCCGTGCTCTTCATGGGAGCCAGGCTCGACTGTGCCCGCTGCCACGGGCACCCCACGGAGAACTGGAGCCAGGATGACGGCATGGGCATGGCGGCCATCTTCAGCAAGGTGGCCATCAAGGCGACGCAAGAGTGGAAAGAGGAGGTCGTGTTCTTCAATCAGCATGGCGGCGTGTACCACCCGAAGATGAGGGAATACGTCAATCCCAAGTTCCTCGGGGCTGAGGTGCTCGACATTCCGCGCGATCAGGATCCCCGGCCCAAGTTTGCCGA
The DNA here is from genome assembly GCA_964438165.1 of uncultured Planctomycetaceae bacterium. Taxonomy (GTDB): domain Bacteria; phylum Planctomycetota; class Planctomycetia; order Pirellulales; family Thermoguttaceae; genus CALFBP01. The sequence goes on along the minus strand of CAYTJV010000003.1, from coordinate 38,588 downwards.
CTGGCTCACCTCGCCGCAGAATCCCCTGTTTGCCAAGGCCATGGCGAACCGGGTGTGGTATTGGCTGCTGGGACGCGGGATCGTCCACGAGGCCGACGATTTCCGCTCCACCAACCCGCCCAGCAACCCCGAGCTATTGGACTACCTGACGCAGGAGTTCGTCGGTCACAAGTTCGACGTGAAGCACTTGTTCCGGCTGATCCTCAATTCCAAGACTTACCAGCTTTCCAGCAAAGCGAACGACCTCAACCGCAACGACGTGGCGCATTTCTCTCACTACTACTTGCGGCGCATGGGGGCGGAACAGCTCTTGGACGCGGTCTGCCAGGTCACCGGCACGTCCGACCAGTTCGTCAGCCACATCCCGGTTCCACCCACGATCATGCCGATTGGCTCCCGGGCAGCCCAGGTGTTCGACGGCGACATCAAAAATCCGCTGTTGGATCTGTTTGGCCGGCCGCTGCGCGACACCCCTTACGAGTGCGAAAGAAAACTGGGGGGATCGGTGCGGCAATCGCTCCATTTGGTCAATTCGGACCACTTCGAGGGCAAGGTCTCCGGCAGCCCGAGCCTCCAGCGACTGCTGGGAGCCAACAAACCCGATCCCGAGATGATCGACGAACTCTACCTGGCGACGCTGTCGCGCCTTCCCAGGCCGGACGAAAAGCAGAAGATCCTGGACTACATATCGGGGGTGGGCAGGACAGTTCCGCCGCATCTGGAGGTAGAAAAGAAGACGGCCGAGGAGGCTTTGGCCAAGGTCCGTGCGGGACTGCAACAGGCCAATGCCGCCTATGAAGGAGCGGAGAAGACAGCCAAAGACGCCGAAGCGGCCGCCGCCGCCGCGGTCGCTGCGGCGACCCAAGCCACGACCGCCCAAACCAATGCCGAGAAGACCGCGGCCGCCAAACGTCAGGAGGCGACTGACGCGAAGAAGAAAGCCGATGATCTGGTGACGAGCCAGCAACAGCCGGCCAAGACCAAGCTGGCCCAACTCGTCCAGGCCCTGACGGAGGTCGCCACCGCAAAAGCTGCCGCGGACAAGGCGCTGGCTGACGCGACGGCCGTCGTGCCCCCGGCGCAACAAGCTGCCGAGGCAGCCGAGAAGGCGGCCCAAGAGGCGGCGGCCAAGGCCAAAGCCATCGCGGAGGATGCCAAGAAATCGGCCGCGGAGAAAAAGCAGGCCGCCGACGAGGCCGCCGCCAAGCGCAAGGCGGCCGACGACGCCAAGAACGCGTTATCGCAGACCCAACAGAAGCAGCAGCAAGCGCAGACCGCCGCCAATGCCGCCGCCGAGAAGCTGACGCAAGCCGAGGCCCAGAAGAAAGCGGCGGCGGAGGCCGTGGCCAAGATCGATCCCCAGGTGACCGCCGCGGCCCAGGCCCACGAGGCCGCCGAAAAGGCCGCCAAAGAAGCCGAAACGGTCGCGGCCCAGGCGAAAGCGGCCGCCGACTCCGCCCGGACCGCCCAGGCCACAGCGGCCGCGACCGAGAAACGGAAGCTGGCCGGCGATGCCAAGGCCGCGCGGGACAAGGTGGACGGCGAAGAAAAGGTCGAAGCCGCCACGACGGCCGAAGCCACGAAGAAGCTCGCCGATGCGATCGCCGCACTGAAACCCCCTCCGAATCTGGAGGTAGACAAGAAGACGGCCGAGGACGTTTTGGCCAAGGTCCGAGCGCAACTGCAACAGACCAATGCCGCCTATGAACCCGCGGAGAAGGCGGCCAAAGACGCGGAAGCGGCGGTGGCCGCGGCGGCCGTGGCGGCGACCCAGGCCGCGACCGCCCAGACCAATGCCGAGAAGACGGCGCCGGCCAAACGCCAGGAGGCGAATGAGGCGAAGATCAAGTTAGCCGACTTGGTGGCGGGCCAGCAACAGCCGGCCAAGACCAATCTGGCCCAGCTCGTCCAGGTCCTGACCGAGGCCGCCAACGCCAAAGCCATTGCCGACAAGGCGCTGGCCGACGCAACGGCCGTCGTGCCCCCCGCCCAACAAGCGGCCGAGGCGGCCGAGAAGGCCGCCCAAGAGGCGGCAGCCAAGGCCAAAGCGATATCGGAGGATGCCAAGAAATCGGCCGAGGAGAAGAAGAAGGCCGCCGACGAGGCCGCCGACAAACGAAAGGCGGCCGACGACGCCAAGAACGCCTTCTCGCAGGCTCAGCAGAAACCGCAACAAGCTCAGGCAGGCGCCAAGGCCGCGGCCGAGAAGCTGACGGGAGCCGAAGCCCAAAAGAAAGCGGCCGAAGAAGCCCTGGCCAAGCTCGATCAACAGGTGTCCGCCTCGGCCCAAGCGTGTCAGGCCGTCGACAAGGCCGCCAAGGACGCCGAAACGGCCGCGGTCCAAACGAAGGCAACCGCCGACATCGCTCGGGCCGCGCAGCCTGTCGCGGCGACGGCCGCGACCCAGAAACGGAAGCTAGCGACCGATGCCAAGGCCGCGCGGGATAAGGTGGACGGCGACGAAAAAGCCGCCGCCGCCAAGGCGGCCGAAGCTGCCAAGAAACTCGCCGAGGCGACCGCCGCGCTGAAGCCCCCCAAAAATCAAGCGTTCCAGGACCTGCTCTGGGCGCTCTTTAATACCAAGGAGTTCCTGTTCAACCACTAGGCTTTCGTAACAAGGCGACCGGCTGAAACAAGAACACCTGTAGGACGGCCTTTCCAGGCCGTCACGACGGCCCGGAAGGGCCGTCCTACGGGTAAGTGCTCTGCCGCCGGTCGCCCAAGGAGGAACGAACAATGCTGGACATTCATGGTCGAGAGGCTGGCTGGAGTCGTCCGGGCTTGAACCGGCGGGACTTCATGCGCGTGGGCGCGCTGAGTGTGTCCGGGCTGACCCTGGGGCAATGGCTCAAGATGGATGCCCACGGCCAGGTCAACACGGGCGCCAAGGCGAAGTCGGTGATCCAGTTCTTTATGCTGGGCGGTCCGACCCACCTGGATACCTGGGACCCCAAGCCCGAGGCCGGCAGCGACTATTGTGGCCCGCTGAAGAACCCGATCCAGACCAACGTGCCGGGGATCCGCATCAGCGAGCTCTTGCCGCTGACGGCCAAGCAGGCCGACAAGTTCTCCATCATCCGCAGCTACAATCACCAGGACTTCGGTCATGAGACCGGGGCCTACACCGTGGCCACCGGGGCGCTTCCCTCGGGCGAGATGGTCTATCCGTCGATGGGGGCCGTGGTGTCCTTGAAGAAAGGTTACGATGCCGGTTACCAAGGTGGGCTGCCGCCGTACATCACCTTGACGACTCCTCTCCCCTGGTTCTCCGATACGGGGTTCCTGGATACCAAGTACCAAACCTTCTGCACGCACGGAGACCCGAACGACAAGGGCTTCCGCGTCCAGGGCCTCGCGATGGCCGGGGGGCTAACCGACAAGCGGCTCGATGAGCGGCGCACGCTGCTCCAATCGGTCGATACGCTGGCCAGGGAGATGGACAAGGAGCCGGCCTTCCAGAAAATCGACGGATTCCATCAGAAGGCCTACGGCATGGTCCTTGGAGACGCCAAGAAGGCGTTCGACATGTCGCAGGAGAAGGACGACGTCCGCAACAAGTACGGGCGCAACATATTCGGGCAAAGCTGCCTCCTGGCCCGCCGGTTGGTGGAACAGGGAGTCCCGTTCATCACGATCAACTGGGGCCCCTGGGATACCCATACCGACAATTTCGGCGCCATGAAGGGCACGCTCCCCGTATTCGACATGGGTTTCTCCAGCCTGATGGAAGAGTTGGCGCAGCGTGGCCTGCTCCAAAGCACCATCGTGCTCTGGTGCGGCGAGTTCGGCCGAACTCCGAAGATCGATCCGGCTCCCCCGTGGAACGGCGGACGCCATCACTACCCGCTGTGTTACTCGGCCGTGGTCGGTGGCGGTGGATTCCGGGGAGGTACGGTCGTCGGCTCCAGCGATGCCAAGGGCGAATTCCCCAAGGAGCGGCCGGTGTATCCGTGGGACCTCACGGCCAGCGTCTACAAGCTGCTGGGCATCAATCCCACCGAGAGGCTGCCGCATCCGCAGGGCTGCGTGGCGTACGTGACGCCTCCGTCCAGTGGAGGCCGCCCGACCGGTGGCCTGCTCAAGGAGATCATGTAGCCGGGCGTTTTCTGTAGGACGGCCTTTCCAGGCCGCCGAGGAGTCGCCAGAGAAGACGGCCTGGAAAGGCCGTCCTACATCCGATTGAAGACAACCAGGGAGCCGTTGGATGAGCATCAAGAGTGCGCTGGGGCTTGCTGTCGTCGCGTGTCTAGCCTTCTGCGCCCCCGTCAGGGCGCAGGGGCCCGCGCCGCAGAAGCAGCCGCTCACCTTTCCGATCATCGTCGCGCCGCCGGGCAATCCCAAGGCCCCGTCGCTGGACTGCGTGGTCCCCTTCGGCCCGACGGTCCCCATGTCCGCATTGGCCTTCAGCCCGGACGGGAAGACGTTGGCCGTAGGGGGCTACCAGGAAGTGCTCCTCTGGGACCTGGCCAACGCCAAGTTGGCCAAGCGGATCGGCGTGGGACAGATCGGCGATTTCGTCCGCTCGCTGGCCTTCCGCAACAACGGGCAGTGGCTGGCCGTGGCCGAGGGGACACCCTACGGTCCCGGGGCCGTCAAGGTCTTTGACGTCAACAGCGGCCAGCCGGCCCTGGTCTTTCAGGAGCCGAAAGACGCCGTGTTGGCCGTCGCCTTCAGCCCCGATGGCAAGCTCCTGGCGGCCGGGGGGGCCGACAATGTGGCCCGCGTCTGGAACGTCGACGAGAAGAAGCTCGTTGGCGAGTTGAAGGGCCACACCGCCTGGGTCCTCGGCACGAGCTTCAGTGCCGACGGCAAGTTCATCGTCACCTCCAGTGCCGACCGGACCGCCCAAGTCTGGGAAGTCGGCGCCTGGAAGATGGTCGCGAAGTTGGACCAAATGGAGTCGGTCAACGGCGCCGTCTTCGGTCCGAACGCCGAGTTGGTGGCGGTGGCGGTGGCCGGCCCGACCGACCGGATGATCCGGCTGCGACGTCGCGACAACACCCAGTTGGCCCGGGCGATCGACATGGGCGTGCCCGGGCCGCTGGGCGTGCTCTGGGCGCCGGCCGGCAACCGGATGTACGTCCCCTTGACCGACAAGACGGTGCGGGTCTACGATCCCAATAGCGGCGGCCACGTGGCCACCCTCACCGGGCACACCGATTGGGTCTATGGCGCGGCGCTGACCCCGGACGGCGCCAAGCTGGCCACCGCCAGCGCCGACGGCACGGTCAAGCTCTGGCACACGGGCGAGAACCGGCTGGTGGCCACGCTGGTGCAAATCACTCCGCGCACGGAAGAATGGCTGATCGTCGCAACCCCCGGCCACCTCGCCGCCAGCTCCTTGGGGGCGGTGCAGTGGCGCGCGGCCAACCTAACCACCCCGCCAGACAAGATCCCGGGCGTCCTTCAAAACCCCGAATTGGTCAAGAAGGCGATTGCGGGAGAGAAGCTCCCACCTCCGGCCGTGAAGTAGCCGTAGGACGGCCCTTCCGGGCCGTCGCGGTTGACGGCCCGGAAGGGCCGTCCTACGAAGCCGAGCTGCAAGACGTTCGTTACCGAGAACACAGATGACCGCCGAAACGTTCAATCTCGTCCCCCCTCCCGGTTTTCGCGGCCTCCACCCTGACCTTCCCATTACGGTCTACCACCGCCACCTGCCGCACTGGCGCCAGAAAGGAGCCACCTACTTCGTCACCTTCCGACTCGCCGATGCCTTGCCACAAACCAAACTCAACGAGTTGAAACAGTGGCGCGAGCATTGGGAACGTTCCCATCCTCCGCCCCGCTCCGAGAAAGTGTGGGAAGCATTCGCTCGCGAGTTCACGCGCAAAGCCGAAGCCTGGATGGACGAAGGCTATGGCGAGTGCGTCTTTCGCGATCCGGAACTTGCCAGAATCATGGCTGGCGCGTGCGTCCACTTTCAGAATCAGCGATGCATAACGTTCTGTTATGTCGTCATGCCGAACCACTGTCATGTTGCGGTACAGCCGCTGGCGAACTATGAGCTAGAGGACATCCTCGATAGCTGGAAGGGCTATGTCGGCTACATGGTCAACAAGCGGTTACAACGTCACGGCACGTTGTGGCAGGAAGAGAGCTTTGACCGGATCATTCGTGACGAGGAGCACTTGTTTCGCGTAGTGCAGTACATTGGGAACAATCCAAGAAAGGTCGGGCTACCGCGCGACCGGTGGCATCGTTGGATTCACCCCGACTGGGACGCCGTTGGTTGGGGCTTTCGCGACACGGTCTAACATGAGTTGTAGGACGGCCTTTCCAGGCCGTCGCGGTTGACGGCCTGGAAAGGCCGTCCTACAACCGCGACCGCGACGGCCCGGAAGGGCCGTCCTACGAATCACTAGCATAGGAGTCCCCAACATGAACCATAGACCACCGATTCTGCTCATCGTCGCGATCCTCGCGTTCGGATCGCGGCTTGCGCAGGCCCAGCCGCCGCAGGCGGTGGTCACGTTTGTATTTCCGGCCGGGGCGCAGCGGGGGAAGACGATCGAAGCCACGATCAACGGCAAGGACTTCCAGAACGCCAACGGTGTGCGGATCACCGGCCCGGGCGTGACGGCCAAGATCGTCCAGGTGGTGAACCCCAATGCGGTCCGCGTCTCGTTCACCGTGGCCCCCGACGCCGAGTTGGGCGAGCGCGATCTGCGGTTAATCACGCCGGGCGGGATCTCCAACCGGGTTCGGTTTTTCATCGGGGCCTTGCCGGAGATCAACGAGGTCGAGCCAAATACCGACCGGGCCAAACCGCAGCCTCTTGCGGCCCTCCCGATCCTGATCAATGGCCAGATCCTCGACAACGACCGCGACTACTTCCGTTTCGCGGCCAAGAAGGATCAGACGATCGTGTTCGAGTTGCATGCAGGGAGGCTCTTGGCGGAACTTCCCGCCCCGGTCCCCGGTTTTCTCGACTCGGCCCGGACGCTCTTCGATCCCGCCGGCAAGGTGCTGGTGTCGGTCGATCGCTTCCGTCACAGGCCCGATTCGGTGTTGGCCTACACCATTCCCCAAGACGGGGAGTACACGCTGGAGGTCAGCGACGTTATCTACCGGGGGCGGGCGGATTTCATCTACCGGCTTTCGATCGGCGTATTCCCCTATCTGACACACGTTTTCCCGCTGGGCGGGCAGCGGAACTCCACTGCCCAGATCGAGCTCCGCGGCGCGGGTTTGCCCGCCCCGACCTTGAGTTTCCCCGTCCCGGCGGACTCCCCCTCGTTGCGCTTCATCGGACCGGTGGCGGGCGGAATACCCACCAACGTGCTGCCATTTGCCGTGGGCGACGTGCCGGAGGCCCGCGAGACCGAGCCCAACGACGCCCTGGCGCAAGCGAATCGCGTGCCCATGCCCGCCGCCATCAACGGCCGCATCCAGCAGCCCGGCGACGTGGATCACTTCATCGTGACAGCCCAAGCCAACCAGGTCATGGTGCTCGACGTGCAGGCCCGCCGGCTTGATTCGCCGCTGGACTCCTTCCTCAGCGTGATGAACTTGCAGGGCGGCGTACATGCGGAGAGCGACGATTTCGTCGATCCGGATCAACCGCTCCTGCTGCACCATTCCGACTCGCGCTTCGCGTTCACCTTCCCCGCAGCCGGCGACTACATTCTGAGGATCCGCGACACGCAGGGCAAAGGCGGCGACGAGTACGCCTATCGGCTCGTGGTCGCGCCGCCCAAGCCGGACCTCGTGCTGCGGATGGTGCCCGACATGCAGCGGGTGGCCAAGGGCGATTCGGTCGCGGTCACGGTGACCGCCGACCGGCGGGACGGCTTCGGCAGCGAGATCAACCTGGCCGTGCAGAACCTGCCGCCGGGATTCACCTCCAGCGACGCCGTGATCCCGGCGGACCAGCCCCAGGCCAAGTTCACGATCACCTCCCCGCCCGACGCCCCCTTGACCGTCTTCGCGCCGACAATCGTCGGCACGGGCACGCTCAACAAGCAACCGTTCACTCGCACGGCCGTCGGCGCGGAAGACGTGATGCAGGCATTCAGCTACCGGCACGTGGTATCGACCAAGGAGTTCGTAGTGGCGGTGATCGACACGTCCTTGTTCGCCCTCTCGACCGATGCCCCGCCCAAGGACGGCCTGCAAGTCAAGCAAGGGGCCGAAGCCAAGGTGCTGGTCAAGGCGACCCGCAAAGACGGGGCGAAATTCCCCATCACCCTCGCCGTGGTCGACGCCCCCGCGGGCATTACCGTGAAAACGGACCCCATCCCGGCCGACAAGAACGAGCTGCCGATCACGATCAGCGTCCCCAAAACCGCCCCCGTGGGCTGGAAGGTCAACGTGATCCTCAACGGCACGATGGCGACCGGCAAGGAAACCGCCACCCGCACGGCCCCCGCCATCCCGGTCAAGATTCTGCCCGAGAAGTAGGGTAGGACGCAACTCGGTCGCCGGCTGTCTCCCGGAGCCCCGCCGCGCTCCCACGCTTGCACCTCCACGGCATCGTCACGATAATAGGGATTCTCGAGATTGGGTACTGACTGACCAGCTTTGAGCTTAGAAGGAGAAACGCATGAGCGCAAAGAAGACGGTGTCGCGGCGGGAATTTCTGAAGCGATCGACTGCCATGGCGGCGGGGACCGCCCTGGCCGGCGCCCTCAACCTGAACGTCGCCCGCACGGCCCACGCGGCCGGCAGCGGCCAGATCAAGGTGGCCTTGATCGGCTGCGGCGGGCGCGGCAACGGGGCCATCGACAACTGCTTGGAGGCCGACAAGGCGGTCAAGGTGATCGCCGTGGCCGACGCCTTCGAGAAGCAGGCCACCAGCGCCGCCAGGCAGCTCCGCGAGAAATTCAAAGAGCGTGCCGACATCCCCGAGGACCGGGTCTTCTTCGGCCTCGACGCTTACGAGAAGGCCATTGCCTCCGGGCCCGACATGGTCATCCTCACCACCCCGCCCGGCTTCCGGCCCTATCAGTACGCCGCCGCCATCAAGGCCGGCAAGCACGTCTTCATGGAGAAGCCCTGCTGCGTCGACGCCGCGGGCTTCCGCCTGCTCATGAAAACCAACAAACTGGCCGACGAGAAGGGCCTCAAGGTTGGCGTGGGCTTCCAGCGCCGCCACACTCCCAACTACATGGAGACCATCAAGCGGATCCACGACGGCGCGATCGGCAAGCTCATGGTCCTCCGCGGCTACTGGAACGGCGACGGCATCTGGGTCCGCAAGCGCCGGCCCGACATGACCGAAATGCAGTACCAGGTCAACAACTGGTATCACTTCTGCTGGCTCAGCGGCGACAACATCTGCGAGCAGCACATCCACAACCTCGACGTCTGCAACTGGGCCAAGAACGACCACCCGGTCGAGGCCAACGGCATGGGCGGGTGCAGCGTCCGCTACAGCGGCGACAACAAGGGCGTAGGCCAGATCTTCGACCACCACTTCGTCGAGTTCACCTACGCCGACGGCACCAAGCTCTACAGCCAATGCCGCCACATCCCCGGCACCTGGATCCAAATGTCCGAGGCCGCCACCGGCACCGAAGGCCAGTCGAACTGCGCCGGCTGGATCAAGGCCAAAGAGGAATGGCACTTCAAGGGCAAGAACCTCAACTCCATGGTCCAGGAGCACAAGGACCTGATCCAGGCCATCGGCAGCGGCGAGAAGTACAACGAGGGCTACCACGGCGCCACCAGCAGCATGACCGCCGTGCTGGGCCGGATGGCGACTTACTCCGGCCAGATCGTCAAGTGGGACGAGGCCACCGCCAAGGGCACCACCGAGTTCCCCGCCATGTTGGCTTGGGATGCCAAGGCCCCCGTCGAGCCCGACAAAGATGGCAACTACCCAATCCCGGTGCCCGGCGTGTACAAGCCGTACGCGTGAGCTGAAATTGATAGCGTTGAGAAGATTGGTGAGAGGCCTCCCGACCTGTACAATAGACAGGCACGGGGGCCCTTGCGTCAGCTCGAATGGATCTGGGTGAATTTAGGTGGATCTTGGGGTCGGAGCGTCAGTAGTCAGTAGCAATTCTTCCTTCGATTTCGGATACGATTCCGCTCAGCCTTGGGCCGCCTTGCTCGATGCGGCCGATCGCATAGTGGACGCTGCTGTGGCCCCGGTAACCCAGCGCGGCAGCCACCGCGGTCGCTGAATAGCCGAAACGGCGGCGGGCCAGGTAGGCCGCCGCCGCGCGGCGCGCGTCGTCCGTCCGCTGACCGCGCAGCCAGCCCGCTTCGGCCTGGCCAAAATGCGCGGAAACTACCGCCACGATCCGTTCCAGGGAGGGGCGGTCCTTCAAGCGACGGACCTGGGGCAGGGCGGCCTGGGGCGCCCGTTGGCGGAGCATCCCGCGAATCCGCGCCAGGAAATCGGCCGACCCAACCACCAGCCCGCCCGCTGCGCCAGCAAACGGCGAGGGAGGCGGTGCATCCCTGCCCGCGCCGCTCATTGCCCCTGGACGCGCCAGCGTTCCGCTTCATGGGATACGCGCCGGCCGCGCCTCGCTCGGACTCACCACCTCCAAGAATTTTCCGCCGCTGAAATAGCAGCCGGTGTCCTGGAGCTCGCACCAGAGCACGTCCGCAATAAACTGAAGCGGCTCGCCGTTTTCGAGGTCAAACTCCAGAAGGACAAACCCTCGCTCCAGTCGCTGGTCGTGGGCCAGGCCAAAGCCGTGGCGAGAGACATTCCGCACACGGCCCGCCAGCGGCTCTCCGCGCCGACCGCCCGCGTCCCCGGAGGATCGGAGCAGAGGCGTTATCGTCGCCGGCTTGTTGAGCGACAGCCTTGGCTCGGTCTGACCGTTGGCGCCTTGGGGTGTCGGATCCGTGGCACCTGGCTGGAATTGACGCAAGGCGGCGCGAATTGCACCGGATGACTCCAGGTCGCTTATCATCTCGTTCAGCTTCCGTTCGGCCTTCAGCGCGAGCCGTTTTCTGCGCGTGTGGGCTGCCACCCGTTCGCGAGACCGGTTCAGAACGTCCAGGCCGATCGCCGATGCCAGCCCGAAGCTGCCGAAGATCGCCCACCATCGACACCAGGCTGGACCGACCATCGCGCCAAAGGCGGCCGCGAGCATGCAGAGGCTCAAGTAAGCGATCAGTCGCGTGAGCGGCGCCGACTTGGCAGCGTCATCGTCAACCAATGGTACTTCCTGTGATGTGACATTTGCTCGCATCATGTTGCACCTTATTGGCAATTGCTGTGCTCTCACAAGTGACTCGCTTCGGGCCACACGGCGACCCTATTGCGCCCGGCGGCTTTGGCTCGATACAGGGCCTGATCTGCGCGATCCACCAACAGCTCAGCGGAGGGCACTCCATCCGCGTCGGCCACTCCGAAACTCGCCGTCGGACGAAGGGAATCACCTCTCGTCGGCAGGCTGAACTTCTCTATCTCCTGGCGGCAACGTTCGGCCAAGTGAACCGCGCCGGATATCGCCGCATTCGGAACCACGACCGCAAACTCCTCGCCCCCATACCGCGCTGGGAGATCGCTTTCTCGGCATTGTCTGGCGATGACCCTGGCCACTTCCTGGAGCAGTTTGTCGCCGACGCTGTGGCCGTACGCGTCGTTAACCCGCTTGAAGTGGTCGATATCGGCCATGATGAACGACAACTCGCCTCCATGCCGCTGCATCCGGGCCCACTCCATCTGGAGTCGATCCATCAACGCTCGGCGATTGGGAAGGCCCGTCAGGGGATCGATGTGCGCATGCTCAATAAGGAGGTCCTGAAGCTGCTTGGTCCTGATCGCCGCTCGAACCCGGGCCCTGAGCTCAAAGTCGTCAAAAGGCTTGGTGATGTAATCGACGGCGCCCAAGTCAAGCCCGCGAACCTTGTCGGCGGACGTCCCTGATCCCGAGAGGAACAGGACCGGTATCATGCACAACTCCGGGTCGGCCTTCAGGATCCGGCATACGTCAAAGCCGCTCATGTCGGGCATGTCCAGGTCGAGCAAAATCAGATCAGGGTTCTGAGACTTCGCGGCCTCCAGTCCCGCTCTGCCGCCGATTGCACACGAGATCTCGATCTCATCGTCGGCCAGCCGCGCCCGCGCGACGGCCAGGGACTCTACGTCGTCATCCACCAGCAACAATCGCTTCATGATCGGCCGGCCTCCGGTGTGTTACCTGTCCAGCCCGCCTGGATGGCCGCGCAGACTTCTTTGACCCCCGCCAGGGCCGCAGCCGCTCCGCCCACGTCCTGGGCCTTGGCCGCGACTTCCAGCGATTTGGCCATCTCGCTGAGCGTCGGATAGCCGTAACTGCCCCCCGCGCCCTTGAGTCGATGAGCAAGCCGCTCAGCGTCCTCAAGCCTTTCCTCTTCCAGGGCCTCACACAAGGCATCCAACTGGCTTGGAAGGCGCTCGACGAACCGCGGGAGAATGTCCGCAAGCTGGGGATCGTCGGCGAACTGGGACGAGATCCCGTCACTTCGGCCGGGGCTCACGGCCCGGCTTGCACTTGCCGTTGGTGCGTCGGTCTGGCTGGTCTTGGACATGGCGTATTGCGCTACCGCCAGAATCAGTTGCTTGCGGTCGATCGGTTTGGCAAGATGCGCATCGCAGCCCGCCGCCAGGCAACGCTCGCTGTCGCCCGACATCGCGTTGGCCGTCAACGCCAGGATGGGACGTTGGTATCCGCGATCGCGGAGCCTCCTTGTCGCCTCATATCCGTCCATCTCGGGCATGTTCATGTCCATAAGGACCACGTCAAAGGCGCCTGTCTCGGCTTGCTCGACGGCCAGTCTGCCGTTTTCCACGACCTCCACCTCAGCGCCGACGTTGCCAAGTACGGTGCGCAGAAGTTCCTGGTTGTCGATGCTGTCCTCGGCAAGCAGTATTCTCACACCCCGGAGGACGCCGGCGCCGGGCGTCCATCGCGTGCCGGCTTCATCCTCACAAATGACCTCCCCGGGCGATTGGAGCAAGTTCGCCCCGGCGATGTCGCCCGTGGGAATCGTGACGGTAAACGTGCTCCCCTCGCCGGGCGCGCTCTCGACCGTCAGCTCGCCGCCGAGCGCCGTGACAATCTGGCGGGAGATCGCCAGACCCAGGCCGGTGCCGCCATACTTCCGGGTGGTCGAGCTCTCGGCTTGTGTGAAGGGCTCGAACAGGCGCGGCAGCGCTTCCTGGCGGATGCCGATGCCGGTATCCATCACTTCCACGCTCACTGCGGACTGATCCGATCGCCATTGCGGCAAGAACGACACCCCAATCCGTATACTCCCGTTCTCCGTGAACTTGACCGCGTTGCCCACCAGGTTGACCAGCACTTGCCGAATCCTGTTGCCATCGGTGTGGATGGTCTGCGGCAACGGGCCCGTGTAGCGTACCTCAAGGCTGTTGCCTCGCTGCTCGGCGCGCGGCCGCATCATGCTGGCCACGTCGGCAACCATGGACGGCAGGTGGCACGGCCCCAGATCCATCACCATCTTGCCCGACTCGATCTTCGAGAAATCCAGGATGTCGTTGATCAGTTGCAGCAGATGCTCGGCGTTGCGTCGCACGGTCGTCAGGTAGGTCTTGCAGTCGGCAGCGCTGAGCGAGTGGTCCATCAGGAGGTCCGTGTAGCCCAGGATGGAGGTCATCGGCGTGCGGATCTCGTGGCTCATGTTGGCCAGGAATTCGCTCTTTGACCGGTTGGCGCATTCGGCCTGTACGGCCATTCGGTTGGCCTGCTCGATAGCGGCCTCAAGCTGTTGGTTGGTCTCCCTCAGTTGCTCTTGTTGGTCGTTGAGGACGGCTACCATGGTGTTAAACGTCTCGCCCAAGTCCATGACCGGGTCGGCCCGGGCACGTCGGTAGACTTCGCAGAGGCTGCAGTCGCCGAGTTTCTGCGAGAACCTCCCTTGGACTTTGTCGCCGGAACGGGTGCCGGCGATCTCCCAGCAGCGTAGGTTTCCATGGTTCCGATAGGACGGGCAGGCGGTGTTGTCGCACTCCTTCGCTTCCCAGCACGGGGTCAAACTCGGGTTATCAAACCTGTCGGTTAAAACGCTCTTCTGAATCACATTGTTCATGAGGTTCTTCACCTGGACCGCGGCCGATTCCAGTTGCTGGTTCAATTGTTTCATCGCCTCCTCCGCCTCCTTGCGTTCCTCGATCTGTTTCGTCAACTCGGCGGTGCGACGCTGGACGGTCGTTTCCAGCCCGGCGTAGGCCCTGCGCAGTTCGTCTTCGGCTTGGCAGACCTGCCGGACTTGGGACGCCAGCCGGCGGCCTGTGAGAACGATGCCGCAGACTCCCACCGCCCACAGGACAGAGTAGAAGATCGCTGCGCGCAAGGTTTCCGTGCGCGCCACTTCTTGGAACTCAGAGATCGCGACTGAGACGCTGATTCCGCCGCAGATATCACCCAGCTTGTAATTCTCCGCACGATGGCAGTTCATACAGCTTGCCGTAGCGATGAGCGGCTGCATCCGCCGCAAGTACGGCGCGCCGTCGATGGTCTCGGCAGAGCTGACTTCCCGACTCCCGTTCTCGAAGGCGCGCAAGGCTGCCGCTTCCCAGGCGTCCGGTGCGTTCTCCGGGCGCAATGGCCTGAGGCTCGTGATGTGTGTCCGGAAACCAACAACATTTTGTCCGATCTCATGTAGCTGACGCAACATGTAAAGCGGTTTCATGTCGAACGGTATGCCCGCTTCCGCCCGCGCAATCTCCCGAGCGTAGTCGTAGTGGCCGATCGATTCCCAGATCAGCAGTCCGACGATGACGAGTGTCCATGCAACCACGAGGCTGCCGACATACCAGTGGAGCGCGACTCTGTTTCCATTTGTGGAATCACTTCGAACCATGAGACCTCCTCCGTTTTTCCTGTTGGCTCCTCATCGACTCCTCTGAAGATGAGAATCAGCAGGTGTTTTCACTGTAAAACTCTAGGCCGCAATCGGCTCGAAAAAGGGCAGTTGGCCGAAGTGGCGGCGCGTGCGGCCTCGTGTCGCGCCTGTGCTACGCGTTGTGAAGAACTGGCGCCCACGACGATACGCAGGCTAGAAGTGCTCCCTGTGGCCCGGCGTCACGGGTGAGACAGCGATGTGTGTCAGTACGTCGCGCGCGAACGGCGACTGGCCCCATATCGTATCGCCGACCTGTCTCTAATTACTCATCCTTCCCGTGCTACTCAGACTTCCTAAATCTCGTAAGCAAGTACCGGCCGCCTCGGCGATTCTCACGTTGACAATAAGAACACGTGAGTTGGCCTTGCCACCACTGGCAGGAACTTCCATATTACGTAATACTTACTCTCAGTATATCGGTAGACTACGTAACTCTGATGGGGCACACTAACCTAGCGAGTGGTAATGGCTGAGGAGTGTCTGTTTCACTTGCCGTGAAGGAGTTCCATCGATTCCTTGGGGTTTCCGAGGGAATTCTTGCGTCTCAAAATGCGTTTTTCGCGTGGAGGGATCGGCGCCATGCAACACGCCAATGTCTCGGTCATCGAGCAGCAACCCGCCCTCTGCTACCAGGCCGCAGGGGGCAGGTCTGAGGGTCACGTCATTGCCCGCAGCGCGGCCATGCGCGAGATCCTCGATCTGGTGCGGAAGATCGCCGGTGTGGATGTACCCGTGCTGATCCTGGGCGAAATGGGCGCGGGAAAGCAGATGATTGCCCGCGAGATCCATCGCCGGAGCCCGCGTGCTGCCGGGCCGTTCGTGCATATCGTCTGCGGGTCGTTGCGTGAGTCGGACTTAGAGGAGAAACTGTTCGGACAGTCGTGGGATTGTTCTCGACGAGGCACGGGCGCGCCGGCGAGCCTCTTGGAGGCGAGTCAATGCGGCACGTTGTTCCTTGACGGGGTGACGCAACTCCCGCTCTGGGTCCAGATCAAATTGCTGGACGCTTTGCAGTGCAGCAGCGGCCGAAACCAGGAAAACGGCGCCATGGTCCCAGCGCAAGCACGGGTGATCGCCTCCAGCACGTGTGATCTGGAGACTGCGGTGATCGAGAACCGCCTCTTCTCCGGGCTGTACTACTATTTGAATGCCGTTCGCATCGCCATTCCGCCGTTACGACACCGCCGGGAAGACGTTCTCGCGCTGGCGGAGCATTTTCTGGCGTCCATATTCTGCCCACCTCGGAACCAGCTTCCGTGGCGTTTTTCCCAGGAAGCTCGGCAGTCTCTGCTACGATACGATTGGCCCGGCAATGTCCTGCAACTGTCCGCGGTGGTCGCCCATGCGGCCATGCTCGCCGACGTCCCGGAGATAAGTCAGGCCTGTGTCGCCGGATTGCTGGGCAGCGTGCGCCGGCACCCTGATTCCGAGACGATCCCGGTGCCATTGGCCGGCGGTCTCAAAGAGATGGAACTTGCTCTCATCAATGAGGTAATTCGCCGCTGTCGGGGAAACAAGGCCGCGGCCGCGCGAGCCCTGAAACTGCATCGACGGACACTCTACCGACTATTGGAGGAATAGCCCTTTGATCGCACAACCGGTCGTCTATGTCGTGGATGATGATCCGGCCATCATCAGGCTGTTGACCGAGCTGGTCAAGGCGATCGAGCTGAATGTCGAGGCCTACGAGTCCGCCGAGCAATTCCTTCACACCTACAAGGCATCCGGGCCGGGCTGCCTGGTGCTCGACGTCAGGGTCCCGGGCATGAGCGGTATGGAGCTCCAGAAGCAACTGACTGCCGCCGGGAGCAGGCTGCCGATCATTTTCATCACGGGCCATGCCGACGTGCGCATGGCGGTCGAGGCGATGGAGCGGGGCGCCTTCGGGTTTCTGGAAAAGCCCTTCCGCCCCCAGGAACTCTGCGAGAAGATCCAAAGCGCAGTCCGACTGGACGTGGAGGCCTGGCGGCGGCGCGAGGCACAAGAAAGCGCCGCCGCTCGGCTGGCACAACTCACGCCTGCTGAGCGCAAGGTCGCCAATCGCGTCATCGCCGGAAAGACCAACAAGATGATTGCCGAGGAGTTGGGACTCAGCACTCGAACCGTCGAAGCCCACCGAGCCAGACTGATGGACAGGCTTGGAATCAAGTCCCGGACCGAGTTGGTGAGGCTGATGGCGGCCGAGAGAGGCGGGCGCCCGGCGGATGCATGATCGGACCGAGGAGCAATTCCTCGGAGGGGAGATGCTCCTCGATGCACTTTCCCCACCCTCTGCATTTTCGGTGTTGGCGCCTGGCATTTCGGCACGCCATCGCATCCGGCCGGAGCGATCGGAGCTTGCCGGTGGTGATTGCGTCGGCCTCTTCTACCCCTATAATGAGAGCATTCGTTACCCCGGTAGTACCACGCTACACCGCATGGGCGTGGCGAGGACTCCTGCGGCGCCGTTGGCGCGGCTGGGCTTTCCTGGGTCTGACGAAACGGCGGAGAACAGCCATGGAAAAGGACCGGGATATCACCGAGCGCAAGCGGGCGGAGGAGGCGCTAAGGGAGAGCGAGGAACGCTTCCGCAAGGTGTTCGAGGAAGGCCCCATCGGCATGGTCATGGCGAGTGTCACCGACGGCAGGTTCATTCGGGCCAATGCCGCCTTCTGCCAGATGCTGGGATACGCTGAAGAAGAGATAGAGCGCCTGACGTTCGTGGATGTCACCCACCCGGAACACCGCGCCGCGGATGTGGAAGCGGTCAATAGGCTGTGGCAAGGGCAGGTTCCACAATACCAGACCGAGAAACGTTACCTGAAGAAGAACGGCGAATCCCTCTGGGCGGCGCTGACGGCGTCGGTCATCCGCAGCGAGGACGGGAAGCCGCTCTACTCGCTGGCGATGATCCAGGACATCACCCAGCGCAAGCAGGCGGAGGCGGCGCTGCAAGAGGCAAAGGATTACACCGACAACATCATCAGGTCGATGGCCGACATGCTGGTGGTCGTGGCACCGGATGGCAGAATTCTCACGGTCAATCAGGCAACCTGCAACTTGCTGGGCTATTCGGAACACGAGCTGATTGGGCAACCGGCAAGCCTGCTGTTCGAAGAAGAAGACATCGCCCAACTTATTCTATCTCAGGACTGTTTGCCTTTCAAGCGGACAGCGCTGCGCCGTTTGGTGAAGGAAGGTCCGATCAGCAACGTTGAGAAATCACTGTTGACCAAGGGTGGTGATAAGATTCCCGTGCTGCTGTCGGGGGCCGTGATGCGAGAGAAAGAGGGCAAGATTCGAGGAATCGTGTGCCTCGCTCTGGACATCACCGAGCGCAAGCGGGCGGAGCTAGCACTGCGCGAGAGCGAGGAGCAATTCCGCGGAGTCATCGACACCTCCCCGGATGCAATTGTCCTGCTGGACCTGGAAGGTCGCATCCTCCTGGCGAACCAACGGGCAGCGCTGCTCGTCGGCTTTGACAGCCTGGAGGAGTTCCTTTCGAGTGGAAAGAATAGCTTTGATTGGTTGGCGCCTGAAGACCGCCAGCGCGCCAGGGACGACCTCCGCAAGCTGCTCGATGTGGATGTTCTTCGCGATGCCGGGTACAACGCAGTCCGCCGCGACGGGCGTCCATTCCCGGTTGAGGTCAGCGCTTCGCTGCAGAGAGATTGCCGTGGCGACCCGAAAGACATCATCCTGGTGGTCAGAGATATCACCGTGCGCAAGTGGGCGGTGGAGACGATGCGTCAGAGCGCGGAGCGGTTCCGGCAGGTCTCTTCCTCCATCACGGACATCGCCTATTCGTGCGGACGGCGACCGGACGGAGGCTACGCCATCGAGTGGATGAACGGGGCCGTCGAATCCGTCCTCGGCTATTCGATCCGCGAATTGATGGCCCTTGGCTCTTGGGGATTGCTCGTCCTCGAGGAAGACCGACCGTTGTTCGAAAAGAACGTCACCGGTCTGGCCGTCGGCGCCTCGGGCTCGTGTGAGCTTCGCGTGCGTACGAAAGATGGGCGCGTGAGGTGGGTCGCCTCGTATTCTCGGCGCCCGCGATCCCCGGAGGCCGAATCGGGATCTGCGATCTACGGGGCCCTGGTCGATATCACCGAGCGCAAGCGAATAGAGGAGGACCTGCGGGCAACCAACGCACGGCTCGAACAGGCGGCGGCCCGAGCCGAGGGGCTGGCCGTTCGGGCCGAGGCGGCCAACCGCGCCAAGAGCGAGTTCCTGGCCAACATGAGCCACGAGATCCGCACGCCGATGACGGCGATTCTAGGGTTCACCGACCTGTTGGCGTCTCCCAACCTGCCCTACCAGGAGCAGCGCGACTTCCTCGCCGGGATCCAGAGAAACGGAAAAGCACTGATGGAGCTGATCAGCGACATTTTGGACCTGTCGCGCATCGAGGCCGACCGGTTGACGTTGGACAGGGTGGATTGCCCGCTCGAGCAGATTATCGACGACGTCCTGTCCGTGGTCCGGGTCCGAGCAGAGAAAAAAGGCCTGACTCTGCAGGTGGACTACACGTTTCCACTTCCCGAGACCATCCACACCGACCCCTTGCGCCTACGTCAGGTCCTTACCAACCTGATTGGCAACGCGGTCAAGTTCACCGAGCACGGCACGGTCTGCCTTGCCGTCCGCTGCACGCGAGAAGCGGACCACTCCGAGCGCATGGAGTTCGCCGTTTCAGATACCGGCATCGGCATCCCCGCCGATGAAGTCGACGAGCTGTTTGAGCCGTTCACGCAGGTGGACGGGTCTTCGACCCGCTCCTACGGCGGCACGGGCCTCGGACTTGCCATCTCCAAACGCCTGGCCAAGGCGCTCGGCGGCGATGTGCAAGTCGTCAGCCAGTTGGGCAAGGGCAGCACCTTCACCCTGACGATGGATGCGGGCTCCTTGAAGGGCGCGCGCACGCTACAATCGCCCCAAGCCAACTTGACCGCAAAGGAACACCCATCCTCGACGGAGCACGAAAGCCCCCTGCACGGTCGGGTGCTCCTGGCCGAAGACGTTCGCGATGTCTACGTTGTGCTCCGTAAAATCCTTCAGAAGATGAATCTCGAAGTGGAGATCGCCGAGGACGGCCGCCTGGCGTGCGAAATGGCCGAAAAGTCGCGAGCCGAGGGACGGCCGTTCGATCTGATCTTGATGGATATCCAGATGCCGAGCATGAACGGCTATGAGGCCACGCGATGGCTCCGCCACCGCGGCTGGCACGGGCCCATCGTGGCCTTGACCGCCCACGCCCTGGTCGGCGACCGCGACAAATGCCTGGAAGCGGGCTGCGATGACTACATGGCCAAACCGATTACCGCGACCGGACTTCGGCGTGTTCTGGCGCGGTGCTTGGGGCAGGCGGCAGCGGCGGCAGGATGCCCGACGAACGCCCCGGAGACTGCCCATGAATCGGCGGGACTTCTCGACAGCGGCATCCTTGATCCAAGCAAGGCTGCGGCGCTCGTGGATGCGTTTCGCGGAGAGTTGCCCCCGCGGGCAGAACGGATCGACAAGGCTCTCCAAGATCGCAATCGGCCTTTGCTGCTCGAATTGGCGCACCAGCTCAAGGGAACGGCGGGACTCTACGGCTTTGACAACATATCGGAAACCGCCCGCACCATTTGTGATCGTCTGCGGGATGACGACGAATTGGAGGGACTCCAGGCTGCCGTAGGCGAATTGGCGGATCTGTGCAGGCAAGCTGGGAGTGTGTCAATCCGCGACCATTCTCACTAGCTCGTCGCGGTTGCTGGCTGGGCCGGTTGTTCACGCGACCACGGCGTGAATGAGATTCCGCCCACCCGACGCTGCCCCCGCCGTTTCGTCCTGGTTCTCCCTGGCAATGCTGCTGATTTCGGCAAGCTGCGAGAAAAAGATGGCCAGGAGGAGTGGATCAAACTGTCTCCCTGCACTTTTCTGCATGATTGCCAGGGCCTCTTCTTCCGGTATGGCTGGGCGGTATACGCGATCGTGGGTCATCGCGTCGTAGACGTCCACGATGGCCACGATCCGGGCGCTCTCGGGAATGGCGTGGCCGGCCAGCCCGGCGGGGTAGCCTTCGCCGTCCCATCGCTCATGGTGATTGAGCGCGATCGTTTGGGCCATTTGGAGCATGGGGACTTCGGAACCAGCCAGTATCTGGGCGCCGATGACCGTGTGCTGTTTCATGACCTCGAACTCGTCGAGAAACAGCTTGCCCGGCTTGCGAAGAACGGCGTCGGGAATGCCGATCTTGCCGACGTCGTGCATCGGGGCGGCCAGGCGGATGTTCTCCGCCTCTGTGGTGGACCACCCCGCTGCTCTTGCGAGCAGTTCGCCGAGCAGCCCAGTCCTCCGGCAGTGCATGCCCGTCTCCTCGTCGCGCCACATGGAAGCGGAGAGGAGCCGGTAGATGGTCTCCTCATGGGCAGAGCGAATCGCTGCGTTGGCCCGCACCACGGCGTCGTGGCTCTGCTTCAGACGAATGGCCGAGCGAAGCCGGGCAGCAAGAATCTTGCCGTTGACGGGCTTGATGACATAGTCGTCGGCCCCGGCATCCAAACCTCGGACAACGTCTTCGTCCAGATCTTTGGCCGTGACCAGGATAATGGGAATCCTCCGTAGTTCCTCGTCCCCTTTCAAACGCCGGCACACCTCGATCCCGCTCATCTCCGGCATCATGACGTCCAAGAGGATGGCGTCGGGCCGCTCCGCCCGCGCGATTGCCAACGCGTCCCGGCCGCCGTACGCGGGGAAAATCTCGTAGCCCTGACGTTCCAGCATGACGGTCAGGAGGTCGACATTGTCCGGCATGTCATCGACAATCAGAATCTTTGTCATGGGGCGACCTCTAGGAAACGCGATACAACGCACCCCCGCCGCGTCGGCCGGCAGCGGATACGATGAATCCTAGCTCGCGTACCATACCTGGCAACTGCATGCTGTGCCGCGATGCGCGGGCTCCGCCGCTGGTTTGCGCGCCAGCGCGCCGTGTGGTCACACGTGAGACGGCTAGGTGAGACAGAACGCCGCACCGAAGCGCTGCAAACTCGCTTCGCGTAGGACTTCTTGCACTGGCACGTCGCGCGTGAAGTGCTATAATCCCGCCCGCCATGGCTCAAGTGATGTTGCGGTTACGGAGGTGACATGATGGAAGCCTCACACGTTCTTGTAGTTCACCGCGAGCCTGCCGTCCGCCATTTTCTCGCTGAGCCCTTCGGCCAGGAGGAAGTTCGGATATCGTTTGCGCACAACGAAGAGCAAGGCTTGTCGCTCCTGGAGACCGGGCGAGTCGACATACTCGTAGTGGGTCTGGATCGAGGTGGCATGGGCTACGAGTTTGTGCGCCAAGCGGCCAGCATCCATCCGCTCCTGGGAGTCGTAGTCATTGCCGACCCAGCCGCCATCGAGGATGCTCCGCAGTCAATGCAGCTCCGCCAGGTCCAGTTTCTCCCGAAGCCCATCACGCAAGACTTGTTGCGGTCGGCGATTCGGAGGGCCCTGGAGTGCCGGAAGAAACGCGGCCTGGCGCGCGGGAACCGGGAAGAAACGGCCGCGCTCGGCGGCGCCCCCTGCGTCGAGGTGTTGGCCGGGACAGGGCGGATTATCGCCGCAAGCAAGGCCATGCGGGAGATCCTGGAACTGGTCCGAAGGTGCGCTTCAACCGACGTCCCGGTTCTCGTCTGCGGGGAGCCCGATACGGGAAAACAGTTGATTGCCCGGGAGATCCATCGCGAAAGCAGACGCGCCGCCGGTCCTTTCGTGCGCGTCGCGTGCGGTGCGCTGCGTGAGTCCGAACTGGCCGACAAGCTGTTCGGCTACCTCGAAGGTAACAACGAGCGGGAGAGCCAGACGCCTTTCACACTGCTGGAGGCCGCCCAAGGAGGGACTCTCTTCCTGGAGAACGTGTCGGAGTTGCCGCTTTGGGGCCAGGTCACGCTGCTGGACGCCTTGCAGCACGGACGGTACTTGTGCGTCGGGAGTCGGGAGAGCGCACCCGTGGACGTGCGGGTCATTGCTTCGACCACGGCGGACCTTCAGACCGCCGTGGCGCAGCGGGCTTTCCTGTCGAGCCTCTACTACTACCTGAACGTCGTGCAGATCTATGTTCCGCCGCTGCGCCATCGCCCGCAGGACATCCGCCCCTTGGCGGAAGCGTACCAAGAGATCGCTAACTCCATGCGATCGCACCGCGGAGATAAGAGCCCGCGCCGCTTTACCGAACCGGCTTTGCAGTGCCTGTCGGAGTACCCCTGGCCGGGCAACATCCTGCAACTGGCGAGCGTCGTAACGCGTGCGGTGCTACTGGCGGACGATGACGAGATCGGGCCGGCGAAGGTGACAGAATCGCTCGGCGAAGCCGTTGTGCCGCGTGAGTGCGAGACTATTTCCGTGCCGCTGGCCGGCGGCCTCAAAGAGATCGAGCGTGCCATTATCGAGGCGGTGGTCGACCGATGCCGCGGCAACAAGGCGGCGGCCGCACGAGCGCTGGGACTGCATCGACGGACGTTGTACCGGATTCTCCAGGATGAGGCCCATGTGGAAAAGGACTCCGAGCCAATGCCGCTAATTTTCGGTCCGAGCATCGGCGACCATGTCGCGAATCTCCATGTCTAAGTGATGGCGCGGCGTCGTCCACGTATTGTGAGGAAACGGAGTCGACAGCATGATGTGTCCCAAGTGTCACTCACATGATCTCAGGAAAAGCAGGAGCGGCAACGCTCGGCTGGCATTCCCTCTCTATTTATTCATAGTTTGCGTTCGGTGCTATTCTTGCGGAAGAAACTTTCGCCAATTCGGACTGCTCCCAGGCAGGAGGATTCCAGATTCCGTGGCATCGCGTCTCAGTTCGCAAGCCACATCTGTGACGTCCGGTCTCAGGGCAAACAAAGGCAATCGCTCGCTCAACTCGGCAGTGCAATCGACCGATAAACGTTCAACGCGGGCGTGTCGCAACCGCTTCACGCCGTAGGCTCCCGGGCCACGCGACCGACGTTCCAAAGCGTAGAGCGAGCGACGCGGGTAAGCTCGACGCGAGGCCCTCCGCAGGTCATGCTAGCTGCGGAGGGCCGTTTCATTTGTGGGCCCAAGACCGTTTGCCGGGCATTTGTCGGACTGGCTGCGTTCGTCACGGGACGAGCCTGCGGCTCACGCCGCTGGACGTGCGGCTGTCCTATCGAAGCCTCCCGGATTCCAGAGCATCGAGCTGATGAAAGGGCGTCTCGAATGTTCGCCCACACTTGCCGATGCTGCCGATCTAGGGTATTCTGGTCGTGGATGCCGCTATCTGCTGATACGCGATCCCGGCTCATCGCCAGAAAGCTCTCCTCGGACTTGGTTGACTGCAATGAAATGCGTTATTGTCGTCCCTGTCATCCACAATCTCGCCGACCTGGGATCGCTGGCCGAGTCGGTCCGGACTCATTATATGGAACACTTCGGCGCCGCGGTCTGGAAGCAACGGGAACAGGCGGTCGGGCGACTCTGGGAGGCGGTGCATCAGGCTATCGACACACTGGATCTCGATTACCGGAAAGTGCGGATTTACCAGGACGGATTGCCGGTTTGCGGCAAAGAAGAGCAAATCGTTCAAGAGCTGGCCGGCGCAGGCAGCCTCAACCACCAACTGGTCTTGGACTTGCTGCGCAAGGGGGCGCTGCTAGTCGGCACGGAAGATCCGCAGCTATTGCTCCGCGAATATCAAATGCAGTGCCGGCGGATCGGCCCTACGGCCGGCACCGCAACGCCCCCTGCATCCCCTAACGAGGCGGCCGAGCTGCTGGCGGCCCGCGATCGGTTCATTGCCGAGCGGATCGCAGCAACCTTGCAGGACGGCGAAACCGGCCTCTTGTTCCTGGGGGCCGCACACCGGCTCGACGCACTTCGCTCTTCTGGCGCCGAAGTGGTCACGCTTGATTGCGCCGGCTGAGTAGCACGGGTCACCAACCCGTCCGGGACGGTCTCCGTGACGCTTGCGTGGCCTCGACAGCGGATGCCTCTGGCCGTGCATCCCGGAACGCCACGGAGGGCGTTCCCTAAAGGATTGACAGGGTGGCCGTGTTAATCTCCGCAGATCCTTCCCATCCCGCAGACTCCTCGAATCCCACTTGGTGCGCGCAAAGCGTCGTTCGGCGCGCGTGTTCGAGCGAAAAAGGCACACGAGGTTCAAGGCCATTTTGTTCGCGTGAGTTGTTTTGTCGCGCTCGCTGCGCGCGGCATGTGGCACACGGTCGCGCATCAGATCTCGTCCGCGAAAAAGCGGAGTATTTGAGGCACAAAACCGTGCGCGAAGTTGACGAGCCGCTAGCGTGATCTATGGTTCATCGAAGTGCGGTGAGTCGACGACGCACAGGAAACGCTTAATGTAATCGGCGCAGCGCGACGACTGCTAGTATAAACGCGCTGCCCGAAGACTCAGTCGACGAGACTGATCCTGGCACTCGGGCGACGTTAGCCTGAGGCGCGCGGATCGCAGGTTCTGTTATGAAAGGGTGTGTGTAATGGCAAACGTTCAGAAGTCCACCGATTCGTCCAGTCTGGCCGAAGTGGTCGATCGCATCCTGGACAAGGGTATCGTGATCGACGTTTGGGCGAAGGTCTCGCTGGTGGGGATCGAGCTGCTGTCGATCGAGGCCCGCGTGGTCATCGCCAGCGTCGAGACGTACCTCAAGTACACCGAGGCGATTGGTCTGACGGCCAGTGCGGCTGCGCCGGCCTGACGCCTGTAGAGGAATCGCTTCAATTTCTCACGGATGATTCCCGCGCTGAGGGGGGCTAACCTCTGCGAACTTGGGGTTGCCCCCTCTGCCCCAACGGAAACCAGAAGCCTCCCTCCAGCGCGGTTCAAATCCAACTCGCAGAAAAGGAGCCGCACGATGCAAGCGACGGGCCAAGGAAACGGCCAATCCCGGCTGGCCGGTATAGAACAGTGAGTGCAGACCCTATTTGTGATTCCGCTCCTTGGATGATGTTAGTCCTTGGTCGCTGAATCGTCCTTTGTGAAAGGAGATTTCCCATGGCAAACGTTCAGAAATCCACAGATTCGTCCAGCCTGGCCGAAGTGGTGGACCGCATTCTGGACAAGGGCATCGTGATCGACGTTTGGGCGAAGGTGTCGCTGGTCGGCATCGAGCTTCTGTCGATCGAGGCCCGCGTGGTCATCGCCAGCGTCGAGACGTATCTGAAGTACGCCGAGGCGATTGGTCTGACCGCGAGCGCCGCGGCCCCCGCGTGAGTGGTGTTCTAGGCGAAGGCGGCTGGCCGGCCGTCGAGCCACAACCAAGGACGGTTTCCGCTCGAAGCAGGGCTGGCCCGGCTGTGGCGGGCCGGGTCTACGACAAGGCCGAGTACATGCTGGCCAGCCCGGCTTTGGGGCGGTGCGTTTTCGCAGAAGCGTTTTCGCCGGAGAAGGCATACCCGCCTCCCCCGCCAATAACGAACCGTTACCTTAAGGAGTTTCTCATGGCAACCTTTACCGAAGACTTCACCCGCATGCGTCAAGACTGTGACAACGCGCACGCCGAGAGGCGTCAGCTCGTCCAGGATACCCGCGAGCACGTGCAAAACCTGGCGCATAGCACCCGCCAGGATGTCAAGCGCATGCACGACGAGACTGCGGAGATGGCCGACAAATTGCACACCGAGCTGAAGGACTTCAGCTCGGACCTGAGCGCCGGCGGCGGCATTGTCCGCAAGGAATCGAGAGCCAAGAAGGGCCGTTAGTCCGCTTGCTGCGGAGTCCGCGAGCAACGCCATTGCCGCCGACGGTCGCCGACCGGCGCCGTCGGCGGCCGCGGCGCAAAGATACTTGAGTTGGGGTGGGAGGTGAACTGCCACCCGTCGGGGCGACAGTACAACTGTCGTCCCAACCAAGGCGTGAATAGACCGAGCCCCGCCACCAGTTCCCCCGATTTGCGACCTACCCGGCACGAAAGCATCGTCGCAGTATGGAGACCACGATGATGGCCAAACCTCAAGGCCAGCGGTGGCGACTGGACCGCGCTAAAAACGATGCAGTGCGAGGCGTTCACAATTTGCACTTGTCTGGAGTGCCACCGGCCGCCCATCCGATCAACGTGACAGATACAATAGGCGAAAGGAATCCATTTATGAGTACAGCGACCGAGAACCGCCAAGACAAAACGGAGGTCCGCGACCCGGCGGCGTCCGATGCGTTCGACGCGGTAGAGGAACGCATTGGCGAAGCGATGGCGGAAGAGGTAGGCGTCCCCAGCCAGAGAACACTCCAGGCGAACAACGAGTTCGTGCTCACCAAACGGATCGAAGAGATGGTCGAGCGGGGGCTGACCTACCTGGGAGCGGGTTTCCCGCTCAATTTGGAAGGCAATGCCGGCTCCGGCAAGACCACCTTGGCGTTTCACCTGGCTCAACGGCTGGGACGGCCCGTGACCCTGATCCACGGCGACGACGAGCTGGGAACCTCCGATCTGGTGGGCAACAACCAGGGCTATCGCACCACCAAACTGATCGACCAATTCATCCATTCGGTACTGAAGACCGAGCAGACGGTGAGAACGTTTTGGGCGGAGAACCGGCTGACGACCGCGGTCCGCGAGGGCCACACCCTGATCTATG
This sequence comes from uncultured Planctomycetaceae bacterium, assembly GCA_964438165.1. Taxonomy (GTDB): domain Bacteria; phylum Planctomycetota; class Planctomycetia; order Pirellulales; family Thermoguttaceae; genus CALFBP01. The sequence goes on along the minus strand of CAYTJV010000003.1, from coordinate 11,213 downwards.
ACGAGTTCACCCGCAGCCGTCCCGAGGCCAACAACGTGCTGTTGAGCGTGCTGAGCGAGGGACTACTGGACCTCTCCCAACCCCGCGACGAGGGAGACGGCTACGTGAAGGCGCATCCCGAGTTTCGGGCGATCTTCACCTGCAATCCCAGTGAGTATGCCGGCGTTCACCGGGGCCAGGACGCCCTGCTGGACCGGCTGGTCCCGATCCGCATGGACGACTACGATCGCGAAAGCGAAGTGCTCATCACGGCTGCCAAGAGCGGCATCGCCACCGAGGATGCGGAGCGGATCGTGGATGTCGTCCGCTATTTTCGCCGGCTGGACGGGTACATTCATCGACCGAGCGTACGGGCCGCGATCATGATCGCCAAGGTCACGGCGTACCGCAATGCCAAGTGCGATCCCGACGACCCGTTTTTTCAACGTGTCTGTCGCGACGCGCTCGGGCTGGAGGAGCCGAGGAAGGATACCGGCAAGAAGCCCTTTTCGGACGAGGTGGTCCGGAAGGGGATCCGCAAGGCTTGGAGTTCAGGCGAGGCCGTGGACGGCCCTGCCGATTGACGAAGTCATACCCTAGGCAAAGCAAGGAGACTTGCGCATGAGGAACATGCCCCGCAGAACCGTGTCGAACATCCGCACGAAAAGCACCGCCCGGTTGGGTGATGCAGCAAGTCCCCGACGCAAGTACTCCAGACTGGCCACACTCGAGTTCGAAAAGGAAATCCGCAGCAAGCATGTCCAGTTGGCCAGGGAACGCATAAAGAACGGCGAGGGGCGACTGGCCGAGATCGAACAAGAGGAAGCCCGCTTGCTCGTATCGCTTGAGGCCCCGCGGGGCCGAATGTAGCAGGCACACTCCGTGTGCCGCCCGCCCGATGGGCGAGCCGTATCGAAAACACCACGGACGGCACACGGAGTGTGCCTGCTACATTTCCGACCGTGAACGGTTGCGAAAAACAGGAGCTTAAACCGATGTCTGAATACGCTGAAAAGGTTCTTGACCGTCTGGGCGACCGAGCCGCCGTCATGGGCAGCCGAAAACTGCTCTATGTGGAGTCGGTGGAGTGCGGTTTCTGTCATGGCGGGCGACATGACGCTTGCGGCGGCGTTTGCGGAGTGTGCCAGGGCCACGGCCACGTGCCAGTGAAACCGCCCGTGATCAGGTGTTTGAAATGCCACGGAACCGGGCGTACGAACGGGACGCTGACCTGCCTGGCCTGCCGCGGCGTGGGCGTAGTCGAGGTCCGCGAAGGCGCCGCCACCTGCCCCAACTGTCGCGGCAGCGGAAAAGAGGGCAAGAGCGGCATCTTCTTTTGCACGCGCTGTCGAGGACAGGGCATCTGCTAGGAGTAGTGAACATGGACGTCGTCAATTCAGCCGACCAGCCAAGCATGGACGCTCTACGGAGTGCCGCGTGCCACTTCCTGCAAGAGTCGCTGCCCGGAGTCGACCGGGTGAACATCGTCAAGATGGTCTCGGTCGAGGTCGACAAAAAAACCTGGTGGGAGGCGGAAGCCGAAGTCTGGCAACCCAACGCGACCATCCAGTCATTGCGGTTGTTGACCCATTTGAAACGGCCCGTGTTGGACGAGCATCTCTACCTGCTCCGCCTGGACAGCCAGTTGAACGTGCTCGCGTACGGATTGAAGGCAGAACTCAGACGGCAATAAGGGAGTTATTCGATGAAACTGAATTGTCTCTCCTGCGGTCACAGCGTCGATCTGCGCGATGGCTACGACGACTACGACGGGCAGGTCAAGTGTTTTGTGTGCGGCGCCTTGTTGACGATTCGCACCGAGGACGGCCAGATCAAATGGGTTGACCTTGTCCTGAGCCCTCGGCAGGCCGAGGACCCCACGCTCCAAGGGGCAATGTAGCACGGAAGCGGCGCCGATGCGGAGAGAAGAGTCGTCGCCGAAATACGCTTTTTCAAGGAGTGAATGGCGTGGCAGTTACGACGAACGCTGTTGAGGCCGGGCTATACCTTTACGGAATCACCGTGGCACAAGGCGCCGTGCCGGTTGAGGTCCCCGGTGTCGAAAATGCGGAGGTGGAACAGATAGTTGAGCGCTCGCTGGCGGCGATCGTTACCCGGGTGACTACGCGCAAGATCCGTCCCCAGCGATCGAACCTGGCTGCACACCATCACGTACTTCGTGACCTAGCCGACCAGCAGCCGATTCTACCCGTCGCCTTCGGTACGATTGGCTACAGCGAAGAGCAACTGCGGGAGGTCCTCCGCGCGAACCACGACGTCCTGCTCGAGCAGCTCCAGCGGCTGCGGGGCAAAGTGGAGATGGGCCTGAAGGTCTATTGGGACCTGCCCAACGTCTTGGAATACTTCGTGGCCACGCACCAGGAGCTGGAGGCCATGCGCAACCGGCTGTTCCGGCCCGGCCGGACTCCGAGCATCGCAGAGAAGGTGGAGTTGGGCGAGCGGTTTGTGTCCCTGCTCCAGCAGGCCCGCGGGCGCCACACGCGACGCGTGACGGAAGCACTCGCCGCTTATTGTGTCGAGGTCCGCGTTATCGACCCGGGCGGGGAACGAATGATCATGAAACTCGCGTGCCTCGTGGAGAAGGACCGGCAACCGCACTGGGAAGAGGGGGTGCGGCAGGCAGCCCTGCTCTTCGACGACCACTATCGGTTCGACTACAACGGCCCCTGGCCGCCTTATAACTTCACGGATGTGGATTTGCAATTAGCGTAGCGACTGGCCGCCTGGTCGGCCCGGCGGGCAGACGCTTCCACAACAGCGGAAAGCAGCATACACATGTTTCTCCTGGATGACATTCTCCTGGCACCGGTCAAGGCTGTGGCAGCGGTCTGCAAAAAAGTCCAACAGGCGGCGCAGGAAGACCTGGAGAACGAGAAGAAAGACATCCTGACCGCCCTGGTCGAGCTGAATCAGCTCATGGATGCGGGCCGGATCGGGGATGAAGACTTCAATGTTCGCGAGTGCGACCTCCTGGACCGCCTGGAAACATGCGAGAAAGCGAGCGGCACGGACCGCCCGTCCGCCTATGAGGGAGGAGGACAGGAGGACGACGATGGAGTATGAACCTGTTCTCACCGGGGAAACTGATAACACCGTCCTGGAATTGCTGGACCGCGTGCTCAATACAGGAGTAGTGCTGGTTGGCGATGTTACGATTACCGTCGCCGATATTGAGTTGGTCTACCTCCGCTTGCAGTTGCTGCTCAGTTCCGCAGAAACCGCCCGCCAGGCGGGATGGCTGGCAGTCGGGCCGCACTTCGACAAACCACCATCGGTGTCGTACGCCGGCTGAGAGCCCGACAGGAAGGTAGTCGCCCATGGCGCACTGGGACACGCTTTTTCGAGATGATCACCAGCCGCGGGGTGCGGTGCCGGCCTCGGCAACTCGATCCCGCCTGCCCTCTCAGATTCGGATAGACCCCGAGAACGTCAGGAACGGCCTGGTGCAACTGGTGCTCACGCTGATTGAGTTGCTCCGGGAGCTCTTGGAGCGGCAAGCGTTGCGCCGGATCGACGGCGGCTCCCTGACGGCGGAAGAGATCGAACGGTTGGGACTGACTTTTCTTCGGCTTTCCGAAGAGATAGACCGTCTGAAACAGCAGTTCGGCCTGAGCGACGCCGACCTGAATCTCAACTTGGGACCGCTCGGCAAGCTGCGGTAAAACAGCGGCCGGGGCCAGCGACCGGCCAGAAAGAAGAGTACATGGCACACACACAAGGCATAGCAACCGCCTGCCGCTCCGAAGGTCTCGCAGACATCCTCGAGCGCGTGCTCACCATAGGCGTGGTCATCGCCGGCGACATCAAGATCAAGCTCTGCGACATCGAACTGCTGACTATTCAAATCCGCCTTTTGATTTGTTCCGTGGACAAGGCCAAGGAGATGGGCCTGACCTGGTGGTGGCAGCCGCCCCAGCAACTGCAGCCGCCCCACGATGTGCCGGGCCAGCAGGAGGCACTCTCCGATCCTCCGGTGCAAACCCCTTCCGAAGACTACGAGCAGTTCCGGCAGCGCGCAGAGCAAATGGTAGACATCATCTCAAACCAACCGAGAAAAACGAAAGGATATCGCGATGGCTAAAGTGCAAAAGGACCGAACCAAACCCCGACCGCCTGACAGCGCCAGTCCCAGTGAGAGTCCCGTGGACGTGGGCTTCCATTTCGGAGGCTTCCTGGGAAAGCTCGGAAGCGCGGTAGAGAAGCTGGTGGAACTGGCGGAAACCGGGCAAAGCCTTTCGCGGAGCGGTGAGATCAAAGGTCTGGACCCGCAAGGCAAACTCCGCGGCGTCTACGGCTTCTCCATCAAGACGGGGATCGGCGATCAGGGCGAGCGGGAAGTCAAGATCGAGCCCTTCGGCAACATCCGCCGTGGATCCACCGGAGATGCTACCGTCGAGGACGTCCGCGAGCCGCTCGTCGATGTGCATGAGGAGGAAGACCACGTCCTCGTGCTGGCGGAGATTCCGGGCGTGAGCAAGAAGGACGTGGAGCTCGAACTCTGCGAAAACCGTTTGACGATCCAGGCCCAGCGAGGCGAGAAGCGCTATCGCAAGGAGGTGCTCCTGCCCGAGAGTTTTTCTCAGCACAACATGCGATGGGAGTGCGCCAACGGGATTCTAAAAATTCGCCTCGAACGCGAATAGATAGATTTGAAGACACTGTAGCAAGGGAATTGAGGAATCACGAAAGCCCGAAAGGAGGAAAGCCCGAAAAGGACAAGGATCGTGCATGCTCGCCCATCGCTCCCTGCTCTCTCTTTCGGGATTTCGTTCTTTCGGGATTTCGTGATTCGTTTCCTGCTTTTTGCGGAGGGAATGTGACACATGGTGAAAGCGTCCACACTCGACATGGAAATCACGCTCCGGGTCAGCGAGTCGACCGGCAAGGACGTCGGCCGAGGGATTGCACGCATCGACCCCTCGGATATGCAGCGTCTTGGCGTGGATGTGGGCGACACGCTCGAAGTGGAGGGCAAGCGGCGGACCATCTGCCGGGTCTTGCCCACCTTCAAGGAGCACCGCGGCAAAGAGCATCTCCAGATCGACGGGGTAATCCGCGAAAACGCGCGCATCGGACTCAATGAAGCGGCGGTCGTTCGCCGCGCTTCCATTAAACCGGCGGAGGAGATCCTGCTGGTTCCGCAGGGCGGCATTCCCTCGAACCGCGACCTGAAGTATATCGGCGGCCTGTTGGATGGCTTGCCGGTGACCGCCGGCGATCGGGTGCGGGTCACCCTGTTTGGAAACCGCCGCGCCGATTTTCTGGTAAAAACCACCCGTCCCACCGGGCCCGTGGCCGTCGTCTCGGATACCCTGCTGAAAGTGCAACCCGGCGAGGGCCAATCGGCTCCAGCCCCGGCTTCGCTCTCGTATGAGGACATCGGCGGATTGAAGCGCCCGTTGGATCGTGTTCGAGAAATCGTCGAGTTGCCGCTGAAGTACCCGGAGCTGTTCGAGCGTTTGGGAATCGACGCCCCCAAGGGCGTGCTCCTCTACGGTCCGCCCGGCTGCGGGAAGACGCTCTTGGCCCGCGCGGTCGCCCATGAAACCGAGGCGAACTTCTTTTCGATCAACGGGCCGGAGATCATCCACAAGTTCTACGGCGAGAGCGAAGCCCATCTGCGCAAACTCTTCGACGAGGCTTCCCAACGCGCGCCGAGCATTATCTTCCTCGACGAAATCGACGCCATCGCCCCGCGGCGGGAACGCGTGGTCGGCGACGTCGAGAAACGCGTCGTGGCGCAACTCCTGGCGCTCATGGACGGCTTGTCGCAACGGCAACACGTGATCGTCCTGGCCGCCACCAACTTGCCCAACGCCCTGGATCCCGCCCTGCGCCGGCCCGGCCGGTTCGATCGGGAAATCTCGATTCCCATTCCCGACCAGCACGGACGCAAGGAAATCCTGGAGATTCACAGCCGGGGAATGCCCTTGGCCCCAGACGTCGACCTGTCGCACGTGGCGGCCAAGACCCACGGGTTCGTGGGCGCCGACCTGGAGGCCCTCTGCCGAGAGGCCGGGATGGTTGCCTTGCGGCGCCTCTTGCCGCACATCGATTTTTCCCGGCCGTATGTCCCCGACGACCTGTTGGCCCAGCTTCAGGTGAAAGTGGGCGATTTCCAGGAAGCGCTGCGGGAAGTCGAACCGTCGGCGGTGCGCGAGGTGTTCATCGACGTCCCCAATGTCACCTGGGACGACGTCGGCGGGCTGGACGAGATCAAGCAACGTTTGCGGGAGGCCGTCGAGTGGCCGCTGGCGCATCCCGACCTGTTCGAGGCCGTTCGCCTGACGCCTCCCAAGGGCGCCTTGATCTCCGGACCGCCCGGCTGCGGCAAGACCCTGCTCGCCAAGGCCCTGGCCACCGAGGCCGGCGTGAATTTCATCTCCGTCAAAGGGCCGGAACTGTTGTCGATGTACGTCGGGGAGTCGGAACGCGGACTTCGCGACGTCTTCCGCAAGGCAAGGCAAGCGGCGCCCTGCATCATCTTCTTCGACGAGATCGACGCCTTGGCGTCGGCGCGCAGCCACGGCGGGAGCGATTCGGGCGTCGGCGCCCGTGTCCTTAGCCAGCTCCTTACCGAGCTGGACGGCATCGAAGAACTCAAGGGAGGCTTCGTCCTGGCAGCCCCCAACCGCCGAGACCTGCTGGATCCCGCACTTTTGCGGCCGGGCCGATTCGATATCCAATTGGAGATCCCACCGCCCGACCTCGCCTCGCGCGAAAAGATCTTTCAGATTCACCTCCGTGATCGGCCGGTGGAGCAGTCCATAACGGCCGCATGGCTGGCGGACCAGACGGAAGGCTTCAGCGGCGCCCAGATCGAAGGAGTCTGCCGCCGCGCGGTGATGGCCACGGTCGCAGAGCAGGTTGCAGCCTCGGCCGCTGGCCGGGCGGCCAAGAAACTGCAACTCCGTCGAGAATCGTTTCAAGCGGCAATTCAGGAGATCGGCACTCAAGCCAACAGAACGAGCCATGGTTGAACACTACTACTTATACGCACTGACCTGGGCAGACTGCTCCTCGGAGGCCTTCGGCCCCGGCGTCGATCCGCGCCACGCGGTTGAGCTGATCCGCTACGGTCAACTGGCAGCCCTGGCCAGCCGCGTTGGATTGGATCAGTTCGATCTTGCTAAACTCCAGCAAGGGACGGCCGATCTTGCGTGGTTGAGCAAGGTAGCGGTGCGACACAACGAGATTATCGCCGCCGTAGCACAAGATTTGCCCGTGCTCCCCCTGCGACTGGGCACCCTATTTGAGTCCCGGACTTCCTTGATCGCCAAGTTGACGCCGTACGAGGCCAACGCGGCCGAGTTCCTGCGATGCCTGGCAGATCGGCAAGAGTGGGCCGCCAAAGTCTACGTCGACGAGGACGTTGCCGAAAAAGCGGTTCTCGCGGACCATGCGCCACCAAGAAAACGGGGCCCCCTGGCGGATTACATGCCGGCCCGGTCCTACGAAAGGGTGGACCCGCCGCACACGGCGGCCGACGCTCCTTGGGTAGGGAAGGAGTTGAGGCACGCCGATCTATCTGCGCGACGCGAGCGACAGCAACAGCCTGACGAGATGGCTGGCCGTGGCGGCGCGCAGTACATGGCTACCAAAAAGCTGCGGCTGGAGTGTCATCGACAGGTGGAGGCGATGGCGAAGCAAGCGGTCTCTGCCGTTGAAGCCCGCCTCAGAGACATAGCCGACGTGTGGTGCCGGCTTCGTCCGCTGCCGCGTAGTCTTACCAGCCGACCGGAGAAGATGGTCTGGAACGCGGCGTACTTGCTGGCACGGTCCGCTGTGGCCTCGTTCCAGGCCGTATGTCAACAGCTTGGAAGCGAGTTAGCTCTCAAGGGCCTTTCGCTCGAAGCAACTGGGCCTTGGCCTGCTTACGACTTTTGTCCTTCCCTGGAGGCTCCAGACGAGAGTTCCCATGCCGTTGCACCTGCTGGGCATATCCCGCAGTAAAGACGTGGCGAGTCTGTCTTGCCCCTCGTTCCATGGGCAGGCCCAAGCCGTGCGACTCCCCTCGCCCGCTTCGGGAGAGGGGCAGGGGGTGAGGGGACTTTGTCAGCCCATTGCCTCGGCCGGCCTGCCGGACTCGATCGAGGTTCGGTGGGTGGTGCAGGACTCCTTGGCGGCGGCCACGGTCGGGCCCGTCCCCACGTCCTTCGGACCACTCGAACACGCTCGGTTGCTGGCCGCCATCCACTCGCATCTCAGCGTTCTCCCCGCGCGCTACGGGGTTGGATTGCCGAATGAGGAGGCGGTCCAAGCATTTCTCAGCAGCCGCTGGAGAGATCTCTCAAGTGATCTGGACCGCATCGAGGGAACCAGCGAAATCGGCCTGCGGATCGAGCTTGCTTGCAGTCCGGCGCCGGCGGAACCGCCTGTGTCAAGCGGTGCCTTTCGCTCGGACATCTCGCCCGCCCGGTACCTGGCTCTCCGGCAGGCACGATACCAGTGGCACGATCAAGTGAACGCTCAAGCCCAACTTGCCGCAACGACTTGCGTTCGGGCGATTGAGGGTCTCTATCGGACCTGGCGACGACTATCGCCCGAACCGTTAGGCATGGTACGGCTCGCCTTCCTTGTCGAGCGAAGAATGTCGCAGGCATTCGCCGAGCGTCTGGAAACCTGGAAGGCCGACAAGGCAGGTCAGCGATATACAGTCCTTGGCCCCTGGCCACCTTACAGCTTCGTAGGAGTGGTTAGCTTGGCCGGCAATGTCCAGCGAGGTGCCGACGTCGACGCGAGACAGAGTCTAGTACCGTGTCAAATTCATATTGACGGGTTGTAGCGAATCGGGTTTCCTTTCCCTGTTTCTGCCAGCCAGACAGTACAGGATAAGGAGATCCGTGATGGGTAAGAGGTATATGGCTCATTCCAATAGTTTTGCGACAACCGAGACGAAAAAGACACCGCTTTCTCCGCCCCTTTCTGCCAAACGAGGGGAGGACTGGGGTCAGAGCGTGAACAGTGAATAGCAACCAGTTCAGCCTTTCCGTTGAATCACGCCTATTCACTGTTCACGCTCTGACCCCAAGAAGACCCCCGCCAGCAGCATGACCGCCGTGCTGGGCCGGATGGCGACTTACTCCGGCCAGATCGTCAAGTGGGACGAGGCCACCGCCAAGGGCACCACCGAGTTCCCCGCCATGTTGGCTTGGGATGCCAAGGCCCCCGTCGAGCCCGACAAAGATGGCAACTACCCAATCCCGGTGCCCGGCGTGTACAAGCCGTACGCGTGAGCTGAAATTGATAGCGTTGAGAAGATTGGTGAGAGGCCTCCCGACCTGTACAATAGACAGGCACGGGGGCCCTTGCGTCAGCTCGAATGGATCTGGGTGAATTTAGGTGGATCTTGGGGTCGGAGCGTCAGTAGTCAGTAGCAATTCTTCCTTCGATTTCGGATACGATTCCGCTCAGCCTTGGGCCGCCTTGCTCGATGCGGCCGATCGCATAGTGGACGCTGCTGTGGCCCCGGTAACCCAGCGCGGCAGCCACCGCGGTCGCTGAATAGCCGAAACGGCGGCGGGCCAGGTAGGCCGCCGCCGCGAGCCGACGAGCCATGCCGTTCATGAGTAGCGAAGATGGTACGCTACATCCTGACCCTCGGCCCTGTAGAGCGGCTCGATGTTCATAGCCGACCAACCTCATTCACCATCCGGACGAGCCGGATGGGGTCTGCGTTTCTCCCTTCTCCCCTCTCCCCTCGCTTCTCCCTCAATGCCGCGGCTTGAAGACCACCGCGGACAGCGGCGGCAGAACGACTTCAATCGACGCCGGCAAGTTATGGCGAGCTTCCTCGATCGCCTGCACGCCCGGCCAGTTTCCCAGGTTGCTGCCGCCGTAATAGGTCGAGTCGCTGTTGAAGGTCTCGTCGTACCAGCAGAGCTTGGGCACTCCCAGGCGGTGCTTCATGCGCGGGACGGGCGTGAAGTTGCAGCAGATCACGAGGAAATCGTTGGGATCGCGGGCGCGCCGCACGTAGCTCAGCGCGCTATCCTCGAAGTTGTGGCAGTCGATCCAGGAAAACCCGTGGCCGTCGAAGTCGAGCTGGTGCAGGGCCTTCTCCCGGTGCGCCAGTTGGTTCAGATCGGCCAGGCATTTCTGCACGCCGCGATGGGTTTCCCACTCGAGAAGATCCCATTGGAGGCCGCGGTCGAAGTCCCACTCGTTCCACTGCCCGAAGTCGCTCCCCATGAAGAGCAGCTTCTTGCCGGGGTGGGTCCACATGTAGCTGTACAAGAGCCGCAGATTGGCGAATTTTTGCCACAGATCGCCGGGCATCTGGTCCAACAGCGAGCCCTTGCCGTGCACCACCTCGTCGTGCGAGAGCGGCAGCACGAAGTTCTCGTGGAAGGCGTAGATCAGGCTGAAGGTGAGCTCGTCGTGGTGGTACTTGCGGTGGATCGGATCGTGCCGCATGTAGGTGCGGGTATCGTTCATCCAGCCCATATTCCACTTGAGGCTGAAGCCCAATCCGCCCAGGTGCGTGGGCCGGGAGACCCCGGTCCAGGCCGTCGATTCCTCGGCGATCGTCAGCACGCCCGGGAACTGCAAGTGGCACTGCTCGTTGAGCTCCTTGACGAGCGCGCTGGCCTTGAGGTTCCCGCGGCCGCCGAACTCGCTGGGCAGGCCGTAACGAAGCCAGCCGGCTGCGTCGGCGCGGCGGCGCATCTCGTCGCGCAGATCCTCCCATTCCCGGGTCGGCACACCGCCGTTCTCGAGGTCGGTGCGCGCGAATTCGCGGCGCCGGTCGAAGTACTGCATGTTCTCACGTTCCAGCGGCTTGATCTCCGCCTCGATGAAGGCGTCCATCTCGGCCGGCAGGCCCGGGAGGTGTTCCGGTAGAGCGAAATCCACGGTGATCTCTTCCTTCGGTCAGAAGCCGTACAGGGTTTTCTTCCAGATGGTCGACAGTGTCGTGATGGCGTCCTCGTCGCTGATCTGCAGTTCTGATCCCGGGTTGCCGACCACCACCACGGTGAAGTTCTCGAACAGCAACGCAATGGCAGCGGCGATGTGTTCGGCGTTGAGGCCCTGCGCGTAGCCTTGCTCTGCGGCGTGACGCACCGAGTCGGCGACCATATCCATACCGAAGCGGCGGAACTCGTGCTGCACCTTGGCGAATCGTGGTTGAGTGGCGCCCAACTGGGCGACCGCGATCATGATGCCGATGTTCTGCTTGAACAGGTTCCAGTATCCGGTGACCACCGTCGTGA
>CAYTJV010000002.1:0-44005 GCA_964438165.1 uncultured Planctomycetaceae bacterium | reverse complement strand
ATCACGCCCTTGGGCTCGGAGGTGGACCCGGACGTGTACTGGAGGAATGCCGTGTGCCGGCCGTCGATCCGGGGATCCTGCCAGGCCGCCGCGGCGTCGGCGGCGATCTGCTCGGTGGCGACCCAGCGCCGTTGGAACAACGACCGCGGCGCCCGGGAGGCCATCGCCTCCTCGTGGTGGCGCGCCGTGCTCAAGACCAGCGAGGGGTTCGCGGCTTCGACGATCGCCTCGCCCGACCAGGCAAAGCGATTGCGTCCCGGAGGGGCAATCGGCACGGCCAGAACCCCGGCATACAAGCAGCCGAAAAACGCGGCCACGAAGTCCAGCCCCGGCGGGTACAGCAGCAGCGCGCGCGCCCCCCGGGGCGCCAATGCCTGCAACTCGGCGGCGATGGCCATCGCACGCTCGTCGAGTTCCCGATAGGTGATCGTGGCCTCGGCGATGCCTTCGCCGGAAATAAAGCAAAAAGCCTGTTTGTCGCCCGACGCCGCGGCCCGACGCCGCAGTAGGTCGACCAAGCTCTCTCCAGCGGGGTGTTCCGTAGATAAACCGTCGAGTTGGTGTCGCATTTTTTCCCGGAAGCCGAACGAACGCAGTCTCGCCAAATCGCTGTTGATCCGGAATCGAATCTCGATCCGTCCCTCCGCAAACCATTCGAGTTATTCGGCCAAGTCGCTGACTCGACGGGGCGATCCCTTTCCAGGGCAGGTTGGCAACCCCTCGATGGTAGCCATCCGTCAAGTTCGAGACGACACCCCACAATCCAGGCGGTACCCTGGCGGGAACCGACCAACGGGTTTCCTCGGCCATATCGGCGATCCTTGCCGTCCTGCTTTAGCCCACACCGCGACAGCCGGGGCGTCCACGCCATTGTCATGGTCACCCACCGTCCGACGGCGGCATCCCTCCGTCCGGCAGGATTGGCGACCAGACCCGACAATCCGCAGATTCGCTACAGAACGCTTTCCATGAGGACTGCGTCCCGCACCGTGGCGAGCCCCCTCGCGGAGCTCTTGCGGCGCTGGTCCGCAGCGAAATACGACGCCAGTTCCGGTCCGACGTCGGCCGCCGTCCACGTTTGGAGGGCGGCATCAAGGGCGGGCGGAGTGGGATCGTCATTGACGATCGTGCCCACGCCCAGTGGATCCGTCAGAGTGGCCCACGAAGGACCCTTCAGTTGGACCGAGAAGGTCTCATCCCCCTCGATCTTGGTATCGCCTTTTACCTGGATCGTGGTGGTTTTCTGGGTCTCCCCCGGGGCGAACGTCAGCTTCCCTGTGCCGGGAATAAAATCGAGGGTATTGGCCGTCCCGAGGATCGTGGCGTAGGACACCGTAACCGAGAACGGCATCGCCGCCGACAATGTCACGTGGAAATCCAAGCCCGTTTTCCCGGTGTTTCCCTCGACGACTTGAACGTCGTCGATCGACAGGCCGGGCTTCGGGGGCAGTGCCATCGCGAGGACGGTCCCCACTTGGCCGTCGTACTCAGGCGCCAGAAGAAGGTGCGTTGCCGTGGACGTGGGCATAGGCAACCCGGCCACCACATACTTGCCGCCCGCCTCGTTCCAATAGATCGGTAGTTTGTCCTTCAGTTCGCTGATCCGCTGTGTGTAGTCCGAACCAGTGGCCCAATAGAGTTTGACGAAAGCCACAGGGGTATTGTAGGTCTTGTTCGACGCGACTTTGTGGACGCCGCCCCGCACCGCGACGTCCACCTCAAGTCCGGTTTGGGTCCAAACCGGGTTGTTGACAACTACGCTAAACGGCACCGCGGATTGCGGCTTGATCGCACCCCACACGTGCAAGTTCACGTCGCCCTTTTTGTACCACAGGTTCAACGACTGCTTGGCGCCGTTGAAAGAACCTGTCATCGGGCCCGCCAAAGTCGTGTTCGTCTTGACTAACCCTGTGATCCTGACGTCGCCCGCCAGTTGACCGGTGAACCGACCCGTCTTCTCGATGCCGTCGGTGATGCTGCCGTTCGTCAGTGAAAACCCTCCGCCGCCGCGAGGGGTTGAGTACGTGCCCTTTGCCGTAAGCACGTCGACGGCTATGGTTCCGTCCGTGCGGCTCGTGTAGCTGGCCGTCCCGTGGAAACCCGTGGTGGATCCCTTGAACGGGATGGCGTATTCCGGCTGATGGACCTTCCACGTCCCGCCGACCGCCAACGCCCTTGCGGCGAGGAACTCAAACGACTTAAAGGTCTCGGTCCCTGCGACCAACGTTACCGACAGCAGGTCTCGCCGCTCCAAAGATTCCATTCGCAAGGAGCGCGGCGCAATGGGACGAAACGTTGCCTCGTTTTGGGCCACGACGATACTCCTAATTCTCAAGTTCCGGAAACGCTCCTAGCGAGCGCGCGAAAGGAAAGGGGTACCGCGGGAACACGGCGCCCAATCCACCGCAGGATTGCCCTTCTCACCGTCAAGTGCTGCTTGCCCGTTGCTCCTGGTTCCAAAGAAGTCCCTGCAAAGCCCCATCTACAATACTCGCCATCTTACCTGATCGCTAGTGTCAACCAGGGAGGTTTCGTCAAAAAAAATGGCGGACAGTACCACAATGGGGTATAATTGCCCCTCCACGATGACCCCGTGGGACCCAATACGAAAGAGGACGAAACGTTTTGTCGCTCGCCGACTTCTTCGTCGCCTGCTTGGTGAAACGGGGCAAAGCCGGGGGATTATACGCAGCAGATTCGCCAAGGCAACCTATCCTGTCCACGGTGGTGAGCACACGTGCGGGTTGCGCTAGCGATGGTCATCCGGCTCAGCGGCAAAGAGATCCGCGATGGCGACGGCCAGTCCGGGAAGGATTGCTGACGTTGCGGTCTCGCCCGGACCGAAGACGCCGTGCTCCCGGTACTTGGCCTCTTTGAGGACTAGCACCGTGACCCGCTGGTTTTCGGGATCGACAATCCAGTATTCCGGGATGCGGGCGCGGGCGTATTCCTGGCGTTTGGTCTCGATGTCCCGGCGACGGTTTTCCTCGCCTTCGCTGACCACTTCCACGACCAGGTCCGCGCCTTCCGGTTGGCCGCGATACTCGCCACGCTCCGGGCGCAGGTAGACGATGTCCGGGTCGCGGAATTTGCTCGGCCACAAGCGAATGGGAAGCGGTGCGAAGAGGACCTCGCCGAGCCCACGGGTCGAGACGAACTGGTGGAACAAGAGGAAGAGAAACCGCACGATCTGCTGATGAAGCTTCGTGGGCATGGGCAGGACCTCGATGCAGCCGTCGGAGAACTCGATCAGACGATTGGTGCCCAGCTCCAAGTAGTCGGACTCGGTCCAACTGCCTTGAAGAGGATAAAGCAGCGCAATCTCCCAGGGCGGTTCACCGGGCTGAGACGGCCGACTCGTAGAAAGATGGTTTGCCAAGGCGGAACTCATGATAACCCCCATTCGAGGCCCATAGCACCCCGCAGCAGCAGCCGCATATTGATTGTAGTCCGTAGTGAAGCACGGAACAACCTCGGGTTCTCGTCCTCACGATCGGCCTCGCCCGGTGGAAGGCGGAAGGCTGATTGGCAGCTACCCCGACGGGCTGCTAAGATACAACTTCGGATTCCGCGTCATCGAGCCCGGCAGGACGGCACCTATGACTCCACGCGAACGTGTGTTGGCCGCACTGAGCCACCAGGAGCCCGACCGCGTGCCGATCGACTTCAGCGGGCACCGATCGTCGGGCATTGCCGCGATGGCCTACGCGAAACTCCGCAAGGCCCTCGGGCTGCCCGAGCGGCCGATCCGCGTGTATGATCCGATCCAGCAGTTGGCCATTGTCGACGAGGACGTGCTGGAGCGATTCCACGTCGACACGATCGAGTTGGGCCGCGGGTTCGCGCTGGAAGACGAGCATTGGGTCGATTGGACCCTGCCCGACGGCACCCCCTGCCAAATGCCCCGCTGGGCCGCGCCCGAGCGCCAGCCGGGCGCCTGGGTACTGCGCAGCAAGAGCGGTCGCGTCATCGGCCGCATGCCCGACGGGGCCCTCTACTTCGAGCAGTCCAACTGGCCGTTCCTCGAAACCGACGACCTCGATCGCATCCCCGAGGCCCTCGACGAGACGATCTGGTGCGCCGTGGCGAGTCCTCCCGGACCGCTAGCAGCCGGGCCGGAAGGCGAAAGGGTGCTCGCCGAGGGGGCGCGCCAGCTCCGTGCCCGCACCGACCGGGCAATCATCGGCCTGTTCGGCGGGAACCTCTTGGAGATGGGCCAGTTCCTTTACCGCATCGACAACTTCCTCATGCTCCTGGCCGCGGATCCCGATCGGGCACACGAGTTCCTCGACCGCACGATGGAAATCCACCTGGCCAACTTGGAGCGATTCCTGCGCCTGGTGGGGCCATCCATCGATATTATCCTTTTCGGCGATGACTTGGGCTCGCAGCGCGGCCCGCAACTCTCGCGCGCCATGTATCAGGAGTTTTTCAAGCCCCGGCACGCCCGCTTGTTTCGCCGCGCCAAGGAGCTGGCCAACGTCAAGGTGATGCTCCACTGCTGCGGCGGTGTACGCCCGCTCTTGCCCGATTTGATCGAGGCCGGACTCGATGCCATCAATCCTGTTCAGATCTCCTGCACGGGCATGGAGGCTCGCGGCCTGAAAGCCGATTTCGGCCGGGACATGACCTTTTGGGGCGGCGGCTGCGATACCCACGTCGTCCTCTCGCGCGGCACGCCAGAAGAGATCCGCCAGCACGTGCGCGAGCAACTCTCTATTCTCGCTCCCGGCGGCGGATTCGTGTTCCAGCAGGTCCACAACATCCTCGCCGACGTCCCCCCGGAGAACGTCATCGCCATGTTCGACGCGGCGTTTGAGAAAGGATGAAGGATGAAGGATGAAGGATGAGGGATTCCAAAGCGTCAACGCGATGCCGAGAAAGGGGGGCTGTCAGCCCGACGAGCACAAATCGTGAGGACCATCATTAATGGTGACCCACGCGAAATGTCCGCACTGTGGGCGCAGACTACGCGTCAAGGACCAATATGTCGGACACAGGGCGCGATGCCCAGCCTGCTTCGTGCAGTTCCGAGTAACAGAAGCACACGGTGAGATGTCCGAAACCTGTGCCCAGGCTATACATGGCGAAGTCGAGCCGAGACTTGACGACGTGCTGGCACCCCTCTCAACCCAAGGATTCGTTGAGGCACGCGATACGGCCGCGCAGCCAATACAGGAAGACGTCGAGCCGAAACTTGACGGCGCGCCCCCGCCTCTTCCAAGCCAAGAATTCGTCGACGCGGCGAAACAAGAGGATCAACCTGTCAGGCCTCCGCATTTCGTGAGGACAAATGTGCAGCAGGGCGCCGTCATTGGCGGCTGGGTTTGCTTTGCGCTGGCAGTGGTGTTGATGTTCATTTCGTTGTGGACCGTTTTCGTTTTCGGACCGCTCTTACTAGCATCTTTTATTCTGAGCATTGTTGCCATGGCTCAGAAGCGGATTCTCGGCGGCGTGGTGCTGCTTCTCTGCACGATAATTGTGCCGCCGATAGTGCTGGTCACGATGTTACGGGACACGATAAGAGACTTCCCACCAATCAGAGCTGCTAGGATCGCAGCAGAGAAATCAAGGGAACGCCTTGAGGCCAGTGATGGGGTCCAAGCCCCGAACACCACCGTTGAAGACGCGAGAAACCAAATCGGGACGGTCAACATCGAAGACGCCAGGCCCGTAATCCGTCTTGGACAGACAATAACTCTGGGTGAGATTAGGGTTACGCCAAAAAGTGTCGATTTCAAGAGGGTGAAAAGTAAGAATGCCCACCTGGATGAGGCCGAAACCAAGGAACCCGTTCTTGCGTTGACGATTGCGGTTGAGAACATCTCTAAGGGGCAAGTGCTTCGTCCACATTCGTTTGCGAAAGGCGAAGACAACTTTGGCAACGAATTGGAGAAAGTTAAGGGTACGTGGGGATCGGCTCTTGTGCCTGAAGGAAGCACGGAGTTCGATGACTTGCACCCTGGAAAAGAGGCAATCGTCATTGTGTGTTTGAGTCCGAAGAACGTGAGTGCAACATCCTACGATTGGGTTGTTTCGCAGCAATGTAGCAACAAGGACCAGGATTATAGGCGATGGGAACTGAAGTTCGATTCGTCCGAGATTCGTGGGATGACTACGGCACAGCAGTAGCCACGCCCCAACGGGCGACGAATTGAGTAACGAACGGTTCTCCGGGAATGCCGGAGGTTCAGTGTCGCATTGGTGATCGGCCGAAGTTTGTCGATTGCATTGAGAGTGGTGCTGTTTTGCGGCCATCGCTCAGGCCATTCCCGACGCACGTTTGCGCAGAATTCGCGGATAGATTTCCGCGAGTGTGCTACCTTGAACCAAGTGACTGACGCCGTGGAGTCGCCGTACCGCGACGCGGGGGAAAGCCACACTGATTATTTCATTGGGATACTACTCAACTGCACTTTCTGAAAAAACGACCCATCTTTACTATTTTGACGCACCTTGCAGCCTGTTTTTTCGCTTACTCGACTGCGAACCCTCACATTGCGAAAAATTCGTTCAGCAACGCCTTGTCCCAGCAAGGACTTGCGTCAAGTTGTTTCAAACACGGGTTGTCACTGGCGTCATTCAACTAATTGTGAAAATGGGGTAACTGCGGGTTTTTCAGAAAGTGCAGTACTCAATGCCTACCTACATTCTCACGTGGAACCCGAAGCGATGGCATTGGCCCGAGGAAGACTATACAAAGGAGGTTACTGCGACGAAGAAGAGGAGACTCTTCCCAACAGGATGGACTTGCGGAAACACAACACGTATTCTACCGGGCGACAGAATCTTCCTGTTGAAGCAGGTCGCCGAGAGGGGCATTATCCAGTCGGGTTACGCGACCTCCGAAGTTTACGAAATCAAACACTGGGAGAAATCCCGCAGAGGCGAAACAGCGTTGTACGTGGAGTACCAATCCGACACCCTACTTCGCGCGGAAGAACGGCTTACCATTGAGCGCCTTGTGAAGGCAAATCTTGGTGTGCATTGGAATCGAATCCTGGCGTCGGGCGTCAGTGTCCCAGAGGAAGACGCTCTTCGACTGGAGGAGATTTGGCAACAGCATCTCGTGAAACTCGGGCGACACGGCGTTGAACCGATCACTTTTCCGGAGGAGCAACCTACGGGGAAGTACGTTGAGGGGGCAACTAACCACGTGGTGGTGAATTCCTATGAGCGTAGCCCGAAGGCCCGCGCAGATTGTCTGGCCTATTACGGCGTTGCGTGCGCTGTTTGTGATTTCAGCTTTGCCGAAGTGTATGGCGACATTGGCGACGGTTACATCCACGTGCATCATTTGCGGGATCTGGCGAAAATCAGGCGATCCTATCACGTCGACCCGATCAAGGATCTGCGCCCCGTGTGTCCCAACTGCCACGCCATGCTTCACCAGACATCGCCAGCAATGACCGTCAAGGAACTACGGAAAATCGTGAAGCGGCGTGTTTAGAATTCTGCACTCATCACTAAGCGTTCATCTTTTCCCCTGTGAGTATGCCTCATGAACGTCATCGACATCTCGGTCATCGCGATCTATTTCGTGCTCGTCATCGGGGCCGGCTTCTGGTACCAGGCCCGCGCCGCCAAAGGACTCGATAGCTACTTCCTCGGCGGCAAGAGCATCCACTGGCTGGCCCTGGCGATTTCCGGCGCCTCCAGCAACTTCGACGTGACTGGCACCATGTGGATCGTCACGCTGATCGGCCTGTTCGGCTTCAAGTCGATGTGGAACCACTGGATGTGGGGCTTCCTCATGGGGGCGTTTTTCATGTCGTTCATGGGGAAATGGGTGCGTCGCTCCGGGGTGATTACCGGCGCCGAGTGGATGATTACCCGCTTCGGCAACGGTCCCGGCGGCCGTACCGCGCGAATCGCCTACGCCCTGATGGCCGTGGTCACGCTGGCCGCCTTCCTAGGCTATGGGTTCGAGGGGATCGGGAAGTTTGTTTCCGTCTACTTTCCCGCCTACCCGCAGACCTGCGCGGCCGTGATCTTCGGCGTGACCACGCTCTACGTGCTCCTGGGCGGCCTCTACAGCGTGGTCGTCACCGACATCATCCAGACGGTGATCCTCACCGCGGCGTCGATCGTCATCGCCGTATTGGCCTACGTGAAGCTCAGTCCGGAAACGCTCGCCGCGCTGCCCGAGCACTGGAACTCCCTGGCCCCCACGTGGCAGTTGGAAAACGCCGCCTCGCTCCCCGAGGCATACCAGGGCTACGAATTGTTCGGGGCGATGGTGATCGTCTGGGTGCTCAAAGGGCTTCTCTTGAATTTCGGCGGCCCGGCCCAAATGTCCGATTTCCAACGGTTCCTGGCCGCGCGCGACCCGCGCGATGCCGCCCTGGTCGGCGCCGGCTGGAGCGTGTTCCTCATCGTCCGCTGGGCCATGGCCACGGGCATCGCGCTTTTGGCCATATCGGCCGGCGCCAGCCAGGTGGCCGACCCGGAGAAATTCATGCCCACCGTGCTGCAAGACTACATGCCGGTCGGCTTCCGCGGCCTTGTGATTGCGGGTCTCTTGGCGGCCTTCATGGCCTCCTTCAGCGCGATGGTCAACGCGGGGGCCTCGTACATCGTCCGCGACTTCTGGCAGCCGCTGGTCTTCCCCAAGGCCGGCCCCCGGCACCAGATTATCGCCAGTTACGTGGCCACTCTCGCCCTCGTGGCCGTAGGGGTCCTCATCGGGCTCCAGGCCGAATCCATCCGGCAGGTCTTCGATTGGATCATGATGGCCCTCGGCGGGGCGTTTGCCGTGCCCAACGTGCTGCGCTGGTACTGGTGGCGGACCAACGGCTGGGGCTACGCGGTCGGCACCTTCGTCGGCCTGCTGGCGGCCTTGCTCGTGCCGTTTGGACCGAGGATCGCCGGATGGCTGCTCGATGCCGTGCCTGCCATCGCCGATCTGCCGCTCTTGGTATCGTGGCTCAAGAACATGCACTTGGTGTACGTGTCGTTCCCCACCGTGCTCACCGTGTCGCTGGTCGGCACGATCGCCGCCACGCTGCTCACGCCGCCGACCGACCGGGAGCTTCTGGTGGCGTTCTACCGGCACGTGCGGCCGTTCGGGTTCTGGGGAGAGATCCGCCGCCAGGCCAGGTTGTCGGATGCGGAACAGAACGACCCGGCCGAAAGCCCAGCCCTAGCCATCATCAATACCACGCTCGGCGCGGCGGCGATTTTGGGAGCCTACTTGGCCCCAATGTACCTCGTCGGCCACTGGCACCAGGAAGCCGCCCTGGCCTTCGGCGTGGCCGTGGTCGCCACGGTCCTTCTCTACTTCACCTGGTACCGCACGCTCCCGCCGCACGACCGATAATGACGTGAACGTTGAGGCCCCGGTGAAAAGCATCGCCAGGAAAGCCGCCAGCGAGGACCATGCGCACAGTGCCGCCGCGGCCTCGATTACCGCAATGGGTCGCACCGCGACCGGCCAGACCGCTAGCCGCTCGTCGTCGAGCACAAACCCCTTGATGACGAATTCCCGGAGCGTCTGCGTTGCCCAGATACGGAACTGGGTGGCCTGGGTGCTGTTGACCCGGTAACCCACCGAAATGATGGCGTCCAGGTTGTAGAACTCGATCTCCCGGCTGACCTCGCGGTTGCCCTCCTTCTGAACTCTCCGAATTCTTTGGAGAATTGCCGCCTGGCTCAGTTCGCCGGAGGCGTAAATCTCGCCAAGATGGTAACTTATGGTCCGCAGGTCGCCCCCGACAAGCTCGGCGATCTTCTTCTGGTTGAGCCAAAAGGTCTCGGATTCGTAGAGCACCTCGATCCTGACAGTCCCCTCCTGGGTATGGTACTCAGCCACCAGCGAAGTAGGCAGAGGGCAGTACGCAGAGAGCCGCCGGTGAACGCGCCGGCGTCTTTCTTGCTGGTGGTTCGCTGCCGTCGCCGTCTAACGCCGAGTCGGCTGATTCGGGCCGGAAGAGTGCGCAACCGCGGGTGCCGGCGGCAGGCGTCGGCCGACGATCGTCAGCCGGCCTCTGGACAACAGCGCGCGATCGCAGTTGATCTCGTCGACTTGCTCGAATGGAAAGGCGGGCCACAAAGGCTCCTCGAGCGTGTGGTTGAAGCAGAAATACTCCACGTCGGCAGCCAAGGACTCGGCGTCTTCCGGCCACGGAACCATGGGCATGAGGTCGTGGTAATAGTAGGTGAATAGCGGGTCCGCGGGTCCGAGGCTCACGAGCCTCACGCCTTCGGGCAGCTTCTTCTTGAGCTCGGCCACGGCCGGTTCCGTCGCGGGGTTGCTCACGCGGAGCATGGCGTTGACGACCACGCCCGTATAAGCAAGGCCGAGGAACGCGGCCAGGGCCAGCGTTCCGATTGCCCGTTTCTCAGGCGTGCGGGAGTTGCCTGACCAGTAGGCAATCCCCGCCAGCCCCATCGCCGCGACGGCAAGCACCACGGCGAACCACATCGGTTGAGCGATCGAGACGGCCGGCCGCAGAACGCTCATGGCCAAGATGACTCCGCCGGTCGCTACCATGGCGATGGCGCCCGCCGAAAGGTAAAAGCCCCAGAACCTCCGCCACGGTCCGTCGTGCTCCGCTTCGCAGCAGCGCTGGACCGCCAGTCCCACCAAGGGCGCGAAGGCCGGGTACAGCGAGAGGAAAAATCGCGCCCTGGCGGTCGGGGGAAGCCAGACCGTAGGAAACGCCGCCAGGATCGAGCATGCCAGGAACAGCACGTTCTCCCTTGCGCCGCAAACTTCCGAAGTCTTGGAGACTTCGGAAGTTTTTGGAATTGGCTCTAAGGCCCGCCGGAAATCGCGCCGTCCGTACAGCAGAAGAAGAAGGGACCACGGCATCAGGCAACCGAAGAAAATCTCCAGGGGATAGGTGCTCAGGTGTCTTGCGATGGTCAGCCCGTCGCGGTCGTGTACGTACAAGGCGACGTCGCCGAAGTAAATGTGGCGCAATCCGGCCCAACCCATCCTCGCAAAGAACGGCGCCTGCCACGCACCCCAAACCGCCAGGAACACCCCGATCCCAGCCATGTGCGACCAGGTGAGCGCGTAGCGCCATCGGCGAGTAACCAGCAGAAAGAGTCCCACGCCCCCGGCGAAGTAGACCGGGGCTTGGATTCCCTTGGTCAACGTTCCGAGGGCCACCAGGAGATAGGCGGCGGTCCACACGCGCCAGGGGGACCAGCCCCGCACGTGGCCGCCGTGCCAAACCAACAGCGAGCCGCTGACCCAAAGCGCGAACATCGAGTCGGTCTCCCCCAAGCGGCACAACTCCATGACCTGGCCCATGGTGCCGTAGGCCAGGGCTGCCGCGATGGCCCCGATCCGCGACAAGAAAATCCGCGAGTAGGCGTAAATCAACAGCACCGTCATGAGGAGGGCAACGACGCTGGGCAGCCGGACGGCGACCACGTCGATCGATCCTCGCAGATGGCCGACCGAGGCGATCATCCAGTATTGGAGGGGGGGACGGCTGCTCATGAAGAACGGATCCCCCTGCTGCACCGGCACGACGAAATCGTGAGATTTCGTCATTTCCACGGCGACCTGTGCCCGTCGCGGTTCTTCACCCCTCAACGGAAGGGTGTCCAAGCGAGCAAAATAGGCAAGGAAGATAAAGCCGGTCAGCAGGATTACGTCCCAGAGCCAGTCCCCGTTTCCGGACAGCCTCTGAGTGTGTGGAATCACGATGTTCCCCCCGAGGTGGGCAAAGATCAAGGGGGGAGTCTCTTCCGGACGGCTACTGGCGTCAAGCCCGTTTTCTCGGATACTCAGAGTGTAAACCAACCTGCGGAATCCCACGGGCTTGCCCCGTGGAAGGTTAGGGTCGCTGCTACAGCAAGCCGTGGCACGAAAATCACAATGCCACCGGCTTGCCCGGTGGATCGTTACGCTCGTTGCTTTGTGAGCATGGAACGTGAGGCTCCACGGGGCAAGCCCGTGGCATCGTAGGATTTGTGTCGTTGCGTTTTGTAGCGGAAAACGTCAATCACCACGGCTCAAGGCCGTGGCATGAGTTGGAATCTACTCAGCGATGGATTTTCCTCAGCGTCGCGTTTACAGTTTAAGCCAGGTAGAAGACAAAGCCGCGACCGCCGGTCGCGCCTGACAGCCCATCGGAGATAGTGAATGCCTGAGAACCCATCGGCGCGACGGGTCATTGAGGTACATCGCGGGATCGTCGGACCGATCGCGCCGCGTCCGTGTACGGTGCGTCCTCGCAAACCGGACGATTACCCGCACGTCGCACTCGTGTACCGCGAAGTCGCCAGGCGGCTTTCCAGCCCGCTGCTGATGGGCCCGCCCGTCTGCGATGAGCTGATGGCCTTCGTCCAGCACCTGTTCACCGAGGAAGAGGCTGCCGTAGTGCGGCGCCTTTCTCCGCTGCGCGGCAAGACGGCCGAGCAGGTCGCCCGAGCGGAGCACCGGCCGGTGGAAGAGGTTGCGGAAATCCTCCAGCGGCTTGCGCAGAAGAAACGGGCCATTGGATCGACGGGATCGGACGGGAGCCAGCGCTACCAGCTTCTGCCGATCATGCCGGGGATCTTCGAGATGGTCCTGATCACCGAGACGCCCGAAAGCCTCTCCGATTGGCACCGCAAGTTCGTCGAGCTTGTGGAGGCCCTGTACGAGACGGGCTATGCGGCGGCCTTCAGCCAGCACCCCACCCGGACGATCCGCTACCTTCCGGTGAGCCGCGTCGCCGATGCTCACCCCATGGCGCTGCCGTCGGACCGCATGGGAGCCATCCTCGATCGGTTCACGATCTTCGGCATCGGCCAGTGCCAGTGCCGGACCACGATGGCTGCCCTGGGACACGGCTGCGCCAAGCCACTGGGCAATTGCACGGTCATGGGCGACTGGGCGGCCCAAGGCATCCGCGACGGCTGGCTGAAACCGGCCCACCGGCGCGACGTGCTCGAAGCGAAGCGTGAGGCCGAATCGCACGGCCTGGTCAGCTTCGTGTTGAACGTCGAATCAACCCGCGGCCAGGTATCGTGTTCGTGCTGCGGGTGCTGCTGCAAGGCGATGCGCACGATGACCGAGTTCAACGCGCCGAGCCTCGTAGCGCCTCCCCACTTTCTCCCCCAATTCGATCCGGCCCGCTGCACTTATTGCGGCAAATGCGCCGCCGCATGCCCCATGGGAGCGATGACGATCCACCTGCGCGACGGGTCGCGCGGGCACGCCGCGCACCGCTGCATCGGCTGCGGGCTGTGCGCTGTGGCTTGCCCGCAGCCGAGCACGATCACCATGGAGCCGGTACCCGATTATCGCCGGCCCTACGGGAGCTGGTTCTCGCTAGTGGCCCACAGCGCCCCCGCAATGTTGAGGAATGTCTGGAAAGCCTGGCGTCGTCGTTAGTGCCTATCCCAAAACTGCGATAGGAAGCCGCAAACTTCCGAAGTCTCGGAGACTTCGGAAGTTTGCGGCTGCCCGAGCTCCGTTCCAATTATTAGTAGCGCCGGCCGCCGCCACCGCCGCCGCCGTAGCCGCCTTTTCGGCCGCCACCACCGCCGCCACCACCGCCACCGCCACCGCCACCGCGGCGGTCCTCGCGGGGACGCGCCTCGTTCACCGTGAGGGGACGGCCGTTCATGTCCTTGCCGTCGAGCCCCTTGATGGCTGCCTGCGCCTCGTCGTCGTTGGCCATCTCGACGAAGCCGAACCCCTTGCTCCGCCCCGTCTCACGGTCGGTGATGACCTGGGCGCTCTGGATCGTACCGAAGGCCGCAAACAACTCCTCCAGATCGGAGTTGCTCACGCCATAGCCCAAGTTTCCAACATACAGCTTCTTACCCAAGACAGATCTCCTTTACGGGGGCTTGCCGATGCGCAGGTGACGCTCGCGAGCCGAAACGGGACACGTCCTCGGCTGACCCAACCCTTGGGAGCCGGACGCAAGCGGACAGTATACCCGGGCTCGGACCGCGTGTACATGCCCAGCGGCGCGTTTATGCCCACACGGGGGGTGCGATTATGGGCGATTGTTCAGTCCGGCACTTCCACCGGTCGGATTGTGTGCTAAAATACGTCCGGTAGTAGCGGCGAGAAGCCACGTGAGTCCCACCGAGTTCCCGAAGCTCTCTCGTTCTAAGTCACCCTCGATTTGCGTCGCGGCTGTCCTCCACCAGGGAGCCGTTCTCCAGTTGCGGTTGATCTTTCCCTCCTACCGTTGGCCGCAATCTTCCTTGATGGGATGGGGCTCAGGGTGAAGAGATGACGGCCTTTGAGGTGTTTTCGCGTTTTTTTTGAAGGAGTGGCGTAATGCCGGAAGGAACGATCAAGAAAGTGATCGCGGACAAGGGGTTTGGGTTCATTAGCGGAGAGCGCGGGGAGTTGTTCTTCCATCACAGCGCGCTGGAGGGAACGGCGATCGAGGCGCTCCGCATCGGGCAGAGGGTGACCTACGAGGAAGGCCGCGGCCCGAAGGGACCGCGGGCCGAGAAGGTCAGGCCGCAGTAACCACGCCAGCCCTCAAGGAGAGCCTCATGACTAATATCTACGTCGGCAACCTGTCGCACACGGCCACCGAGGATGAGCTTCGCGAGGCCTTCGCCCAGTACGGCAAGGTCTCGTCGGTGAGCATCGTCAAGGACCGCGAGACGAGCCGGCCGCGCGGATTCGCCTTTGTCGAGATGGCGGACAACAAGGAAGCCGCCACAGCGATCCAGGAATTGCACCTCCGCGAGATCGCCGGGCGCTCGATCACCGTCAACGAGGCCCGGCCCAAGCCGGACCGGCCGCGCGGCGGCGGCGGCGGTCGCCGCCGCAGTTGGTAAGCGACCGACTGCACGCGCAGCGTCCCAGAGCATTCTGCTCCCGTCGGGCATTGTGCCCGATGGCGAGCAGGAGTTTTTGCAGGTGCGTTTCCGTCCTTCCAGGAAGGGCCCGCGAGGTATCCGATGGACTGCCGCCGGGAAAGCGTGCGGGTCGGTCTTTCGCGGCACGGCCTTGGGGTGTTCTCCCTGAGGTCCTTGCGCGCTGACGAGCGGATCGGCCCCATCGAAGGCACGGTCATGGAAGACCCCCAGTACGAGTCGGACTACTGCATGGAGCTATCGCCCGATCTGGCACTGGAGCCCGATCCGCCCTTCCGCTACCTGAATCACAGTTGCCGTCCGAACTGCACTCTAGTGCAGATTGAGGCCGAGCACGAGGACGGCACGGTCGGCGATCCGGAACTCTGGCTCAAAACAAAGGCCGAGATCGAGTTGGACGAAGAGTTGACGATCGACTACGCTTGGTCATCAGAAGCCGCGACTGCCTGCACCTGCGGCTGCCCGGATTGCCGCGGCTGGATTGTCGCCGCGAAGGAACTGGTTTAGATTATTCCGGAAACCGAAGCCTGGCGGCAGGCTTCTCGGCGACTTCTCGTCCGGAGGTGAGCCATGGCGTCTTCCAGCAGGATTTCTCGAAGAAAACTCTTGGCGGTCGCCGGGGCGGGTTTGGCCCTCCCCTGGGTGGTGCCCGCGGGAGTGACCGCGATCGGCGCAGGCCCGGGAGCGAACGACCGGATTGGCGTGGGCTACATCGGCGTGGGTCGCCGCGGCCTGCAACTGATGGGCCTTCCCAAGGAAGGGCGCATTGTGGCGGTCTGCGACGTGCATGCCATGCGGGCCGAGTCGGTCGCGGCCGCAAGGAAATGCCGGGCCTACCTCGACTATCGCAAGATGCTGGAAACCAAAGACGTCGACGTGGTGATCGTCGCCACGCCCGATCACTGGCACGCGCTGCCGAGCATCCACGCCTGCCAAGCGGGCAAGGACGTCTACACGGAGAAGCCGCTCAGCCTCACCGTGCGCGAAGGAAGGGCCATGGTCGAGGCGGCTCGGAAGCACCAGCGGGTATTCCAGACCGGCAGCCAGCGGCGTTCCATGAAGCACCATCGGCTCGGCTGCCAGCTCGTCCGCGCCGGCGCGATCGGCAAGGTTCACACCGTGATCGCCTGCAACTACCCCAGCCCTTGGGAGTGCGGTCTCCCGGCCCAGCCCGTGCCCAAGGGGCTGCTTTGGGACGTCTGGTGCGGCCAAACCGAGGCGCGGGCCTACCACGCCGACTTGTATGCTCCGCGCGGCAATCCGGGCTGGATCTCGCTGACACCGTATTCGGGCGGGGAGATGACGGGCAATGGCGCGCATGGACTGGACCAGATCCAATGGGCCTTGGGGACCGACGACACCGGCCCGGTGGAAATCTGGCCCGAGCGCAACGAGCCGCTCAAAGCCCCGGTCTACGCAGTGCCCGAGAGCCGCAAGCGCGGCGATGCCGCGTGCAGCCGCAATCGGGTCTCTTTCCGCTATGCCAACGGCGTGGTGGTAAAGCTCGACAGCGGCCCGGTCGCCGGCGCGGTGTTCCTCGGCGAAAAAGGGAAGGTCGTGGTCGACAACAATCACTTCACCTGCGAGCCGGCCGGACTGGCGGACGAGCCTCTCGCCGACGGCGTGCCGCGGCTGGAGGTGAGCGACGATCACTTCCAGAACTGGTTCGACGCGATCAAGTCGCGCAAGCGGCCGATTGCCGACGTGGAGATCGGCCACCGCTCGGCCGTGATTTGTCATCTGTGCAACATCGCCCGCTGGGTCGGCCGCAAGCTCTGCTGGGACCCGCAGCAGGAGGTCTTTGTCGGCGACGATCAGGCCAACCAGTATTTGGAGCGGCCGCAACGGAAGCCGCACCAATTACCGGAGATGGTGTGAGGATTTCAGCGTTTTGGAGTGCGGTAACTTGTTACCGCTTTCTTTTTCGTGTGTTGCGCCCTCGTTTTGAGAAAGAAGGCGATGACAAGTCATCGCACTCCAAAGGGGCCGGAAAACCCTGGCACGGGAGACTGCGATGGAAAACGGAAGGCTCGCTGTCGCCATTCACGGGGCCGGCTGGGTGGCCGGGGCGCACGCCGCCAGTTGGGTGAAGAACGCCCATGCGCGGATCGTCTCGGTGAGCGACGTGTACGTGGAGCGTGCCGGGCAATTGGCCGGCCGCTTGGGCCTGGGCTGCAAGATCGGCGATGACTACGAGGCCGTGCTGGCCGATCAGCAGGTCGATGTGGTCGACCTCTGCGGCCCAAGCCACGTCCATGCGGAGCAGGCGATTGCTGCCGCCCAGGCCGGCAAACACGTCCTCGTGGAGAAGCCGATCGCCCTGACGATGGAGGAGAACCGCGCCCTGCGCGACGCGGTGGCCCGGGCAGGTGTCCGAAGCCTCGCCGGATTCGTGCTCCGCTGGAATCCGGCAATTCAGAGCATCAAGTCGCTTGTCGCGTCGGGCGCCATCGGCGAGCTTTTCTACGCCGAGATGGACTACTGGCACGGACTGAAACCCACGCACCACGCCTGGGCCCTGCACAGCAAGAAGAAGACCGGCGGCAGCGCCATGCTCTTGGGCGGATGCCACGCGGTCGACGGTCTGCGGTGGCTCACCGGGGACGAAGCGGTCGAGGTGACCGCGATCGCGAACAACAAGAAGGGGCTGTTCGAGTACGACGCCAACGTGGTGGCCGTGATTCGATTCCGAAGCGGCATCCTCGGCAAGACCGCGGCGCTTTTTGACGGCGAAATGCCCTACACGTTCAACATCGACCTGGCCGGCACCGAGGGCACGCTCCGCGACAATCGGATTTGGTCCAAGAGACTGTTTCCCGGCCAGACCGGCTGGACCGTTGTTCCGACCGTCCTGCCCGACAGCGGCGACGTACACCATCATCCCTTTGACGCCGAGATCAATCACTTTGTCGATTGCATCCGCGAGGGCCGCGAGTCGCACTGCAATGTCGCCGACGCCTACCGCACGCACGAATTGTGCCTGGCGATCGACCGGTCGATTGCCGAAGGGGGCCGGCCGGTGAGGCTGCCGCTGGATTAGGAAGCAGAGGAGTGGAGGAGTGGAGGAGTGGAGGAGAAGGGGATAGGAGGAGATAGGATGGGGAAGTTGGTTTCGTCCCATGCCGACTTAGAATTGTATCGGAAGGCGTTTGACGCCGCGATGCGTGTCTTTGAGTTGTCCAGGCGATTTCCCAAGGAGGAGACGTACTCGCTGACCGACCAGATCCGCCGTGCTTCACGCTCCGTTTGCTCCAATATCGCCGAAGGATGGCGGAAACGACGGTACGAGGCGGCGTTCGTCAGTAAGCTCTCGGATTCCGAAGGGGAGGCCGCCGAAACGCAGGTCTGGCTTCAGTTTGCAGTGAAATGTGGTTACGTCCGTCGTGAGGACGTGGCCGATCTGTATCGAACCTATGACGAAGTACTTCGGATGCTGGTGGCGATGATCAGCCGCCCGAAACAGTGGTTGCTCGTGCGCCGATCGGAGGAGTAGAGGAGTAGAGGAGTAGAGGAGTAGGGGAGATGGGGAGAGGGGGAGTGGAGGAGGGAAGAAGCACGCAAGGAATTTCAATGACTCCTCCACTCCTCCACTCCCCCACTCCTCCACTCCCAGAGCCAACTATGGAACGCCGAGAGCTTGTTCGCCGCGCCATCGAGTTCGACTGCCCGCCCAGGCTGCCTTTCTGGCAGCACTGGAACCACAAGATGCCCGGCTTTCCCGACGATGTGTGCAATGTCTGGGAGATGGACCGGGCGGAGGCGGGCTGGTTTTTCGACAAGGCGGCCCCGGACGATTGGGGTTGCGGGTGGGGCGCGACCGAAGTGAAGAACATGGGCCAAGTGACCGCGCATCCCTTGGCCACGTGGTCCGACCTGGACCGCTTTCGCTCGCCCGATCCCTGCAATCCGTTCTACTACGAGCGGCTCGGCCCGCTGATCGCCGCCGCCGGGGACCGCTACGTGGCGATCACCGCCCACAATCTCCTCTTCTCTCGGCTGCACAAGCTCCGCGGGTTTGCGGCCACGATGGAGGATTTCTACCTGGAGCCGGAGCGGGTCGGCCGGGTGCTGGACATGATCGTCGATTTCAAGCTCCGGCAGTGCGAGGAGCTCCATCGGCGTTTTGGGGATCGCATCCACGGGCTGTTCGTGGCCGACGATTGGGGGACTCAATCGGGCCCCTTTGTCAGCCCCAAGCTTTTCGGCGACTTCTTCGCCCCGCGCTATCGAACGATTTTCGAGGCCATTCACGGCTGCGGGTGGCACGTGATCCTCCACAGTTGCGGGCGGATCAATGCCCTGGTGCCCACGCTAATCGATCTGGGGGTCGACGTGCTGAACATGCAGCAGTCGCGAAGCTACGGCCTGGTGGAGTTCGGCGAGCAGTTCCGCGGCAAGGTCTGCTTCCTGGCCACGGTCGACATCCAGGCGACTATGCCGCGCGGCATCGAAGACGAGATCCGCCAAGAGGCTCGCCTTCTGGTGCGGCACTGGGGCACGCCTCGCGGCGGCCTGATCGTGTTCGACTACGGCGCCTGGGAGGCCGCCGGCGTGCGGCCCGACGCGCCGCAGGTCATGTTCGACGAGTTCGCCCGGCTTCAACAAATCACGTAGGACGGCCTTTCCAGAGCGCATTGACTTGTCCCTTGTCTCGCATTAGCCTACACGCACGTGGGTGTTGACCTGTTTGCGTGGAGCAACTCTGCCGAGATGGGAGAACGCGATGCGCTACGTCAAGCCGTTACTTGCCGCTGTATTCATCCTCGTGGGTTGGTGCCTTTCGGGAACGATAACGGCGGTTGCGCAAGCCCCGGGCGGGGCTGCTCCCACGGCCGTGATCTCCTTGGACGGCGATCAATGGCTCTTGGCCCCGGATCCCAAGAACGTCGGCCGCCAGGAGCTATGGTTCAACTCCCCGCGGCCCGGGGCCAAGAAGACCAAAGTGCCGTGGATCATTCAGGACGCCTTTCCGGGCTATCACGGCGTGGCCTGGTATTGGCGGGATTTCGCCGTACCGAAAAACGACCGGCCGGGCGGACGATATCTGCTGCGGTTTTGGGCCGTCGATTACACCGCGGAAGTGTGGCTTAACGGGATCCGCGTGGGCGCCCACGAGGGCGGCGAATCGCCGTTTGTGCTCGACGTGACCCAAGCGGTCCGGCCAAACCAGCCGAACCGCCTTGCCGTGCGGGTGCTGAACCCGACTCACGAGCCCATCGACGGGATCGTGCTCAACGAGACCCCGCACCGCAACAAGGCCCTCCCCTACAGCTCCGGAAGTGCCTGGGACCAGGGCGGAATCATCGATTCGGTCGAATTGCTCTTGGCCTCTGCCGTGCGGGTCGAGGACCTGTTTGTGCGGCCGGATTGGCGGACGGGCGCGATCCGCATCCAGGCCAATCTGCGGAATGCCTCCGACAAGCCGATTCCCGGGAGCGTCGAGTTCTCCGTGGCCCCGGCAGCCAGCGGCGAGACCGTGGGCGCGGTCTGGTTGCCGAAGCAATTGCCGCCGGGCGACACGCTCGTGGAAGCTCAGCTCGCGGTGCCAAGTGCGCGTCTCTGGGAGCTCAACGACCCGTTCCTGTATCGCGTGACGGCCCGAGTCGCCGGCGACGCGCCCGCGCTGGTCGATGAAAGCTCGGTCCGCTGCGGATTCCGCGATTTCCGTTTCGACAATGGGGCGTTTCGCCTCAACGGCAAGCGGATCTTTTTGCGCTGCTCCCACACCGGCAATTGCTGTCCGATCGGGCTGGAGATGCCCCACGACCCCGACTTCCTCCGCCGCGACCTCATCAATGCCAAGATGATGCGGTTCAACGCGATCCGTTTCATCGCGGGGGTAGCGAAGCGTTATCAGCTCGACTTGTGCGACGAGATCGGCCTGATGGTCTACGAGGAGTCGTACGCCGGCTGGTGCCTGGCCGACTCGCCGAAGATGGCCCAACGGTACGGCGAATCGGTGCTGGGCATGGTCCGCCGCGACCGCAACCACCCGAGCCTCACGATATGGGGCCTGTTGAACGAAACGCCCGACGGGCCCGTGTTCCGTCATGCCGTGAGCGTCCTTCCGCAACTGCGGGCTTTGGACGACACCCGCCTGGTCATGCTCAATAGCGGCCGCTGGGACAGCCAAGGCTCCGGCCTGGCGGGCCTGGAAGCCTGGCGCAATGCCAGCCGCGTCGATCCGTGCGTCATTCGCAACGGCACGAAGCACGTCGTCAGTGGACTGGGGATCACTTGGGCACCCGGCCAACTGTCGTTCCATCCCGGGCGCGACGGCGAGTACGCCGTCGTGCGCTGGACCGCCCCTGAGGACGCAGCCATCGAATTCTCGGCCGCGTTTGCCAGCATCGCCGAGCGGGCGACGACCGACGTCCACGTGCTCCACAACGGCAAGTCGCTGTTCGAGGCCGGCCTCAACGTCCGCGGCGGCGGTCCCCAGGCGAAATTCCGCCAGGGCATCGCCGTGCGTAAGGGCGATACGATCGATTGTGTGTGCGGATACGGCAACGGGGATTACGGCGCGGACACCACGGCCCTGGCCATCGCGATCAAGGCGTCCGGCGGCAAGCTCTTCGACGCGGCCGCCGACTACTCGCCGATCAAGAATCCCAACAGTCCGTGGAGCTACGGCCAATTCGCCCCCGCCCCGTTGCCGAACGCGGGCACCTTCGCGCGCTTCGCCAAAGGCCTCACCGAAGAGACCGTGGGCACGGTGAGCAACCCGGGCTCGAAGGTCTGGGAGGATCTGCTCAGCGATCAGCATCCTTATCAGCGCGTGCCGCACACGGCCGAGATCATCCGCACGCTGCGGACCATCGACGGCCACGGGCAGCCCTTGTTCCTCTCGGAGTACGGGATCGGCAGCGCGATCGACCTGATGCGGACCGTGGCCCATTACGAGCAGGCCGGCAAGACCGAGGTGGAAGACGCCCAATTGTACCGCACCTGGCGCGACCAATTCCTGGCCGACTACAAGCGGTGGCGTCTGGACGAGGTCTTCGCCCGGCCCGAAGACTTCTTCGCCCAAAGCATCGCCCGCATGGCCGGCCAGCGGCTCTTAGGATTGAACGCAATCAGGTCGAATCCCAACGTGGTGGGCCACAATCTGACCGGCACGCTCGACCAGGGAATGACGGCCGAGGGCCTCTGGACCACGTTCCGCGAGCTGAAGCCCGGCACGACGGATGCCGTGTTCGACGGATTCGCTCCGCTGCGGTGGTGCCTTTTCGCCGAGCCGGTCCACGCCTACCGCAAGACGCCGGTTCGCCTGGAAGCGGTGTTGGCCAACGAGGACGTGCTGCGCCCGGGCAAGTATCCGGCGCGGTTGGAAGTCGTCGCCCCCGACGCGACCCGGGTGTTCCGGCGCTCGCTCAGCGTTGTCATTCCCGACCCCAAAGGCAAGCGGGAGCCGCCGATGGTCATGCCGGTCTTTGCCGGAGACGTGGTAATCGACGGTCCCCCGGGCAAGTACCGCTTCCTGGCCACGTTCGAGCAGGGGGCCGCGGCCGCGGGCGGCGAGGTCGAGTTCTACGTGACCGATGCCGCCCAAATGCCACCCGTCGACGCGCCGGTGACGCTCTGGGGCGAAGATCCCGCGCTGGCCAAGTGGCTTTCCGAGCACGGCATCCGCACGCGGCCCTACGCCGCGGCACCTACCGCGGAGCGCCAGGTGATCCTCGCGTCCGCTGCTCCGGCAGCCCCCGGCGGGGCGGCGGCGTTTGCCGATCTGGCCCGCCGCATTGCCCAAGGCTCGACCGCCGTGTTCCTTTCTCCAGCCGTGTTTGCCAAGGAGAAGAACCCGACCGGCTGGCTGCCGATGGTCAACAAAGGATCGCTGGCCGGGCTCCCCTCGTGGCTCTATCACAAGGACGACTGGTCCAAGCACCATCCGATCTTCGACGGGTTGCCGACCGGCGAGCTGATGGACTATGCGTACTACCGAGAGATCATCCCCGACGGCGCTTGGATCGGACAAGATCCGCCCGCCGAGCCCATCGCCGGCGGAATCAACGCCTCGCAAGGCTATTCTTCCGGGCTCTACGTTGCGGTGTACGATCTCGCGGCCGGCCGGTTCATCCTGAACGCACTGCGGATCCGCGAGAACCTAGTCACAAACCCGGCCGCCGAGCGCCTGCTGCGCAACATGCTCCGCTACGCGGCCCGAGAGCTCGGAAAACCGCCCGCCGCCTTGCCGTCCGATATCGATCAACAACTCAAGGCGATGGGATATTGACGAGGACGAACGTCATGCCAAAGATTCCACGTCACCACTCCGAGGTGCTGCGTCAGCAGAAGATCGACCTGGAGCATCCCGGAATGATCCTCCGTGACTTTGAGACCATGTTGGACGCCTTCGGCACGGAGGGCCTGCGTTCGCCGGGCAAGCATCATCTGCTGCCGCCGGACACGTTAATCGAGCTGGACGCAAGAATGGCCAGGCCGTTGCGCCTCCGTATGAAGCGCCCCCAGCAATGTTCCTTCCCGCATCTGAACGGCCTGTACCTGCTGTTGCGGGCAACGCAATTGGCGGTGCCCAAGGGCGTTGGCAAGACGTCGGGCAGGCTGGTCCTCGATCCGGCAGTGCTCGATTCGTGGCGGTCGCTCAATTCCGCGGAACAGTATTTCAACCTGCTCGAAGCATGGCTGGTGCGCGGCCGCGAATCGATGCTGGGCGAACGGGATGGGGGTTGGAGTTCGGGCGGCCTGATGGCACGCCGGGCGATGGAGGTGTGGAGCCGGATTGGCGAGGAAGGCGTGCAGGTGCGGCAGGAACGCTTTACTCCGTTTTACGGCGTCACCGCGCAGTGTATGTTGGCGCTTCTGGAGTTGTTCGGTCTGGCCGACGTCGAGCGCGGCGAGCCGGCGGAAGGCGAGCCCTGGCGGATCCTGGCGGTCCGCCGCACCCCGTTCGGCAAGGCGATCTTCGACACGCTTCTTACGATCGATCGCATCTTGTCCAGGGACTTGGAGGAGGAACGGCCCGATTTCGGCGCCTGGCAGCCGCTCCTTCAAGAGCACTTTCCCGAATGGCGCAACAATCTTCAATTGCCCAAGCCCGAGTTTCGTGAGGGCGTCTATTACTTCAAGGCCAAGCTCGGCTCTCCGTGGCGGTGGATCGCCATTCCGGCCGATCACACCCTGGAGGATCTGGCCTGGTCGATCATCAATGCCTTCCGATTCGACGGAGACCACTTGTATGAGTTCCGGTTTCCAAAGCGGGACGGCTCGAACTTGGCGGTCGCGCATCCCGAGATCGACGATGCCGAGATACACACCGACGAGTACTTGATCGGCAACCTCCCCTTGACGGAAGGGCAGTCGATGAAGTTTTTGTACGACTTTGGAACGAGCTGGCTGTTCGACGTCAACCTGGAGAAAGTGGAGCCGCTCAACCGCCGGATCACCAAGCCGCGAATCGTCGAATCGCACGGGAAGGTGCCCAAGGAATACGATTACGACTGACCACTCCTGTCCCGGACGTTTGATAATAGCCCAGCGATTTACTCTGTGAGAGAAAGCCATGACCAAAGACGACTCAACCCACGTCAGTCGCCGTGAAGCAATGAAAGCCTGTGCGGCCACCGCAGTCGGGGCGGCGCTGACGACTTCAAACACTGCCGAGGCCGGCGCGGGCGAGACTCCACGGCCATCGGCCGTCTCTAGCTCGAAATCCAAGTACACCGGCGAGTACAGCGGCGATCGGCTCAGCCGCGTGGCCTTTCCGATGGGCGGGATGGGCGCGGGAATGATTTGCCTGGAAGGCACCGGCGCCTTGTCGCACTTTTCGCTGCGCAACAAGCCGGAAGTGTTCCACGAGCCGTGTACGTTCGCGGCAATTTCGGTGAAGGGCCCCGCGCCCGTGGCGCGCGTGCTGGAAGGCCAGGTGCCGGGCTGGAAGCTCTTCGGCCAGCCGGGCACCGGCAACGGCGCCGGCGGCACGTCGTTCGGCCTGCCGCGATTTCGCGAGGCCCGTTTCCGCGTGCGTTTCCCCTTTGCCACGGTGTCGCTTTGCGACAAGGACCTTCCGCTGGAGGTCGAAATCACCGGCTGGAGCCCCTTCGAGCCGGGCGACGCCGATAGCGCCAGCCTGCCCGTGGCCGCACTGGAGTACCGCTTGACCAACAAGTCGGCGGCCGCGGTGGAGGCGGTGTTCTCGTGGAGTGCGAGGAACTTCATGGCCGTGCGCGGGAACCCCGATGCGGTGCGGTCCACGCCGGGCGGTTTCGTGCTCTGGGGCGGGCCGGGCAAGGACCGGCCGCACGATGAGGGGGCTTTCAGCGCAACGGTCGACGATCCGGCGGTCAAAGTAAACCACGCTTGGTTCCGCGGCGGCTGGTTCGACCCGCTCACCATGGCCTGGAAGGACGTCGCCAGCGGCGCCTGCTACGACCGCCCGCCGGTCACCGAAGGCGGAGCTTCGCCTGGCGCCACGCTCTTCGTGCCCATTACGCTTGCCCCGGGCGCGTCAAAGACGATCGTCTTGCGCCTGGCGTGGTACGTCGGCCAGACGAATCTCCGCGTCGGCAAGGACCCGCAGAAGCAGGCGGGCGAGCAGGTCGCGGCAGGGACACACCGGCCGTGGTATGCGGGCCGGTTCGCCGACGTCGGCGCGGTGACTGCGCACTGGCGCGACCACTACGCTGAGCTTCGCCGGAAAACGCAGCGCTATAGCGACTGCTTTTACGACACCACGCTCCCGCCGGAAGTGATCGACGCCGTGGCCGCCAATCTCACCATTCTGAAATCGCCCACCGTGATGCGACAGGCCGACGGCCGGTTGTGGTCGTGGGAGGGCTGTAGCGACAGCTCCGGCTGCTGCGCCGGCTCCTGCACGCACGTCTGGAACTACGCGCAGGCCATTCCGCATCTCTTCCCGGCGCTGGAGCGGACGCTCCGCGAGACGGAATTCGGCCCGTCGCAGGACGATCGCGGGCACCAGCAGTTCCGCGCGGCGCTTCCCATCCGGCCGCTGGCGCATGATTTTCACGCCGCGGCCGACGGCCAGCTTGGCGGGATCATGAAGGTCCATCGCGAATGGCGCACTAGCGGCGACACCGAGTGGCTCCGCCGCCTCTGGCCCAAGGTGAAGGCCAGCCTCGACTACTGCATCCGCGAGTGGGACCCCGGGCACAAGGGATGGCTGGAAGAACCGCACCACAACACCTACGACATCGAGTTCTGGGGCCCCGACGGCATGTGTACCAGCTTCTACCTCGGCGCACTCAAGGCCGTCGTGCTCATGGGCAAGGCCCTGGGCGAAGACGTTGCGGAGTACTCCGCGATCCTCGAAAAGGGCCTCCGCCGCATGGAGCAGGAGCTCTTCGACGGCGAGTATTTCATCCAGAAGATCGAGTGGAAGAACCTGCGGGCCACCAATCCCCTGGAGGTCAAGAGCATGGTTGGAAACTACTCGCGCGAGGCCCGTGCGCTCTTGGAGAAGGAGGGACCGAAGTACCAGTACGGGACCGGCTGCCTATCGGACGGCGTGCTCGGCGAGTGGATGGCCCTGGTGTGCGGCGTGGGCCAGGTGATCGATGCCAAGAAGATCGCCAGCCACCTGAAGGCCGTTCACAAGCACAACCTCAAGCGCGACCTGACGGCCCACCCCAATCCCCAGCGGCCCAGCTACGCTTGCGGCAGCGAAGGCGGCCTGCTGTTGTGTACCTGGCCCAAGGGCGGGGAGCTTTCGCTGCCGTTCGTCTATTCCAACGAAGTCTGGACGGGGATCGAATACCAGGTGGCGTCACACCTCATGCTGATGGGCCTGGTGCAGGAAGGTCTCGACATCGTGCGCGCGTGCCGCGACCGTTACGACGGTCGCGTGCGCAACCCGTTCAACGAGTACGAGTGCGGCCACTGGTACGCCCGGGCCATGTCGAGCTACGCCCTCCTGGAAGGCCTCAGCGGCGCCCGCTACGACGCGGTGGAAAAGGTGCTCTACCTCCGCCCGCGCATCGCCGGCGACTTCCGCTCGTTCCTCAGCACCGCCACCGGCTACGGCACGGTGGGCATGAAGAACGGAAAGCCGTTCGTCGAGGTCAAGGCCGGCTCGATCGAGATCCGGGCCATCAAGACCGACGCGGGCTGACGCGGAATTGGCGTTACTCGATCCGCACCGGATCGCCGCGGCGGATCGTGCCGCCGCGCACGACGTTGGCGTAGACGCCGACGTGGACCTGGTTGTGCTGGGCCGCCGTGCGTAGGATGCCCGGATCCTTGGGCAGATCTCCCTGGGGCAAGGTCGTCATCACGCAGCGGGGGCAGGGACCGGTGACGCTCAGGCGGACCTCGCTGCCGATTGTCAGCGTGCGGCCGACCCAGGCGTTTTCGACAAAGCCCTTCTCGCCGGCCGGGGGCTCGACCACGATATTGGGACGAAACCGCCGGACCTCGAAGCGTCCCTGCGGGTTGAGCTCTCGGAGCCGGTCGATCGTGGCCGTCGTCAGCACGTGAACTGGGGCAAGATCGAAGAATGTGCCCGGCGGCATGGATTCGTCGGTGACGGTTTCCCTGTTGGCCAGCCCATCCATGTCCGGCCAGTATTCCTCAAGGCTGGGCGTCTCGGGGGCCGTCGTTGCAAGCGTGACCTCGCGGCCGAACAGGTCCGAAAGGAGTTGTTCGAGGTTGCCTTGGTCGGTGGTTACGGTGGCGCCATTGGGAAGCGAGATCCGGACCGGCGGGATCTTCTCGCTTCGGCGCGGAGGCTCGATGAAGGCGGCTTGGCAGTCAAAGAGCTTCGACCACTTGCGGGGGTTCTTGGCGCTGACGATCTTCCCGGTGGCTCGGTCCACGAGGGCATAAGCACGATCCCCGAGGAGCCCGCGTTGGGTGACGTCCGCTGCGTTCAGTTCCTCTCCCATCATGGATTTGACCGGATAACGCCGCAACGAGACCACCGAACCGAGACCGTCGCCCGATGTGCTTGGCATAATCTATCTCCCTGGCAATCCGTCCAACTTAACCGCTTGACCTGTGGCCCGTTTTCCGCTCCCGTGAGCATGGCGGCCGTGGAGCCAGTTGTCAAGTCAATGGTGTGGCGTGCGGCTGTGCGGCAAGATTTCCCGGCAGGTAATTCTCATTCCCACACTCTGCAGTGTTCCCACGCTCTGCGCGGGAACGAGAACTACACGGAACCGTTCACAGCGCGGCCCAGGATCCTGTTGACGAGCCGCTCGGCATTCCCATAGAGGATCGCTTCCACGTCCTCCCGCGGCAGGCGGCACTCGCGGCAGGTTTCCTTGAGCGCCTGGAGGGCTTCGTACACGGCCAAGGTGTACTGGGCCTCCACCTCGGGCGGCTCGCGGTCGCGGTTGAAATAGAATGGGTAATTCGTGTGGTAGATGTACTTGGCGCCCTGCCACTCCTGTCGGCCGCGCATGTAGAGAATCGGGTTGTCGGTCCCGAACAAGATGCGCCGCGGGCCGAACGTGCGGATCGCCAGCCGAAGCACCTCCGGGTTGAGGACCGCGGAACTGTCGAAGCACAGGCCGTCGTCGGCAGCCATCGCCGGGAAGGCTTCCTGCGCGTGCGGCAGCGTATAGCAGCGGCCCAGGTGGGCAATCACCAGAACGACGTTCGGATACTCGCGGCGAATCCGCCGGATCTCGGCCACGTTGTCCGGATGGCCGAGGCGGCCCGCCCTTGGCACATGGAGTGTCACCCAAGCCCCTCGCCGGTCGAGCAGCTCCAGTTGATGGTGCGGCAGGAAATCGAAGATGCTCGCCTCCAGGTGCTTGTCGCGCGTCGCGGGGTCGTGGCTGATGAGCGAGTAATACACCTTCACGCCGAGCGTGTTGGGCAGGTCCAACTCCCGGGCCACCTGCTCGGCCGACCACTGCGGGCGGACCACCGCCAGGCGATACCAGCCGCGCTTCGTGCACTCCTCCTGGAGACTCGTGTTGCTCCCCTCCAGGTCGAAGTCCAGAAACGGAAACCCGAAGGCCACGCAGGAGACCTGCCGCCCAGGGAAAACGACGGCGTGGCAACGATCGGCGTCGGCAGCCCCGATCGGCTCGGCCACCTCGTTGACCCAGTATTGCCGCCGCATTTGGTCAGTCATCTCCGCCAGGCGGAATCGCGGCTCGTTGACGTGGGTGTGGGCGTCGAAGATCCGCTCCGGCAGCCACCCTTCCAGATGTTCTTGCCAAAAGGCCCGATCCACATCGGTGTATTGCCAAACGTGATGCAAAGGTATCGGTTCCATAGCTCAACGCAGTCCCTCGATAAATCGCTCCAGCAGCCCCCGGTACGCAGGCGCATCCGGGCCCGGCAGGAATCTCCGGCTCGCCGACGAGAGCCCTTCGGCCAACTCGCGCAAGCCGGGGCCGGGTTCGACCATGGCTCGGGCGAGGATCGCGGCGCCCAAGGCGCTGACGGCCGGCTCGGTCACGGCGGCGACGGGCCGGCCGGTCACGTCGGCGATGATCTGCGGCGTCACCCGGCTGGAGGCCGCGCCGCCGCTCACGAGCACGCGGCGGATCGGATGCCCGCCGTCGGCCAGAGCTTGCAGATATCGGGCCAGCTCGCAGGCCAATCCCTCCACGGCGGCCCGCAGGAGGTGGTCGGGCCCATGAGCCAGGGTAATTCCGGCCATCCGTCCTCCCGACTGGGCGCCGGTCTCGGCGCCGGCCAGGCACACCAGGTGGGGCCAGAACACCAGGCCGTCGCTGCCCGGCGGAACTGTCTCCATTGCGGCGTCCATCTCGGACCGCGAAAGCTGCCGGCCGGTGACCCGCACGATCCATTCGATCGTCGAGCCGCCGTTGACCATCGAGAGCATCTGTCCAAACAGGCCGCGTACCGGATGCTGGCACACGATCGCCTGGCGCGTGACCGGGTGCGCCAAGCGGCCGCTATGGGCGATCATGGCCCAAGCGGTCCCTGTGCCGAGCGACACATCGCCTTCGCGAACCGCCCCGACACCCAACGACGCGGCATACTGATCGTGTACGGCCGGCGACACGGGAATCCCTTCCGGCAGCCCGGTTGCCTCGGCGGCCTCCGTCAGCAGTCTTCCGGCCGGTCGGTCGGCCGGCGCCAACTCGGGCAGCATGTCTTCCCGAAGGTCCAGGCGGCGCAGGAGCTCGGGGTCCGCGCGGCCCAACGACGGATTGTAGAGGAAGGCGATGGAAAGCGAGGTGGCATCGTGAGCCCGGCGTCCGCAAAGCCGGTCGACGATCACGTCGCCCACGTAGCCAACCGCCGCGGCCCGCCGCATCGCCTCCGGCGCCTGCTGTCGCAGACGGAGGATCTGCCCGGGCGTGATCAAGCAGCTTCGGCAGCCGACGTGCTCGACGAAGAAATCCTCGCCCAACTCGTCCATCAGCGATTGATCGAAAGGGCGTCCCCGGCCGTCCATCCAACTGACGACCGGTCCGAGCGGCTGGAGGTCGGCATCCAGCAATTGCAGGGCCCCGCCCTGGCTGGAAACGCCGACGGCTTCAATGGGGGCGCTCTTGGTCCCGCCAGCACCGACGGCCTGGCGGATCGCCCGGCAGGTGGCACGCCAGATTTCCTCGATATCCTGCTCCACGCCGCCATCGGGCGTATACTGCCGGTCGACCGGCGCGGACCCGCTGGCCACGACCGCGCCCGAGCGATCGACCACCAGGGCCTTGACGTTGGTCGTACCGAGATCGATCCCTAAGAACATGGTTTCGGCCTGCAAAATTCACCACGGAGACACGGAGGGCACGGAGAAACCTATGTTTTCCCTCCGTGTTCTCCGTGCCTCCGTGGTGAAATCTCCTTCATACTCCACAGTAATCGGCTCCCAGCAGTTCGGCCGCGGCACGGATCCGCGGCGTGGCGTCGCCGAAGCAGACGGCGTTGTGGTGCGGCCCGCCGGCCTTGGCGTAGGCGGTCAGCATGTCTCGCACATCGCCGTGGGCGGGGCGGAGCTTGAAATGCGGAACCTGCATGTCGGCCAGCGGGCCGTAATCCTCGATCTCCACCCGGCTGGCCACCAGTCGCCAGCGTTGATTCGGCCCGCGGCAGAGGGCAAACAGCGTGGCCGGACCCGGCTCAAGGCTCGTCACCAAGGCCAATTGCCGGCCCCGCGTGCGCGTGATCGGCTGCGGCCGGGCCACCAGGGGCACGCGGCGGTCGGTCCGCGCCATGGCCACGTTCGCCTCGCCCATGTGGCTCATGAACAGGGCGTTGCCGGCAAAGTCGATCGTGAACACCTCGCTGAAGGTGGCTGGCGGTTCGAGGCGGCCGAGGAGCCACGAGCCGATCGCCCCCATCATGTCCCCTTCGCCGGCAAACCCGACGCCCGCGGCCATCAGGCGGCTGGCTGCCACGAACGGGAGCGCCTCGGTCCGCGCGTCCTCGCCGAAGGCCAGGAACTGGTAGCTCAGGGCGTCCAAACGCCGCTCGCGCACCATGGCCCGCAACGAGAGCTCCGCCCGGGCCGTGGCATCCAAGTCGGCCTCGGTCACGTCGGCGGCCACGTCGTATTGGGAGCGATACTCGGCCTTGAGCTGATCGACGTCCTCCGCGCGCGCCGTCGCAGCGCGATGGATGTACTCTTCCACGGAAATGGCCGTCCATTGGCAGCCGAGCGTGGCTGCGATGTGCGTCGTATCGACCGCGAAATCGCCCATGCCGGGAAACGGATAGCCCAGAAGGCCCACTCGCAGGCGGCGCATCCCAGCCACCGCCGCAGCGGCAACACAGAAGTCGCCGATCTTCCGCAGCCCGTCGGAATCGCTTGGGTGCGAAGTGATGTATTCGAATCGGACGCCGTGCTGCACCAGCACGCTCGCCAGGTCTTGGGTGCCATGGACGCCGTGGTTGTCGATCATCTTGCCGACATCGAAGTCGGCCCCCACGGACAAGAGTTCCTGCGTGTTCCAGACGAGGATCGGCAGCCGCGTGCGACGCAGGGCCGGCAGGGCAAGCTGGCTGGGTGAATACGTCAAACAGATCACCAGCAAGGCATCGACCCCCGCTGCCTCAAATCTCTGGACCGCGGCCTCGATCCCCTCATGTGTGAAGACGGCCCGATCGAACTGCACTTCAGCGATTTCCGCCAGCTTCGGCAGCACCGCCTCGCGGAGCCATCGCTCGCGATCCTCGCGCAGCTTGGGCAAGAGTTGTTCGTAGAACTCCAGCGTCAGGGCCAAGAGCCCGATCCGCGGCTTCGACGGCGCCTCTAGCATGGCATCGACCCTCGCTTTATTTTGCTGAACAGGAGGCAACGGAGGGAACAGAGGACCGCGCTGTGCGCGGGTCTCCTGACCCCGCACCTGGGCCGACGCGCTGTGCGCGGGTCTCCTGACCCCGCACTTGGGCCGACCGAAGGTCTCCCTGTACTAGAGGAGACCTTCGGTCGCAATTCTCGGCGGGGTCGGGAGACCCGCGCCGATCGCAGCCAATTCTCTGCTCCCTCCGTTTCCTCCTGTTCAAGACCCATTGCGGTCGCGAGAATCATTCTCCCCATGCGGAGGAAGCTCCGCAAGTCTCCCGTGGACGCCTACTTGAGGCAGCCCTGCCCGGCCATTACACTACCGCTAGGGCTTCTCAGGCTAACAAGGTTGTGGTGCGGTCGCCCCGGCTGCACAAAGTTGCAGGCGAGACGCCTGCACCACAACGCCCGTTGACCACCCGGAGGAAATATCCATGAGCCAGAAAGTCACGCGTCGAGGCTTCTTGCGGCGAGCCGCCGCCGCGGGCACGGCGATCGCCTTGCCGGTGGTCGTGCCGTCGTCCGTCTTGGGCAAAGAGGCCCCCAGCAACCAGGTGACGGTC
Source organism: uncultured Planctomycetaceae bacterium (assembly GCA_964438165.1). Taxonomy (GTDB): domain Bacteria; phylum Planctomycetota; class Planctomycetia; order Pirellulales; family Thermoguttaceae; genus CALFBP01. The sequence continues at coordinate 11,458 of CAYTJV010000002.1, read as the reverse complement.
GGTTCGATCGGCGTCGGGGGACGCGGGTCGGGCATCATGCAAGAAGCCGCCGGGTGTCCCAACACCAAGATCGTCGCCGTGTGCGACGTGTTCCAGGACCGCCGCGAGAATCACGCGGCGGCCTTGAACCGGCAGTACGGCGGGAAGGTATGCACGCCGTACCGCGATCTTCGCGAACTGTTGGCCCGCAACGACATCGACGCCGTGACGATCGGCACGAGCGACCACTGGCACGTGCCCGCCGCCTTGATGGCCGTGCGCTCGGGCAAGGACGTGTACGTGGAGAAACCGCTGGGCTTGAGCATCGAGCAAAACCTGGCGATCCGCCGCGAGGTGCAGCGCTATGGGCGGATCTTCCAGTACGGCACGCAGCAGCGCTCCATGGCCCATATCCGCTTCGGCTGCGAGTTGGTGCGCAATGGCCGCCTCGGCAAAATCCAGTCGGTGGAAGTGACCGCTCCCAGTTATGGGTATGAAGGCGGCTCGCTGGAACCGATCCCCGTGCCCAAGGGGCTCGACTACGATCTTTGGCTGGGCCCGGCCCCGTGGCGTCCCTACACCAAGGACCGCTGCACCTGCTGGGGCACCTACTGGGTGCTCGACAACGCCCACGGCTTCATCGGCGGCTGGGGCGCCCACCCGTTGACCGACATGGTCTGGGCCTTGGGCGACGATGCGGGCGCGGCCCCGATCGAATATGAGGGCACCGGCAAGTTCGGCAGCGGCCTTTTCGACGCCCCTTACGACTGGGACATCCGCGGCAAGTTCGCCAACGGCGTGCCGTTCCATTTCACCCCCGGCGGGGACTGCGCGACGATCATCGGCGACAAGGGGCGTCTGTCCATCACCCGCGGTGGCTTGCGCGCCGAGCCGCAGGCGCTCCTGCAGGAAAAGATCGGCCCCGGCGAAATCCGTCTGTACAACAGCCCCAGTCACATGGGGAATTTCATCGAGTGCGTGCGAAACCGCAAGCGGACGGTCGCGCCGGTCGAGGTGGCCGTGCTGTCCGACAATATCACGCAGTTGAGCATGATCGCCATTCTCACCGGGCGCAAGATCCGCTGGGACCCGCACAAGGAAATCATTCTCGACGACCCCGGCGCGTCGCAGTTGGTGAGCCGGGCGATGCGCAGCCCGTGGCATTTGTAAAACGCGCCTTTGGAGTGCGGCGACTTGTCGCCGCTTTCTTTTTGCGGCACACGCGGTCCGACGCAAAGAAAGCGGCGACAAGTCGCCGCACTCCAAAGAAGCAACCCATACTTGGAGACACTAATATGACTCGCCGTTTTCAATGTTTCGTGTGCGTTCTGGCGGCCTCGCTGTCCGTCGCTTCCGCCGCCTTGGGCCAGCAGGCAGCAGATCCTTACAAAGAAGCCCTTCACTACAAGTTCGACCAGCCGCGCACGGCGGTGATGACCATTGAAGCGCAGATCCGCGCGGCCAAGCCGGAACAACTCCGGATGATTGAAGAAAAACTGCTCCAGATCCTCCAATCGCCGGAGGCCACGACGGACGCCAAGGCCTGGGTCTGCCGGCAATTGCGCCAGGCCGGATCCGAGCGGTCGGTCGACGCCCTGGCGCCGCTTCTAGCCGATAGAGATCTCGCGACGACAGCCCGGCTTGCACTGCAGAGCATCCCCGGGCAGAAGGTCGATAACGCGCTGCGTGGGGCCGTGAACAGACTCACGGGCGATCTGCTCGCCGGCGTCGTTCAGACCATCGGCGTGCGAGGCGACCGGCAGGCCCTTTCCCTGCTGGGCCCGCTGACAAGCGACAAGGATTCCGTCGTGGCCGAGGCGGCTTTGCTTGCCCTCGGACATATCGGCGGCGCGGAAGCGTTTGTGGCCTTGCAGGACGCCAAGGTGCCCGAGTGCCTGAAGCGCTACCGGCGCCATGCCATGCTGCTGTGTGCGGAACGGATGGCGGCCGTAATGCCGTATCGGGCCGTCTACGCGCAGTCGAAGGACGTGGTGAACAAGATCGGCGCCCTGCGCGGCATTGTGCTGTGCGACAAAGCGAAGGCCGCGCCGGAATTGGTTTCTGCCTTGAAGAGCGACCATGCCCGACTCCGCGCGGCAGCAGCGAAGTTCTTGTGTGAGCTAGGCAGCGAGGAAGTTCTTGACGCTGTGCTGGCCGAAATGTCCTCCCTCTCCGCCGACACGCAGGCCATGATCCTCACCATGGTCAGCGACAAGGCGGCGCTGCCCGCGGTGCTCAGGGCCGCCAAGAGTCCCGACGAAGCGGTCCGCGCAGCCGCGCTGGGGGCCCTGGGCCGGCTGGGCGACGCCTCCAGCGTGCCCGTGCTCCTAGGGATTGCGGCCACGGAGAAAGGGGAGTTGCAGGCCGCGGCTCGCCAAAGTCTCCAGGAGCTACGAGTTGCAGAGGTTGCGGCAGCCCTTGTGGCCGCCGCGCAAGAAGGCAAGCCGGGCGAGCGGATCGAGGCGATCCGCGCCCTGGCGGCTCGCGGGGATGGCTCCGCGGTCCCCGTGCTGCTGAAGGCCGCCGCAGGATCCGATTCGCAATTGCAGGCCGAATCGCTCGCCGCTTTGGCGGTGCTAGGCGACCAGCGCGCCTTGCCGGCGCTGGTCAAGATCCTCGTGGAATCCACAACCGAACACCAGCGCTCCGCTGCCGAGAAGGCGATCGTGGAAACCTCTCGGCGCACCGAGAACAAAGATGCGGCCGCGGGCGTGGTGTTGGCCGCGATTTCCGGGCCGTCGGCGCCCGTGCGATGCTCACTCCTCCGCGTGTTGGCCCGAATACCTTGCGAGAAGGCATTGGATGCTCTTCGGACATCAGTGAACGACGGCGACGCCGCGGTGAGCGATACGGCCGTCCGCGGCCTGGCCGAGTGGCCCGATCCGGCGGCCGCGGCCGATCTCTTGGCCGTTGCCCGCTCCGACAAGAGTCCCATCCATAAAATCCTCGCCTTGCGGGGCGCGATCCGCCTGGCCGGCCCGGCGAGCAACCTTCCCGCCGAACAGGCCGTCAAACTATTGGCCGATGCGATGGGCCTGGCCTCGCGAGCCGAGGAGAAGAAGCTGGCCCTGGCCGCCCTGGGTGAAGTCGAACATGCTGCGGCGATGGACCTGGCCGCCAAATGCCTTTCGGATCAGCAGTTGGAGGTCGAGGCGGCCACTGCGGTGGTGAAGATTGCCAAGAGCGTTCGCGCGACCAACGCCGACGCAGCCGGGGCGGCGGTCCAGAAAATCCTCGACGTGTGCAAGTCGCCGGCCGCCCGGCAGCTTGCCGAGGGCGCGATGATCGTGCTGGGCGGGCTGGTGAACATCGCCCCGCAGGGCACGGCCACCAGCCCCGACGGCCTGGACAAAGACGGCACGGCCGGCGACGACCAAGCGGGCATCGACGGCGACCCGGCCACCTACTGGGACGAGAGCGACGACCAGAAGCTCTATCGCTTTGTTGTCACGCTCAAACAGCCCGAAAAGATCGCGGCCGTCAGCATGACGGGCTACGAGCACCACGCCTACGCACCCAAGGATTTCGAGATTCTCTGCGACGGCAAGGTGGTCAAGAAAGTCGAGAACGCCCAGTACGACAACAACTTCCTGCTCGTGCGGCTCGACGAGGCGGCCTGCACGGGCGTGGAGCTGAAGATCACCGGCTATTACGGCCGTTCGCCGGCCATTCGCGAGTTGGGAATCTATCGAGCGAAGACGCCGAAGTGAGCGCAACTGAGGATCCCTCATGACCATGGTCCGAATGCAGGCGATGACGAAACTGCCGACAGTAACGACCCTGATTGCAGCCTTATTTCTTTTCATAGGAGGCCGTAGCTGGGCGGGCGCGGCAGAGCGCGATGGGGCGATCGTCCACGTGAGCGCGGCCGGGACGAACGACGGCGACGGCACTGCGGCGCGGCCCATGGCGTCGCTCGCCAAGGCCCTTGTAGGGCCGGTGCGGCCGGGCACGACGATCGAGATCGACGAAAAGGCGGGGCCGCTGGTGGAAGACGTTGCGATCGGCCGCCTCTGCGGCGAGTCGGGCAGGCCCATCGTGATCCGCGCCAAAGGCAACGGTAGGGCGATGCTCAGCGGCCGGCTACTCCTGTCGGACGCCTCGCACGTTGTCCTGGAGCGGCTCGCGATCGAGCCTCGCCGGGGGGACGCTAGCGGCAAGCCGTGCGTGACCATCGCAGGTGCTGACGTTGAACTCCGCGACGTGACGATCTGCGGTGCAACCGGCGACGGTCTGGACCTGGATGGCGATCGCATTTCTGTGCGCGGCGGAGACGTGGCTGCCTGCGAACGCCGCGGGGTCGTGGCTCGGGGCTCGGTGCGGCTCGACGGACTGCGCGTCACGTCGTGCCGTCAGGGCGCGTTACAGGTCAAAGGCGACGCCGTAGTGTCCAACTGCCTGCTGCTCCACAACCGCGGCCCGGCCCTCACGGCCGAAAAGGACGCCGCGGTGCGGTTCTATCACAACCTGGCGTACGACAACAGCGGCGGCCCGATGCTCGACGCCTGCCGCCAGGCCCGCGTGCTCAACAATATCTTCGTCAACAATTTCGCCACCACGCTGCTGGGAGAGGAAGATGTCGAGTTAAGCGTGCTGGCAAACGCTGAAGTCGATCACAACGTCTATTTCCGCCACCCGGGCAAGGACAAGCTCCTCCGCGGGCTGCCCTATGCCGAGGGCGTGGACCTCAATCCGCTAAGGGCCGGAAATTCGTTCGGCCTGCGGCTGCGGGTCGGTAGGCAAGTTGTCACGGCACTTTCCGAGAAGCCCTGGGCGGAGCGGTTCGACGCCCACTCGCCGTCACTCGATATCCTCCAGCGACTCACTGGCCGCAACAGCTATACCCGATCGTACGAAGATCTCTTCGTCGATTTCCAACAAGAAGATTTTCGGCCTCGGCACACGAGCCCCGCCGTGGGCCGCGGCGCGGACCTGTGCGCCGAAGTGCCGGCGGATTGCCAGGGCCGGCCGCGCTCGGCGAAGCATCCCGACGTCGGGCCCTACGCCGTACCGGCCGCGTGGTGGGAAGAGATCGACGCGGGCCGGGCCACGATCGTCGACGGCAGCGTGGGGCTCGACGCCGAGGGCCGCGACCGCGGTCTGGGATCCGCCCAGAGCCCCTTCGCCACGCTCGCCAAGGCCGCCGCCATGGCCCGCCGGGGGAGCCGCATCTACGTGAAGGATTCCATCTATCGCCACACGGCGATGCAGACCACGTTTTCGTTGGGCCCGGACTCGCTTCTAAGCGGCTTTCCCGGCCATCGGCCCGTATTCAGTCCTTCGGAGTCCGTCGAGCCGGACCACTGGGAGCAGGTCACGCCCGAGGGACTGTACCGCATCCGCGACTGGCACACGTTCTTAGGCTCCAACTGCCGGCTCAACGCCTGGATGCAGGACTTCTACGGCAACTCTCATATCGGCGGCCTGGAAGAAAACAAAACAAGTCTCTCCCGCAACCGCGCCAAGCTTGCCGAGCCGTTCCGTCCCATCCGATTCTTGACCCTGGATCGCGACACGCCCCAGGTGCTGGCCGACGGGGTGGCCTTGCAGCAGGCCGGCGGCGTGCTCGGGCTGGAGGAGTTCGGCATTGGTACGATGAGCGCCTGGGGGCGCGACCTTTCGCACCTGCGGCCCGGCTCGTTCATGGTCGGGCGCCGCGACTGGCTCTTGAGCAAGGCGGTCGGCAAGGGCCCGCTTGAGGACGGCCAGATTCTCTTGGAGGGCCCCAATCGCTACCCGGAGATGAACTATCGCATCGACGGCCATGCCGTCGGTTACGTTTCTCAGTTTGTCGCCCGGCCCGCCCCGGCGTGGCACGCCGTGTTCGCCTACCCTGACGGCGATCGGCTCTGGAAGCTCGATCCGGCGGTGACGGCCCAGTTCGGCCGGCCCGAAAAACGGCTGCTCAAAGACGGCTGGCGCCAAGTGGCATCCGACAAGGAGTCGGCCTGGTGGGTGCGGCAGTTCGCCCTGCCGGCCTTCCAGCTATCTTGCCCGCGGGATGAATTGAGACCAGTTCGTAGTGCCGCCTTTAGGCGGCTTCGCGCTGAGAAACCGCCTGAAGGCGGGACTACGAACAGCGGGAAGACGCTCACGCGGCACGAGGGCCCGCTGCCGAGATCCAACTTGCCGATCGGCGGATGGCGTCAGCGCCAGTACCAGACGGGCGACCCGGCGCTGGCTGCCGTCTTCGACAATCCGTACCAGGACTGCCTGGAAGTGCGTTTGCCGACCGGGATCGATCCGAATCAAACGGGCCTGGAAGTCAGTTTCTTCAGCGCCCGGGTCGAAGCGGTTTGGCGCAAGGCGGTCGAAGGGAACTACACGCCGGGCGTGAATTCCCCGGGATTGGCGATGCTGAGCGTCTTCCGCACCATGGAGGCCAGAGCGACGCTGGAGTCCACGGCCGCCACGGCTGGCGAGCCCTGGCAGTTCGGCTTCCTGGTGCCCCTGGGCGAAACGGCCCCGCAACTCGTGATGCGTATGCCGGCCAAGGTGGACCCCAACGCCGAGGACCCGTGGAAGTTCACCGTGGTCGACGACAGCCTCTACGTCTTCCTCCCCGGCGGCGACAGCCCGAAGCGGCACTCGATCGAGGTGGCCTGCAACAGCACGAGCTACATGCCCCACGTGGCCGGGAGCAATTCCAGTTTCTACGACTGGGAGGACGCGGGCCCGCTTCGGCCCGATTGGCCCGCGGTTCGCGTGTACCGCGCCGGCATCGACTTCGGCAGCAACACCATCGAGCCGCTGTGGGCCCACGGCGAACCGATCGCCACGTCGCCCGGCTTCGAGCTCGATCCGACCGACCCGACGGGCCGAACGCTCCGTCTTGCAGACGAGGTGCGGCTGGGCGAGGCCCCCGTGGGGCAGATTGCCAATCTGCCCGGACAGGTTGGCGGTGCGTCGGGGCAGGTTGGCAACCTGCCCCACGTGGACGGCGACAAGCTGTTGGTTTTCCGCTACTACGAGGGCGATCCGCGCACCAGCGCGCCGCGCGAGCATCGGCTCAGTTCCAGGACGTTAGGCCCGGACCGGCGGGTCGTGTTGCCTACCAAGCCCGCGGCGTTCCCTTCGCGATACGCCTTCTTCCTTGCCCCCGCCCAGCAGCCTGCGAGCCTTACCGAGCAAATGGCGTGGAATACGCTGAAAGCTGCCGTATCGCGCGTCGAAATGGCCCAGGGGACGTACTTCTACGATCCAGCCGGGCACGCGCTTTACGTGTGTCTGTTTCCTGGCAGCGAGCCGGCACTCTCCCGCTGGGGCGGCGGGCGCAGCGACCCGTTCCACACGATCCGCGGCCTCTACGTACTGGGCGGCAACGCCTACGGGCATCAGAAGCAATACGGCTGGGGCGCGGGCCTGGGAGCGCCGGCCGACGTGTACGACGATATCTCGGTCGGTTTCAGCCCCGGCCACACCCTGAGCACCGTGCCCGGCAGCGTGGTCCGCGACTGCACGTTCCGCTGGGCCGGGGCCGACGTGGGCCGCGGCGGCGAGGTCTCCGGCTTCGAGCGGCACACGGCCGACCGCATCGGCCGGCCCGAGCTGCACGTGGATCACTGTGTGTTCGACGTGAGCAACGCCTTCCTCTTCGATCTGAACGACAACCCCACCAAGAACATCCCCTTTGCCAACCATCACATTTGGGAGCGATCTTACTTCCTGCCGGGCATGTGCGGCACGCAGGGGCCGTGGTGGGACCAGTACTGCTTCAACAACGTCGTGCAAGGCTGCGTTTTCGCCGGGCGCGGGGGTGTCGACGTGGAAGTGTCCGAGAACCTCATCGTCCGCAACAACATCTTCGCCACCGACAAGGGCTCGTCGGTCACCTTCCGCGGCTCGGACCGCGGCTACGCGATCAACAATACCACGTTCCGGGGCGGCGGAATCTGGTTCCACAGCGAGCCCGAGCGGGCCAACGCCACGGAGCAGGGCGCCCCCTGTTACGGCCCGAGTTTTCCCTTGGTCCGGCGAGGCCCGGTGCCGTGGCTTACCATCGAGCCGCTGCGCCACGAGAAAGGGATCAGCCTCGACGTGCGCTGGATCACCTTGAAAGATCAACCCGAAGTCTACTATTGCGAGAATTGGGATCAACCGTCGCCGATGCTCATCGACGCCAAGGGGTTCGCGTCCTACCGAGCGGTAGGGAGCCTGACGGAGATGGGCCGGGGCACGTACTACCACGACCCAGCCGCGCGCCGGCTCTATTTGCGTCTGGCCGACGGCTCCTCGCCGCAATCAGCCGCCGTGCCGCCGCCGCACATCCCGCAAACCGAAGAGGTGCGTCGCGACCTGGTCTACACGCTGACCGTGATCCGCCCCGGCCGGCTTTCGATCCCGCATCGCATGATTTCCAAGACGGAGTTGGAGGTCCTCGAGCCGCTCCGGACCGGGCAGAGCGTCGAAGTGCTCTATTACGACTCCAACGGACGGAGAGTTGAGCGGTTTGCGATCAGCGCCGAGATACTCACCCAGGGGCGGCCGCGTCTGCGTTTGAGCCGAGAGCCGGCCGACGGGCGGCTCTTCGTGGGACTGGAAGGCGAGCGTCCACCGCTGGTCCGTGTGACCGGCACCTGGACCGACGTGCGGCCGTTCGAGGCGGAGCTGGTGCCCGGCGCGTCGATCCTGGCCTCGTCGCTGATGGGCATGGAGTTCCACGTGCTCAAGGGCCATTTCCCGGTACTCAACAAAGGCGACCAGTTTGAGTCGGTGTTCCACTCGCGCACGGTCTATCACCTGGCGAGCCTGAATAACGTGTTCCTTGACGTCCGCTCCACCGTGGCTGCCGACGCCATGGACAACCCGCACCACGGGGCCAACTACTTGCTCTACAGCGAACGGAGCGACGCCTCGCACTCGCGGATCGACTACAATTGCTACTGGAAGGACCTCCAGGCGGCGCCCGGCCCCCTTTCGGCCTTCATTCATTGGGGAAAGCCGATCGTGTCGCACTCGACGGCGGAGAAAGAGGGGATCACACTGGCGGAATTCCGCGAGAAAACCGGCTACGAGGCCCACGGCATCGCCCCGCCTTCGTACTTCAACCTGGTCGCCAATCCGATGCGGTTCGATTTCCGCCCCCTGCCTGACTCGCCGCTCCTGGGCGCCGGCGCCGCGGTGCGGCAACAGGTGGGAACGTTCCTGTTCGACCCGGATGAAGCCAACGGAAATCGGCGATTCACATTCAAGGGGAACGACCGGGACATGCTGGGGCAACCGCGCGGCGAGCGGCCGACCCTGGGCGCCATCCAGAATCCGCTGCCGGGAGCCAGGGCCTACTACATCGCTCCCGAGGGCAAGGACTCGCCCGACCGGGGCAGCCGCACTGCGCCGTGGGCGTCGTTTGCATACAGTTTGGCGCGGATGCGGCCGGGCGATTTGCTCGTGCTCCTTCCCGGGGTATACCGCGAGCCGCTGGTGGTCAACCGGTCGGGCACGGCGCAGGAGTTCTTGCACATTGTGGCCGAGAATCCGCCGTACCCGACGCCGGCCAAGTTCCCCACACGCGGTCCGTCGGTGATCGATGCCGCGGCCCGCGGTGCTGCTCGATGGGTGCGCTCACGTGCGCATCGCCGGCCTGCGGGTAACGGGCTCCCACGCGGCAGCCGCCGTGGAACTTCGCAACACGCGGGATTGCGTGGTGGAATACGTCTTCGTCGAGAAGAGCGACGGCGCGGGCATCCGCGCGACCGGCCGGGGCAATACGCTCTACGAGTGCCAGGTCAAAGGCGGCACGGCCGGATACGAGCTGGCTGGCTCGCTGGCCGACGTACGCTGGTGCGCGGCAATCGATAGCCCCGTGGGGTTTCGCACGGTCGGCCCGACGGCAGGGCTGCTCGTGCTCCAGAGCCGGCACACGGGCGGCAAGCAGACGGGGTTCGAGATCAGCGCACCGGCCTCCGATGGGGTCCTCGACGGCAACTGGGCCGACTCCGCCGACTGCGCCTACCAGGTCGCCGGGTCGCGGGTCATGCTCGTGAATAACGTCGCCGAGCACACGCGCGTCGGCATCCTCGCCTCGGAGGCCGACGACTTGCGGATCTTCAACAACAGCCTCCTCCGTTCGACCGAGGATGGGATCGTGCTGGGCGCGCAGGTCCGCTCGGCCCAAGTGCTCAACAACCTGATCCAGGCCGATGGGCGTCAATTGGCGATCGCCGGGCGGCAGCCGACCGCGGCGGTGTGGTCCGACTACAATGTGTATAGCCGGGCACAATCTCCGCTGAAATTCCAGGCGACGGCCGGCCACGGGCGTGCCGACGGGTTGGCAGCTTGGGCCCAGACGTGCGGCTTGGATCGCAACTCCCGGCTTGCCCCGCTGGTGTACTCCAAACGCCAGGATGCCAACGGGCGGTGGCGGATCCGGCAACATGCGATCTCCGTGAGCAATCTCACGCCGCATTTCAACGTCGGCCCGCTGGGCGCCAACGCCTGGCCTTATGCCGGCGGCGGGACGTTCATCCTCGACGTGTCCGAGAATTGGAAGCCCTACGGCGATCCGGCGCGCCGCGTGTGGGTCTTCGACACCCAGCCGGGCGAAGGAGCGATGGCGGCGCGGAGCCACTGGTTCATGGCCCGGCTCGACTACCGCCAGCGCGACGGCCGTCGCCGGGCGTGCGATCTCTATCGCCTCGATCTGCCGCCGCAAGAAATCCCGCCGGGGACGTTTTGCCAGGATCCGGCCACGGCCCGGGTCTTCGTGCGCCTGCCCGCCGATGCCGAGGAGCCGTGTCCGATCGGCGTTCACCGCAAGCTCGCGCCGCAGAAGGCGATCGGCTATTACGTGGGCCGCCTAGCCGACGGGCCGGCCGAGAAATACCAGGGCAAGCTAGTCACCGAATCGCTCGCCAAGAGCATGGCCCAGGAAGGCATCCAGGAGATCGACACGGTGGCCAACGTGCTCACCACGATGTGCGGCTCGCCGACCCTGGAGCAGGGCTGCCCGATCCTCGGCCTTTGCCGCGACGCCGACGGGATGCAGCGCCCCAGCGCGCCCTTGACGATGTGCGGCTTCAACTGCTGGAACGCCCCCGGCCGCTTCGACGTCGGCGCCTCGGAACACGGGTACTTCGTGCCGTAAGAAGATGCCTGTATCACTTGAGCGACTCCGGAAGGTAGCCGTCGCCGGCCCGGTCGGGGCGCGTCTGTTGGGTCTTGCGAAGTTGCTCTTGATGGCGAATCGCGACGTAGGAGCCCTTCAAGAGGCGGTCTTCCTTGCCTTCGCCGGCGACGACGCGAATCGCGGACTCGTCGAGGAGCCGCTTCTGAACGCCGTTGATCGCCAGGCACCGCGTCTGGCAGAGGCCGCAGCCCACGCACCGGTCAGGCAGCACCACCGGGGCCAAGAACCCGCTCCCCTCGATCGGCTGTCCGGCTTCGTCGACCTGCGTGCCGACGCGGAGGAATTCGATGGCGCGGTAGCCGGACGTCACGCACTCGTCAACACAAAGCTGGCACGCCTCGCGCAGGGCGTAGG
>CAYTJV010000001.1:1177-62572 GCA_964438165.1 uncultured Planctomycetaceae bacterium | reverse complement strand
TCCCGTGGTGGGCGGTGCTCTTCTCCGTAGTCGCCAGCGAGACCAGTGCACTGACGTTCATCAGCATCCCCGGGCTCGCCTTCTCGCGCGATCTGGGGTTCCTTCAAGTGGCGGCGGGCTACATCATCGGGCGCGCCGTGATCGCGGCGACGCTCCTGCCACGCTACTACCAGGGGGATCTGGTCACCGCCTATGCCCTGTTGGAACACCGTTTCGGGCTCGCCACGCGGCGCTTCACGTCGATCGTCTTCATGGTCACCCGCGCGCTGGCCGACTCGGTGCGGGTCTTCGCCACCGCCATCCCGGTGGCCCTGATCTTGGGCCCAAGCGTGCGGCAGGACCTGGTGATGCCCGCCGCGATCTTGATCCTCGGGCTGCTCACGGTGGTCTACACGTACCGCGGCGGGATGAAGGCGGTTGTCTGGACCGAGATCCTGCAAGCGAGCATCTATCTGACCGGCGGGATTGCGGCCGTGGTGCTCTTGGGCCGGCTGGTGCCGGGCGGCTGGCGGGCCATCATCGACGCGGGCGCCGCGGCGGGCAAATTTCATCTGATCGATGTCACGCCCACCCTGCGCCAGGACCACAATCTCTGGGCGGGGCTGCTGGGCGGAGCGTTCCTCTCCATGGCGTCGCACGGCGCCGACCAGCTCATCGTCCAGCGGCTGCTTTGCTCGCGGAGCCTGCGCGACGCGCGCAAGGCGCTCGTCGGAAGCGGCCTGGTGGTCTTCTTCCAGTTCACGCTGTTCCTCTTGATCGGGGTCGGTCTTTTTGTATTCTACCAAGGGCGCTCGTTCGCCCGTTCCGACGAGGTCTTTCCGACCTTCATCCTCGAAGAGATGCCGCAAGGGCTGGTGGGCCTGGTGGTGGCCGCGATCGTCGCCGCGACCATGAGCACGCACTCCGCCGCGATCAACTCGTTGGCGGCAGCGACGACGCACGACATCTACCTGCCGCTCAGCGGCCGAAAGGCCGACGATCCTCGGACGCTCCGCGCCGGCAAGCGGTTCGCGCTCGCCTGGGGCGTGGGGCTGACGCTGGGGGCGCTATTGTTCAAGCAGCAGGGCACGCCGGTCGTGGTCGTGGCCCTGGGGATCGCCTCGTTCACCTATGGGGCTTTGTTGGGCGGCTTTTTCCTCGGCATCGCCTGGGCGCGGGCGAGGCAGCGCGACGCGATCCTCGGCATGTCGGTGGGCATTCTCGCCATGGCCTTTGTGGTCTTCGCGCGCCCGCTGGCCGCGGCGTATCCCGCCCTGGCCCCGGGGCTCAACCCGCTGGCCGACATCGCCTGGCCGTGGTATGTGCTCATCGGCACCACCATCACCGTCGGGGTAGGCATCCTCTCGTCGTTCGTCGGGAACTCACATCTTTGGGGTCAATCTATCGATCCCGACGATGGCAGGCAGAAATCACGGATTGCCTGAGAGGTGACGCCGAAGACAGTTGAACTTCGGCCGGCTCTTTCTTACGATAAGAGCAGTTGCCACTCGGAGAAGAGGCGGGGAGCGAGCAAATCGATGCGGTCGGCGAGGAAAAGAGGTGCCCATGTATTTTGAATTCACTTGCGCCCAGTGCAAGAAGAAGCTTAGATTGCGGGAAGAGTACGTCGGCAAGAAGGCCCGTTGTCCGTACTGTCAGCACGCGCAGGTGGTCCAAGCCCCTGCTCCATCCGGGGCAGCCGACCCGTTGAGCTTCTTGCAGGAAGTGTCGCCCACGCCGCAACAGGACGGCGGGGGCGGGGCCCGTGAAAATGCGACGCCATCCCGCGTCCAGCAGAGGAAACAACCGGCAGCCGGCGTTTCCCGCGAGGAGGCATCCAGCGGCACGGAGGTCAGCATCTGGCATACCGGCCTGCTGGGCTTTGCCGGATTTGTCGCAATCTATGCGGTGCTGTTCCCCTTCCAGAAAAGCTACTTGGGGGCCCTGCTTTGGCAGCGCGGCTGGGTGCAGTTCGCCGAGATCTGGTTTGCCTCCTGGTCGGTGGTGATCCTCATCTTGAAATATCGCAAGCTCAAGGTGCAACGCCGGTCGATGCTCTTCGACCTCTTGCCCGACGAGATCTCCCGGGAGATCAACGCCGAATCCGCGGGCCGGTTCATCCAGCACATTCGCGCGCTGCCGATCCAAGCCGGAGAAAGTTTCCTGGTCAATCGCGTGCTTCGCGGCCTGGAGCACTTCGGCGTCTTGGGAAGCTCTAGCGAGGCGGCCAACCGGCTGTCGTCGCAGTCGGACATCGACGGAAACGCGGTGGACTCCAGCTACACGCTGATTAAGGTCTTCATCTGGGCGATCCCCATTTTGGGGTTCCTCGGCACGGTCATCGGGATCGGCCAGGCGGTGGGAGCCTTCTCCTCGGCCATGGGCGCCGCCAGCGACCTGGGGGCCCTGAAAGAGTCGTTCAACGCCGTGACCAGCGGCCTGGCGACGGCCTTCGACACCACGCTCTTGGCCCTCACGCTGAGCATGTTCATCATGTTTCCGATGAGCTCCTTGCAGAAGGCCGAGCAGGACCTGCTCAACTGGGTCGACGAGTACTGCAACGAGAACCTGCTGAAACGTCTGAAGGAGGCGAGCACCCCCTCCGTTCTACAAGGCGCCGACGGCAAGGCGCTCCAGGCGGCGATCGACGCGGCGATGGCGGGCCATCACGCCGAGTTCCGCAACTGGGCCAAGAAGCTGGAGGCCACCGGCGAGTGCTTCGGGCAGCAGATCGCCAAGGCGTGGTCGCAGACCGACGAGAAGATTCGTGAGAACCACCTGTTGGCCATGCGCGAGATTACCAAGGCGGGGGAGTCGTTCCAGCAGACCGCCGAGCGGCTGAAGACGACCTCCGAAAAACAGGCCGCCGCGATGAACGAACTGGCACCCCGCACCGCGGAGGTCCATACCCAGTTGGCCGACTCCGTGGAGCGTTCGGCCCAGTCGATCTGTTCGGCGGCGGAATCGCTCAACGGCTATTTCGCAGCCGTTCAAATCGGCCTGGGGTCGCTCAACGACGTGCTGGGCAAGCTCGGCGAGAAACATGTCGTCGTGCGAATGCCGCGGCCGCGGTGGCGGCTGTTCGGCTAGCTGTAGGACGGCCTTTCCAGGCTGTCATGGGTACCCTGGAAAGGATGCACCCACAGGGAAACCGGCAGCCTGGAAAGGCTGCCCCACGGAGAAGAAGGCTGCCCCACAGGGGGGAAAAAAGAGGAACCGCGTATGGGCCGTCGGAAGAACGAAGGCGAGACGATTTCGCTCTTTCCGTTCATGAGCATCCTGGTGTGCCTGATCGGATCGCTCACGCTGATGATCGCAATCCAGTTAGGCGGGCAGGCCAACAGCGAGCAGTCCAAGGAGGAGATCGAGCGTTACGAGAAGTACACCGAGCTGAAGGCGATGATGGAGCAGAACCAGGCGGAGTTGGAGTCGCTCAAGAAACTGCTCAGCGACGCCGAGAGGGCGCAGGCAGAAATCCGGCTGGCAGCGTCGGAGGCGGCGGCCCTGGAGAAGAAACAGAAGGACGAGCTCAACCGCGTGGGAGCGGCCGGATATGAGAAACTCCTGGCCGAATCGGCCCGCCTTCGTGCACGGCTCACCGAGATCGAAGCGGACCCGACCAAGCTCCAGAAGACGGTCGAGGAGCTTCAGAAGGAGGTCCAGCGCCGCAAGGCGGGTCCCGAAGAGGCGATCGTGCAGATCCGCCCCGGCGGCACCGGCCTGGACATCGTGCCGACGTTCGTCGAGTGCGCGGCCGGCAGCGTGCTGATTCACGAAGGCAAGGAGCCGCAACGGATCCGCACGGCCGACTTGAACAAGGAGGACGGCGACTTCCACAAGCTCCTGGACCGAGTGGCCGGCACGCCCAAGGGGCAGATCATCCTGTTGGTGCGACCGGACGGGGTGGGCACCTTCAACGTCGCCCGCGACGCGGCCCGCACCCACTTCGGTCCCAACGGCTACTGCAAGACCGGCAAGCTCCCCGTGCCCAGCCAGGGCAAGATCGACTTGAACGTTTTCCGACGGTAGGGCTCGCGCATGGGACGACGGCAATCCTCGGTCAGCGGAATGAACCTCGACTCGCTGATGGATACCTTGACCAACGTGCTCGGGATCCTGCTGATCGTGTTGATCTTCTCGCTCTTGGATGCCGGCGACGCCGTCAAGCGGATCAAGGGCTTTGTCGACGACATCAGCGCCGAGCAACTGGCCCGCGCCCTGAGCGAAGCCCAGGAACTCAACAAGCTGGTCGAGGAGAATCGCAAGACATTGCAGGACTCGGAGAGCCAGGCCTACCAGGGACAAATGTCCCTGACCCGGCAGAAAGAGCTGATCGCGCAACTGAAAGCCGACATGGCGAAGCTCGCCACGACGAAGATCAACGTGGAGGACCTCAAGAAGCAGGTCGCCCAACGGCGCACCCAGGTCGAGACGGTCCAGAAGCAGATCACCGAAAAGGAAACCCTGATTGCCAGCCTCCGGGCCCGGTTGGCCGAAACGCCCACCCGCGGCCCCGACATGGACGCCAAGATCGTCAATCTCCCCGACCCTCGTGAAGCCCCCAAGGGGGCCCAGCCGCTGACCTTCATCTGCCGGTCCGGCCGGGTCGTGCCCGTCGACACCCAAGGGCTGCAACAGAAGGCCCAGCAGGTCATCAAAGAAGGCCAAAGGGTCCTCTTCCGCCAGAACCGCATCGACTGCGAGAAAATGGCCCAACTGTTCGAGAAGCGCTTCGTCGGCGATCGCTATTGCCGGGTGAAGATCCATGTCGGCGGCGATGCCAAGCCGTACCTGAAGACCGAGCTGCGTCCCGACGCCGGCGACAAGACCGAGACGATCGGCAAGGGGACGTCGCAGTTCCACCGCTGGATCCGCGGCATCGACCCGCAAAAGTTCTACCTCGAATTCCGCGTCTTCAGCGACAGCTTCGCCACCTACCTCGAAGCCCGCAACGCCGCCGCGCGCCAGGGCGTGCTGGCAGGCTGGATCGCCTATCCGGCCGAAGCGGAGTACGTGATCGGGATCGGCGTTGACCTGAAGACGACGTGTCTGGGCAAAGAGCCTCCGCCGCCCCCTCCGCCGTCGGCACAGCCCGCCGGCCCCCCTCGCCCGCCTCCTCCGCCCGACGTGGTCGACTGAGTGAAACCGCGCAGCAGCCTGTTGCCCGTGCGATCGTTTAACCCGGAGCCAACGGCGACGGCGAACGCGGCGCATGGGCCCCGTCGCGGTTTCCCTCAGGGAAGATCGAAGCGGGTGTTCGTGGCGGCGAAGATTTCTTGGGCACGGGCAAGATGGCCCAGACGCTCCGGATGGTTGTCGGAAGGGTGCTGGCCGAGCTCGAAATGGGCAAGGGCTTGTTCGTAGCGCATTCCCAGGCGGGTCGCGGCGGCGAGGCACTTTTTCCAGGCTTTTGTCGCTGCCTTCGGCTTGCCCTCCAGCCAGGCCAGTCGCCCGCGGCACAGGCACGCGCTGGGATAACCGAGGGGAAAAGTCCGCGCAAAGCGGTTCAGTCCTCGGCATGCCTCTCGTGCCCGCGCGACGTAGATTTCACGATGCGTATCATCGGAGTGCGCCATGACGAGGTATGTGTTGGCTACGCCGGCATAGCCGGCCAGGCTGTAATATCCGGTCGGGGTGGACATCTCGCGGATCAATCGCATCCCGTCCTCGGCGGCCGCGAGCGCGGCCTGATGATCGCCGCGGCGCACGTGGGCGATCGCCAACATGCCGAACGAGCCGACCACGGAAATCTTGTCGATATTCTCCCTGAACAGCCCGATGGCGGTCTGAAGGAACAAGATCGCCTTTTCGGTGTGATCCTCTTGGTTACTCCTCAAGAGTCCGTCGGCTTGGCCGTTGAACGCCCAGGCTTGTTGGAGCTTATCGCCGCGGTTTCTGGCGGTGACGTAGAGCTCGGTCCACAGCTCGAGGCCGCGGCGGGCATCGCCGACGCAGTAGGTGGCCTGGGCCATCATGGCCATGCACTCTCCCCAGTGCTGCCAGTCCCTCAGCCGGCGATACAGGGAGATGGCCTCGGTTAGTGCCTTCTGCGCCGCTGCCCCCCGGCCCATGCCCAGGGCCGAAATGCCCTCGGCGCCCTTGACCCAGGCCATCGACGTCGGATCATCGACCGCCTGGGCAGTCGCCTGGGCATCGCGGGCGTAGGCGCGGGCGAGGCGCCCGAGCCCGATCAGCGCGACAACAAAGGCATTGCTCCCGTACGCCCGGGCAAGCTCCGGCGAGGGGCCGGCGTTCTCCGTGGCCACCAGCGAGGCGAGCATGGCGTGCAAGAGCCGCGTTCTTTCGCTAGCCATGTAGCAGATCTCGGCAAGCCGCTCGTAGGCGCGGGCCGCCTCGATGGAAGCGTCCGGCTCAGCGTCTGCGTCGAGACGACTTGGACAACTGCTTGTGGTGCAGGCGTCTCGCCTGCACCGAAAACCGCAGGCGAGACGCCTGCACCACAACCAACAATCGACCACCACGTTGTCTTTGCGCGGCCGCTCAGCCGGATTGCCGAGGCTACGACCGCTGCGGCCGCGGAACAGACGACGCACGAGGCAGCGGCCCATGTGGGCCGCCACGCTCAGCCAAAGCCTGACCCGCGTGTCCGGCAAGGGCCAACCCAGCAACCGGAGCGATTCGCGGAGATACTCGCGGCTCTCCGCGAGTCTCCCCAGGCCCAAGTGCGCCTCGCCAAGCTGCCGATTCCAGCGTGCCCGTCGCAGATCGCTCGTCTGGAGGTTGGCTTCGCGATCGAGGCTCAGGGCGTCCTGGAGAAAACCGGCCGCTTCGCTGTAGCCTCCGCTGCCGAGCGCCTGGTCGCCCGCCATTTCCAGGTACTGGATCGCTTTGCCGTGCTCGCCGGCGCGCTGCCAGTGGTGCGCCAGGAAGGGATAATGCTGGGCGAGGTTGTCGGCGTACGTTTTTTCGTACCACTCGGCCACCGCGTGGTGCAGTGGCCGGCGCTGTTCGAAGAGCAGCAGGTCGTAGGCCACCTGCTGCACGATCACGTGCCGGAAGACGTAACTCGCTTCGGGTTCGGGCGATTCCGGGGCGATGATGTCGGCCTGGCGGGCGGTGGTGAGATGCTCCGGCAGGTTGGGTCGCTCTTCGGCCAACGGGTAAACGTCGTGCAGGGCGCAAAAACGGAAACGATGCCCGATCACGCTGGCGACCTTGACCGCCAGTTGCGAGAGTATTCCCAGCCGATCGATGCGGCTGGCGATGACGCCGTGCAGCGGGTCCGGGAAGCCGAATTTGCTCCAGTCGGGCAGGTGGGCGGCCAGGCGGCAATGTCCCTCGCCGATTTCCAAGAGTCCGCTCTCCCGCAACGCGTAGGCCAGCTCCTCCGTGAAGAGCGGATTGCCTTCCGCCTTCTCGTGAATCAGCGCGGCGGCCGCGTCGAGCACGCCGGTCACGCCGAGACAACGGCAAAGCAGTTGCGTGGTGTCCTCCAAGGCGAGCTTGTCGAGCCGCAAGTGCGAGGCGTTCGGGCCGTGGCGGAGTTGATCGAATTCAGCAGGACTCGCTTCGACAAGAGGACGAGTCGACAGCAACAGAAGGAGAGACGGAATCTGGCGACTCACTTGCAGCGACAGGGCCCAGGAAGCCGAGTCTTGCCAATGGGCATCTTCCAAGACGACCATGACCGGCGACCGGGCAGCGGCCCGGGCGAGCAGCTCCAGGAGCAGCATCCGCGTGTTCTCCCCACGCGCCTGTCCGCTCATGTGCGAGGTGATCTCGTTGTCGGCCAGACCGCAGGGCAAAACGGTTTCCAGAAGCGGTGAGAGCTTCGCCAGCTCCGCATTGCCCTCGAGTTGGGCCAGGATCTGCCGGCGGCGCGACTCGGGCGCGGCGTCGACAGAATCCAAGCAGAGCAGTTGATGGAAGACCGGCCGCCAGGCGTAGTACAAGGTCGAGGTCTCCACCGAGTCGCCGGCGCCCACCAGGCAGGTGATCCCGAACTCGCGGGCCATGTCCAGCACGTCGGCCACCAGGCGCGACTTGCCGATTCCCGCATCGCCTTCGAGGATCACCACCTCGGTCTCCGCCCCGGCGACCAGGGCGTGGAGCCGCTGGCGCAATAGCGCCTGCTCGGGCTGGCGACCGACGAGCTTGCCCTTCACCGGGATGGTTCGGTGCTGGCGGTCCACCGGCCGGTAGACCGCCACGGGCTCGGCCTTCCCCTTGATGATGACGTCCGCGAGGCGCTCGAGCTCGATGCGCGATCGGGTACTATGGAACGTGGTCTCATCGCAAAGGATTTCGCTCAGCGCCACCTGCATCAGGCGCGAGGCAAGATTCACCGCGTCGCCCAGGAGTGTGTATTCCCGCCGCCGCCGGCTTCCCATCGATCCGCAGAAGACCCGGCCCGTGGAAATGCCGATCGAGGTCCTCAGCCCCATCGCGGCCATCCGCTGCTGGATGGCCATGGCCGCCTGGACGGCGCGTTTGGCGTCGTCTTCGTGAGCCAGGGGAGGCAGGCCCATGGCGGCCAGAAGCGACGTGCCCTTGTCGTCGACGCTCAGTTTGTTGACGCTGCCTTCGAAGCGGCCGACTTCCGTTTGCAGGTCATGCACGATCTGCTGCGCACGCTCCAGCGGCGTGGCATAGTTGAGCTCGGGCAGATTCACGAACAGCACGCTCACCACGCGCAACTCCCCCAACCATTGCTCCTGCCCGGCCGAGAGCCGCGAGGTCACGGTCGCCGGCACGCAGGCGCCGAGCGCCGCCGCCATATCATCCGTAACCGGCGGCGCGGGAAACGCGTCCAGCTCTGCCGCGGTGTTAGCGGCCTCGACGAGCACCGATCCCATCGGCAACCGGCTGCCGGTGAACTGTGCATCGACGTGCGACCAGGCCCGCAGGGAGGCGACCACCTGCCCCGGGCCGGCTTTGTCGATGGCCGAGAACGCCTGGGTAAAGGCCGGTCCGGAAACCAGAAAGTCCCAGCGATCGTGTACTCCCCCAAGGTGCAAGAGGACGAATTCGCCGGCCCCGACCCCGATTTTCAGCGACAGCGGGGGGGCCTTCGCGGGCTTGAAAACCGTGCAGTTCGGCCTGGAGGGCCAGGGCGCAACGCAGCGCACGGCCGCTCAGGGTGGCGATGTCGTGTGCCGCGTCGGCGTACCAGGCCGCGAGAATGGCATCCCCGGCAAAGCGGACAATATCGCCGCCATGGGCAGAGATTACCTCGATCGCCCGCCCGGAGTACTCGTTGAGGATGGCGGTGAGCATCTCCGCCCCCAACGAGCCCCGTTTTGCCAGCGACTCAGTGATGCTCGTGAACCCGGAGACGTCGGCCACGAGCACCGCCCCGGTGAACTTCTCCGCCAAGGGCTCCGCCAGAGGCCGGGGATCACGAGCCAATCGCCGCAAAACGACGTTCGGCACATAGCTGGCCAAGGTTGCGACCAGCTCACCGTGCTCAACAGCATGTTCTGGTGTTGCCACGTGCTGCCCTGCTCCTGACTCAACGCACAGCAAGGGGGCATGACGAGACACTCCGCGAGTGTGCCCGCGGAATGTTATGGCGGCGATGAAGCACGGACAAGCGACGGCGAGGGAAGGCTTCGTGGGCATCCCTCGCGCTGTACGTTGCGTTCCGACCATTAAGGCGCTAAAATATCTATAATCTCACTTCCAATTGGGAGTTTTCGCGTCTTCTACGACGCCGATGACACGAAGAAACAGGTACATATCAGGGCCGTGCGCCACAAGGGACAGACACAAACCACGGAGGACGTCACATGAAGCCTATCACTGCGGTGCAGGCAGAAGCAGATATTGACAAGGTATTGGATTCCGCGCAAAAAGAACGGATCGTCATCATGCGAGGCGGCAAGCCGAGCGCCGTGATCGTCGGCATTGAGTCGTACGACGAGGAAGAGCTGGAATTGGCGACTTCGCCCGAATTCTGGCGGATGATCGAAGAGCGACGACGCCGTGGAAGGTCCATTCCCCTGTCTGAGTTGAGGGCCCGCCTGCACTCCAAGTCACAGTCAGGAACAAGGAACAAGAGGAAAGGTCGTCGTCCATGATGGTCCGGCTCACTCGATCAGGAACGCCTGGGGGGCCTTGCCGAGCTTCTGGCCGTTGTAGTTGAGGCTCACGTACCCGTTGCCGGCACACCGGGCTACCATCCCTTACGGTGATCCGCTGTCTGCCGCGGAGCGGCTTAGTTCAACAAGCATGTCTACGTATTTTCACTTAATCGGACCTGTCCCGTTTTCTTCCACTGGTGGGGGAGAAGGTGCAATGCGGAAAGGCAAGCGAGTGAAAACGGGTGCGCGGAGTGCCGGGGCGCTCTCCCTGGAAAGCCCCGTTTCGCAACTGCCGCTCACCGGCAAGGAGCGCGGCGCGCTCCGGGCACTCGGGGTCTTTACAGTCCGCGAGTTCTTCGAGCTCAATGTGCGCAGGGTCTTGACCGTCAGGGGCTATGGAGCGGTAACGTACGCCCGCCTCAACGCGTCGCAAAAGGCACTACGGGAAAAGCTCTTGCCTGACCAAGGCGACGATGACGAGATCGGGTTGCTTTTGCGAAAGAGCGTCGCGGAGCTGGAATTGAGCGTGCGCGGACTCAAGGCCCTCGCACGGCTCCGTATCGACACGGTCGCCGACTTTCTGAAAGTTGATCTCGAGAAGCCTCCACTGATCAGGAACTGCGGCTCCGTTACCGTTCGAGAGCTTGCCGATCTGCAGCAGAGTCTTCGGCAACGACTGCCAAGTGACATTCGCTCCTGCCTGATCGAGAGCCAAAGAAGGGATACTCGCTCCAGCCTAATCGAAGCCGAAGGAGCGGAGGTGCCAAGGATGAGCCGGCTGGCCGCCGCGAGAAGCCCGATGACGGCCTCCTCGTGGAAGTTGCTGCCGTTCTTCTCCGGGGAATTGTTGAACGGTATTTGCGCCGACGAATTGCACCCCTCTTACTGCCCCGATGTCCCGATCAGTGATCTACGTCTGGGGACGGAGCGTGACCAAGTCCTGACCATCGCTGGCGTCACATCGCTCGGAGAACTCTTGCTCACCCCGCATGACCAATTGAGAGGGGGAAACAAGCTTAGTGGGGCATCGCTCGCCAGGCTGCGGGCTGTTGTCAACAAGTTCCTATCGGGACTGGCGGAGCATGCTTCGCGCGAAGTGGACTATTCAACGCCAGAGGCTTTTCTGGCCTCCCTGGTCGCACCAGTGCTCAGCGAGGAACGGCAAAGGCGGGTTTTCCTTGAGCGGATCGCTTGGCGAGCAACTCGGCGCACATTAGCGGCGCTGGGTCGGGAATACGGTGTTACGCGTGAAAGAATCCGGCAGATCGAGAAACGGGCTCAGAAGAAGCTCACGCACTGGACGGCCAGGAGCGCCCTTGCTCCGCTGCACGATTTCGTCTGCTCGCTGCTTTCCGAGGATTCCCCACGGGTCAGCCTCGCGCTGATCTGCGAGCGTTTGCAGGATCAGTACAAGTGGCCTAGGCCACTTGAAAAGGCAGCCTTAGAAAAGTTGCTGCCGGCCTTTCCAGACGTGAAGTTGGCGGGAGGAGAGTACGTTTGCCTCACCGCTCCCAAGGAACTGCCCATCGTTTAGGGGAGTTACTCTCCATCAAATCGCGGCACCCGCGTGAGGAGCTTTAGACGGCATTCTTCGCGCGTTACCGGCTAAAGCCGGGACTACGAACTTCTAGGACGGCCTTTCCAGGCCGTCGAAAACCGCCCGAAAAGACGGCCTGGAAAGGCCGTCCTACAGATCGTCATCCACCCGGAAGTGGGGTACCCTCGATGGCCGAGATAATAACACGTTAATGTGGTAATAGACCACCTTCAATGTGTACGTCTCCCAATCATTTAGGAATGTTAGCTAGAAAGCGCGCTTTAGTATAACTGGGTAAAATATGGCGCTCAGGAACCTTAGTGCTTGATTTTTTGCGGTTTTTAGACTTTAATCGTACCGATTGGGCGGATCGCAATTTGCTTGACGGATTTGCGGTTTTCGTCTATCCAAGCAGTCAGGCAAAGGTTTGCGCGGAGAGAGGGATTTTAGCAACGCTATCAAGTTAAGTTATCCGGCCGGTGCCACGGCGAGGAGAATGCACAATGGGGATCTGGAACTTGCTCCGTCGTTCTACGGCGAAGGAAGGGCGGTCGCGGCGTCTGGGTGTTCAAGGGCAACGTGCCGGAAAGACGGCTTTCTCCAAGCCGCGCGGCCTTCGCATCGAACAGTGCGAAGAAAGAACTCTGCTGAGCATCGGCGCCACGCCGTCGGAGAACGACCTGGCTTGGCCGCAGACGCTCGGCGAGGCGAGCCAGCCCACGGAGAACCTCGACAGCCACGATCTCCAAGAGGCTGCCGCCTTGCACGCGGTGCAGAAGTTGGCGATCCCCAACGACACGTACTTCGCCCAGCAATGGCACTTGAAGGACACTTCGGCCGCCAGGCAAGATCTCAACGTGACCGACGTTTGGGATTTCGCCAACGGCACCGGCTTGGGGTCGGGAGTCGTGATCGCGATTGTCGACGACGGCCTGCAGGGCAACCATCCCGACTTGAGCGGCAATTACCGGTCGAGTCTCAGCTACGATTTCGCGGATGGGGACGCCACCCCGGCGCCCGTCTTGGCCGGCGATAATCACGGCACCGCCTTGGCAGGCATTGCGGCGGCTTACGGCAACAACAATCTGGGGGTGACCGGGGTGGCGCCGCGGGCCGGGGTCGCCGGGTTGCGCCTGCCCCTCACCACGGGCGCCGTGACCGACGCCCAGGTCGCCGCCGCATTCGGCGCCAGCAACCAGCAGATCGCCGTCTACAACAACAGTTGGTATGTCGCGGGCTACTTGGACAATCTCGGCCCGAGTTCCCTGAGCGCTCTGCAAACCGCCATCACCTCCGGCCGGAGCAACCGCGGCAACATCTTCGTCTTCGGGTCGGGCAACGGATACGCGGAGGCCGACGACGCCAACTACCACTACCTCCAGAATTTCCGCTACGGGATCACGGTCGCCGCCATCGGCAATGACGGCATACACGCGCCGTATTCCACGATCGGGTCGTCGATCCTGGTCTCCGGTTACTCGGGCAATAGCTCGGTTGGTATCGCCACAACAGACCGCACCGGAGACGTCGGCATCAACCTCGACGGGCTCCCCTTGGGGGTGACCGACCTGTCCGGACCGGCGGACGCTACGAACTACACCTCCCAGTTCAGCAGGTACCACACCGGCGTCGCTCCCCCCGTGCTCATCGGCACGTCGGCGGCTGCCGCCCAGGTTTCCGGGGTGGCCGCCCTGATGCTGGAGGCCAATCCGAATCTCAACTGGCGCGACGTGCAGCACATTCTCGTCCTGTCGGCGCAGGGCAGGGCCACCACGACCACGCCGCCGAACGATCCCACGGACGTGGATTGGACCAAGAACGGCGCCGGGATGTGGGTCAACACCAAGTACGGTTTCGGGCCGGTCGACGCCAAGGCCGCCGTCGATCTGGCGAAGAGTTGGACGAGCGTGGGCGCGGAGTTGTTGGTCACCCAGGCTCAGAATAACGTAGACCTGGACATCCCCGACAACAGCTCGGCGGGTTTGACGCGCACGGTGAACGTTGCCAGCGGCGCCGCCGTGGGCAAGATCGAGCACGTCGAGGTGACGGTTGATATCGACGACAAGGTGGCCGGGCAGTTCTCGGCCGCCGACCTGCAGATCGAGCTGGTTTCGCCATCGGGAACGCATTCGATCCTGGCCCGGGAGCACCGCGCCAACCAGGCCAAGCACGGCAGCGTCACGAAAGACGGGTACGACAACGGCTGGACCTTCACCACGAATCGCTCGTGGGGCGAATCGCCGGTGGGCGATTGGCAGTTGATCGTCAAGGACCTCCGCGGCGGGCGCATCGCCACCTTGAAGAGTTGGTCGATGAAAGTCTACGGCGCCGCCCCGCAAGTCGGGATTCCTCCGCAACTGGTGGCCGTCATTCCCAAGTCCGGCACCACCATCGCCCGCGGCGACGTGCTCCAAGAGGCGCCCCAGGAACTCGTGCTCCGCTTCAGCGAAGGGCAGAGTTTCACCTCCCCCTCGTCGTCGTCGGACCCGTCGAACCTCTCCACCGGCATCCGCCTGGTCCGCAGCGGCGGCGACAACGTCTTCGGGGCCGGCGGCACGACGACCGACATCGACGTGACCCTCGGGTCCGTCCAGGTGGGCGACAATCCCAACGAGGTCGTCCTCCGGTTCGCCGAGGCCCTGCCCGACGACTCCTACCAGCTCATCGTTTACGGCATCGGCGCGACGCCCTTGAAGAACGCCTCGGGCGTGCCGTTCAAGGGGAGCCAGCCCAACGGCAACGAGGTCTTCCTCTTCTCGCTCGACCTGGCGCCGGAGATCACCGCCGTGGTGCCGCAGCCGGTCAGCCGGGCGCCGTTCGTCGACGGCGTGGACGGGAGTTACCTTTCCTACTTGGACGTGTTGCTCAACGGCTCGCAGGTCGTCGGCAAGACGCTCAAGGTGACCAACGGCGCGGCGATCGCGACGTTTACGTACCGCACGAGTGGTTCCAGTGCGACGGATATTGTCGTCGCCACCAATTGGACCGCGGCCCAAGTGGCCGCAGAAACGGCCAATCGTCTTGACGCGTACACGCCCCTCGGGCTGGACGTGAATTACACGGCCGGCACGACGCGATTGGAGCTCGACGGCCGCAGCACGGCGGCCGCCGCGAACGTCGATTCCATGCCCGCCGGCTTCGCCTTCGTCAAAGAGAAACTGTTTCAGGCGCGGAACACGATCGAGGTCTACTTCAACGAGGACGTGCATGACGGCGATCCGTCAACCGATCCCTTCTCCGTGCGGAGCCCGGCCTTCTACACGTTGATTGCCCAGAACCAGCCGGGCGATCCGAGCGACGACTACGTGGTCCCGACCGGTGAACTGACGTCGGTCACTTACTCCAACGCCAACGGCATCTACAAGGCGACGCTGCTGTTCAACCAGGAGCTGGACGCGTACGGATCAGGAACGACCGCCGATGCGCACGCGTTCCGCCTGCGGATCGGCAACCAGTATCGGCCAATCGCGACCAGCACGTGGACGGTGGGGAGCGACTCGACGGCCGGCGATTCCAGCTTTACGGGCGCGCGCGACCTTGCGAGCGAGCCGGGCGGGAGCAGCAATTTTACCGGCAACAAGCCGCAGAGCCTGGTGATTTCGGCGGCGATACAACCGCCGGCGGGCGACAACTACAACCTCGCCTGGCCCGGCAGCCGTCAGGATCCCGGGGCGCGCGACCTGCCCCCGAATGTCACCATTCCAGGTTCGACGCTCCAGGGCTCCGAAAGCCACGTCCGCGGCGCCGACGGGACGCCTGGCGTGGGGGCGGCGATTACGTACTCCTTCCCGGACAACTACGGCTCGTACCCGCCCGGAAATCCCCTTTATAACCAGATCACGGCAGCCCAGAAGCAGCGGACCCGGGAAATCTTCGAGCTCTTCAGCAGGTACCTCGGGGTCCAGTTCAAAGAGGTGGCCGGCGGCGGGAGTTACCGGATCATCACAGGCGACCTTCGGGTCATCAACCCGCAGTTGGGGACCGCGGACGGGATCTCCAACGGCAGCATGGTGATCATGAACAGCAGCATTGCGTGGGACGACACCTACGGCGGCAGTTGGTTCGGGACCGCGCTGCACGAGCTCGGCCACAATTTGGGCTATCCACACGACTACGACCTGCCGTCGCTGACGATCATGGGCGGCGGCGCGCCTCCTTATGGGTACGCGACGGAGCCGATCTGGCCGGGCCAGGCCGACATCATCCACGGCCAGTACATGCGCCGGCCCGACAGCCGAGACATCGACGCCTACAAGTTCACCGTGGACGCCCCCGGCACGTTCAGCGCCGAGACGATCGCCCAGCGATTGCCGGCGTCCAGCCCGTTGGACACCCTGCTGACGCTCTACAACGCCGACCACGAAGTGGTGGCGCGCAACGACGACTATTTCGGCAAGGACTCGTCCCTATCGCTCCGCTTGAGCGCCGGCACGTACTACATCGTGGTCACCGCCAGCGGCAACAACGCCTTCGATCCCGAGGCCTCCGACACCGGCATGGGCGGCAGGACGCAAGGCGCGTACGACGTGCGTCTGACCTTGAGGCCCGATGCGACCGAGAGCATCGTCGACAGCGACGGGGCCGCCGGGACCGCCGCGTATCGGACGCCCCTGGACGGCGACGGCGACGGGATCCCCGGTGGGGAGCACAACTTCTGGTTCAACGCCCGGACCGCGGCCCGCACGCTCTTCGTCGACAAGATGCCCTCCCAGGGAACCGGCGGCGCGGGCAGCGCCACGAATCCCTTCAAGACGATCTCCGCGGCGTTGGCGGCGGCGCAGGACGGCGACATCGTGCGCGTCGTGGGCAACAACTCGGAAAACGACAACTTCGGCCGGACGCTCACCAGCGTGGCCGGTTCGACGCTGGGTCTGGACGGCAAAAG
Organism: uncultured Planctomycetaceae bacterium; assembly: GCA_964438165.1. Taxonomy (GTDB): domain Bacteria; phylum Planctomycetota; class Planctomycetia; order Pirellulales; family Thermoguttaceae; genus CALFBP01. The sequence continues at coordinate 46,128 of CAYTJV010000001.1, read as the reverse complement.
GTTCACGCTGGCCGACGAGTCGAGCACGGTGACCTTCGAGTTCGACAGCAACGGCGTATGGACGACCGCGAACGTCCGCATTCCATTCAGCACGAACGACACGGTCGCCCAGATCGCCCAGGCGATCGGCGACGCGATCAACCGCTCCGGCGCCGCCAAGGGCCTGAAGATCACGGCCACGGCGTCCGGGACGCAGGTCAACCTGCTCGGGCGGTCGGTGTTCTTCGACAGCGGCACGAGCCCGATCACCGACACCCTCCAGGACAACCAGGCCTACGAAATCGGCTACAACAACTTCGGCCTGGCCCTGAGCGACGGGGCCAAGATGGAGATCCCCAAGGGGGTCACGGTGATGATCGACGCCGGGGCCGTCTTCAAGCTCCGGCAGGCCAACATCGACGTCGGCAGCTCCGTGCAGAGCGCCGATCGCAGTCGCGGCGCGCTTCAGGTCCTCGGCACGCCGGAGCAAAGCGTCTACTTCACCTCGTACAACGACCAGTCGGTCGGGGTCGACACCTTCTCGAACACCACGCTCCCCGGCAAGGGGGACTGGGGCGGGCTGGTGTTCCGCAACAACGTCGACTTCGACGCCATGAAGACGGATCCCAGCCGCAAGGTCCTCGAAACCGCGGGGATCTTCCGGAATTACGTGAACCACGCCGACATCCGCTACGGCGGCGGCCGCGTGACCGTCAACGGCGTCCAGGACAGTTACGCCTCGATCTTCATGGTCAAGGCCCGCCCCACCATCTCCTACAACCGCATGAGCCGCAGCGCCAACGTCGTCGTGTCGGCCGATCCCAACAGCTTCGCGGACACGCGATTCCAGAGCTCCGTCTCTACTGCCGACTACGATCGCGTCGGGCCGGAGATCCACGGGAACTATCTCGCCGACAACAGCGTCAACGGCTTGTTCGTCCGCATTAACCGCGACGTGCAAGGGAATCTGGTCGACCAGCTTGACGTGGCCGCCACGTTCGACGACCGCGACATCGTCCACGTGATTGCGGAAGTCCTGGTGCTTGCGAGCTCTCCCGGCGGCTTGATCAACGAGGGCCGTCCCAGCGCCCGCTTGAAGGTCGATCCGGGCGTGGTGGTGAAGTTCAACGCGGGGCGCATTGAGACCCGGATGGGCGGGCAGTTGATCGCCGAGGGCACCGAGAACAACCCGGTGATCTTCACCTCCCAGTTGGACGACAAGTACGGCGCCGGGGGGACGTTCGATACGACCAACGACAAGTCGGCCACGAGCCCGGCCGCCGGGAACTGGTCGGGCTTGAGCCTCGGCCCGCTGGCCAAGGCCAGCCTGGACTGGGTGCGGTTCTACTACGGGGGCGGCCGCTCGGCCATTGAAGGGACTTCCGACTATTTCGACCCGGTCGAAATCCACCAGGCCGACGCGCGGATCGCCAACAGCCTGTTCCAATCCAACGCCGCCCAGGCGGCGGGCAACCGCAACGGGCGGGGGTGGGTCGACCAATCGACGATCTTCATCCGCGGCGCGCAGCCGGTGATCGTCGGCAACACGTTCGTCGACAACCAGGGGGCGGCGATGAGCATCAACGCCGAGGCGCTCTCGGCCGCGATCAACGCCGACTGGGGCCGCAGCACGCCCTACCAGGACGTCTTCGCCAGCGGCGCCAACCAGCCCCTGCCGATCCGCGCCTTCGACCAGTTCGCCGGCAACTACGGTCCGCTGGTCCGCTTGAACCTGTTGGACCAGAGCCCGGCCGGCAACTCCCAGGGCCTCAACGGCATGCTCGTCCGCGGCGGACTGTTGACCAACGAGAGCGTCTGGGACGACGCCGACATCGCCCACATCCTCCAAAGCGAGATCGTCGTCGACGATTTCCACCACTACGGCGGGCTGCGGCTGGTGAGCTCGGACAAGGAAAGCCTGGTGGTGAAGCTCTCCGGCGCCAGCGCCGGCTTCACCGCCCGCGGCACTCCCAGGGAGATCGACGACCGCATCGGCGGCACGATCCACGTGATCGGCACCGGCAGCCATCCGGTGGTGCTGACCTCGCTGGCCGACGACAGCGTGCCCGCCGGCTACAAGCCGGGCGGCAGCCGCCTGCCGCAGTACGACACCAACGGCAACGGTAATTCGACCGGAAGTCCGGGCCAGTGGCGAAGCGTCAAGCTCGACACCTTCTCCAACGACACCAACCTTGCCGCGATCAACGAACGGGAATTGTCGTACGGCAGCGGCGCGGACGCCAATGGGGTGCCGGGCAACGCCCAGTACCTCGGTGTCCTGGCCCGCGACCAGAAGTCGGGCGACGACGTCAATCGCCTGGGCTTCCAGGTCCAAGGGGTGCTCCGCTACGACGATCCCTCGGATGCCGACGTGTACCGCTTCACCGGCACGCCGGGGACCGAGGTTTGGATCGACATCGACCGCACCCAATTCGCCTTGGACACCGTGGTGGAGCTGTTGGATTCCGATGGGAACGTCCTGGCCTGGTCCGACGACTCGGGCACGCAGCAGGCCGATCCCGCCAATCCCCAAGGTCCCATTCCCAACCACGGGCTGGCTCGCACGCTGCGCCGCGATGACTGGACCGTCGCCGATTTCTACACCACCAACCCGCGCGACGCCGGCTTCCGCGTCGTCCTGCCGGGCACGCCCAACCCGACCACGCTGCCCAACTATTACGTGCGGGTCCGCGCCGCGGTCGACATGTTCGCCATGCCCTCCAAGGGCCAGATCAACGCCGGCGATGCGCTGACGATCCGGGTGCTCACTTCCTCGGGGATCGTTGCCGAGCGGACCTTCACGTTCACCACGGGCCCCACGTCGGGGACCAACATCCGGTTCGACAACGCGTGGAGCGAGGCGGACTTCGCCAGGAACGTGGCCTTGGAGGCCGCCACGGCGATCGGCGGTGAATTCGCGGACCTCACCGCGCAAGCGGTCGATGGTTCCGTCAAGCTCGCCAGAACGGCCGCGGCCTTGAAGATCGACGCCGATCTGAGCGCGAGCGCCGTCAAAAGGGCGAACCCCGCGGGGGCCTACCAGTTGCAGATCCGCCTTCAGGAGGCGCAGCAGATCGCCGGTTCCACGGTCAGCCACGCCGACATCCGCTACGCCACCAACGGCATCGAAATTTTGGGACAGCCGATGCGCTCGCTGATCCTCGGCGAGTCGATCGAAATCGAGGCCACCGGCGGAGCGGGCAACGGCGCTTTGGCCTCGGCCCAGCAACTGGGCAACCTGCTGGCCACCGACCAGGAGATCCTCACCTGGGGCGGCAGGATCTCCGGCCTCAGCGACGTCGATTTCTACCAGTTCCAGATGGGACTCAACGGAATCCAAGCGGTCGGCGGCAACAACACCAGATGGCCGGTGACCATCGATCTGGACTACGCCAGCGGCATGAACCGGCCCGACGCCTCGATGTACGTCTTCGACTCCGCCGGCCGGCTGCTCCTGATCGGCCAGGACTCCACCGCCGCCGACGACCAGCAGCGGCCCAACGTGGGCACGGACACGACGAACCTCAGCAGCGGGTCGTTCGGGGCCCTGGATCCGCTGATCGGGCCGGTCTATCTGCCCACCAACAACGTCCCCTTCGGCCTCTCGCCGACCCCCTACAACCTGGCCGTGGCCGACCGCTTCCAGGTCCCCAGCGTGCTCGATGAATACGCCCAAAACGGGACCGACGCCAACAGCGTGGCCAGCCGCCTGTTGCGCCGCGAGCCGGTCAACTCGGTCAAGCGGATCATCGAGGACCACATCGGACTGCGCGACGCCTCCGGCATTCCCGAGGGGCGCACCTCGGCCAGCGAGGGCCTGCTGTTCACCGTCCCCTCGCAAGACGACTGGACCTCGCAGTACCAGAACACCGCGACTTTCGCCAGCAAGGTCACGGCCCTGAACGCCTACGCCGACCCGTTCGTTCTCGGCGACGTGACCCTCTACGTGCTAAGCAGCAGCGACGTGGTTACCGTCAACGCGAATACCGGGGGTCAGGTGAGCGACGTGACCGGCACCGGCAGTTCGCTCTCGTTGGCAGGCGTGTACCCCTACCAAGACCTTCTGATGCGGAACGACGGGCACCTCCAGGCCGTGGCAGGAACGGGGGCGAACTCCAACGCCAACAACGGCCGCCTGCAAGAGATCAACACGGGAAACGGGAGCACCGTATTCAACAACGCCAGCGGAATCAGCACCGGCCAGGCGGACGGCACCGCGAGCCCGCCGGCGCCCGATACGTCTGCCGCCGTCAATTTCGACAGTGGGATCAACTTCCGCGCGATGGTCTACGATCGGACGAGTTCCCAGAACACTACGCCTGGGCAAGCGTTCTCGCTGAGTCGCTACATCCTCGCCGTCGGGAGCAGGGTCGGGAATCCAACGACTCCGCAGGGAACCTACCCGCAGTACACGAAGAATCTGGTCTACGTGCTGGACATGAATGGGCAGGCGGTGCAGAGGCCCAACACGACGGGCGGGCCGCGGTTGACGAGCGACATTATTCCATTGGGGCAACTTGGCACCGAAAGCAGCACGTTCACTATTACCGGTCTAGCCTATTTGGGCGACCGGCTGTTTGCGCTCGCCGACAACAATAACGGGACGAGCACCGTTTACGAACTCACCGGCGTCACCACGGTCGGAAATGCTCCCTTGGGCGCGGGTCTGTGGGGATTCACCCCGGACGATCCGGTGTCGCCGGCGACGTACCCGAAGCACGTCGACTACAACAGCGGCGGACCGCGCTTGGGGCCGGCGTTGCTCACCGTGAGCGGGCGATTGACGGGCCTTACGGCGGGCCCGAAAAACGTCGAAGGGGGCGCGTTCGCGAATGTGCTCTTCGCCACCACGAACACCGGGACCATCTACGCATACCAGTACAGCGGCGGCACGCTCACGGCCTACAATGCTTTCCAGAACCACACCGCGAACAACATCAGCACCGGTCTCGGCGCCACGGGGTTGGCGTTCTCGAATATCGACTACAATCTCTGGCACGCCACGCTGGCCCGCCAGAACGACGCCGGCCACGGCCTGGCCTCGACGTACGACAGCAGCCGCTCGCCCACCTCCGGCGGTCCCACTTTGAGCGGCTACCCCTCCGCTACCGGTTCCTCCAACGGCAGCCTGAGTTTCTATTTCGGATTGGAAGACCCCAGGAACCAGTACTGGACAGGCGACGGCGTGCCGGGCGCTCAGGTGGGCATTGTCCAGCCCGGGGTCTCCAACTACCTCGACCAAAGTTCCTCGGTCTTCGCGCCGGACAACGCGCTCCTGACGCAAAACGGCGTGACTTCCCTCATCGGCCGCGGGACCTACGACGTGCCCGGCGGCGCCCACGGCAACCTGACCACCAACTCCTTCAGCCTCACAGGGTACGGCGCCGCCGACAAGCCGGCCCTCTATTTCAGTTACTTCTTGGGCACGGAAGGGGGCAACCAGTACGATAACGCCAAGGTCTACATCTCCACGAGTTCCAATCCCGCGACCGGCAGTTGGCAGCTCATCGCCTCGAGCACGGATATGGAAGGGGGCAACCAGAGCGACCCGAACGTCAACCAGGAGGTGCGAGGCCGGGGCGGCGCGAAACTCCACGCCAACACCGGCTGGCGCCAGGCCAAGGTCGATCTGAGCAGTTATGCCGGTCAATCGAGCCTCACCCTCCGCTTCCAGCTCAACACCGGGCTCTCGACCGGGTACACCACCCGCTACCCGGACGGCAGCAGCTACAGCAACGCCAGCAACCAGACGCTCCCCACGTTGGACAATCGCCCCGGGCAGACCAACCACTACGAGGGGTTCTACGTCGACGACATCCTCGTCGGGTTTGCGGAGCGCGGGGAGATGGTCACCGGGGCCCCGGCCGTCTCCACCTTCCAACAGGCGGAGGGGAGGACGCAGTACGACGTCACCTACCAATACAGCACGCAGTACAAGACGGGCACGGCGCAATTCGCGGTGCAGGCCGGGCTTTACCAGGTCGAGGTGCGGCGGGCCGCCCCCTACGGCTCCTTCGATCCGGGCCCCATGGGTCAGACCCCGAACCTGCTTTCGCTCTTCAGTGCCTTCGACACCAACGACCGGTTCGCCGACGCGATCACGATTTTGGCCCCGGCGGGGGGCGCCAGCGCCGCCAACAAGACGTTCACCATCGGCGACGGCGTCAACAAGCAGTCGTTCACGGTCTCGATCGGCGCCGGCGAATCCGCGTCGTCCGTCGCCGCGAAGATCGCAAACGCGATCAACAACGCGTACACGACCAGCAAGACGATCGACGTCACCGCCTCGCGCCCGGCGACCACGGACTACCTCATCGACCCCGCGCAGAACCGATACGTGGGCCGCGTGGACCTGTTCGGCGCCACCTGGGTCCGCGGCATCGAGCACAACGTCTACGGCCGATCGTTCACGCCGATGCCGGGCGACGTGGTCGCCACGTCGCAGAACCACTACCCGGCGTTCAGCCCGGACGGGAGCTTGATCGTTTTCGTGAAGACCGTCGGCGGCGTTCAAAACGTCTACCTCATGAACGCCGACGGCTCGAACGTCCGGCAGATCACCAGCAACGCTTCAGCCTCGCGCCAGTACGACAGCCTGACGTACGTGCCCGGCAGCTTGCTCGGGTTGGCGATTGATTACATCCTGTACTCCTCGACCAACGCGAGCGGCACGAATTGGGACATCAACATGATCGGCGTGGACGGCAGCGCCCTGCCGAACCCGTATCCGCTGCTGTTCTCGCTTTATATCAACACGGGCTCCGACGAGCGCGACGCCAAGTTCGGCAGGCAAGCCAGCAATGTCTACCTGGTCTATTCCAGCAACAAGACGGCTCTGGGCAACGCGGACGGGGACTTCGAGATCTACAGGGCCCTTGTCGCCGACTCCGGCGGGCTCGTGTTCCCGCCAACGACCGTGAAGTTGACCGACCACACGAACACCACCGACCGCTACCCGGCGTTTAACGCAGACGGCTCGAAGATCGTCTTCTCCAGGCAGAGCGGGAGCGACGCCGACATTTGGGCGATGGACACCGGCGGCACGGGCCAGACGAACCTGACACCGAATACGTCCACTTGGATTGACACGTATCCTTCGTTCTCCTACGTCACCGGGGAGCTCTTCTTCCAGTCGAACCGCAGCGGCACCAACGACGTCTGGAAGATGGCGGCCGTGGACCAGACCGGCAACCTTACGCCACTGACAAGCGATCCCTCCGACGACGTGGACCCGGCGGTCAACGTGCTGAGCACCCAGGTGGCCTTCGCCTCGGACCGCGCCGGGCAATACGACATCTACGTGATGAGCGGCGGCGGGGGGACGCCGACGCCGCTGACCGGCACCAGCAACGGCGACTACCGCGTCGTCAACACCGGGTACGGCGACGCGAACCACCCGCGCCAGCAAGGGGCGGTGATCATCGATTCCAACCAAATCACCGACGCGAGCGCTTTCGGGATCCGCGTGGATTCCAGCCCGCGGGACAACGGCCAGTCGTATTGGAGCTCGGATTCGGCCCAGCCGAACTGGGCGCACCCCGGCGCCCCGCTCCCCCAGGTCTCGCTCAACTGGCCGAACAACATCGCCGGCTATGTGCCCGGGATGATGATCGTCAACAACGTGCTGGTCGGCAACGGGACCGGCGGGATCCATTTCAGCGGCGACAACGCGGCCGGGCCGAACGCCGCCGTGCCCTTCGGGCGGATCGTGAACAACACCATCGTCGGCGTACCCACCGCCACCGGGACCAGCACCATCGACGTGATGTTCCTCATCGACACGACGATCACGATGGGCCCGATCATTGACGCCTTGAAACAACAACTGCTCGGCTTCGATACGCAGATGCAGGCTGCCGGGATCAACGCGCAATATGGCCTCGTCGAGTTCGGCATGCCCGATCCGACCCCGATATTGCGCCAGGACATCGTTCCTTTCTCGGTTTTCGCGGCGCCTGGCAGCCCGTTCAGCGTGCTGACCGGTTCCGGGGGTGCCTTGGAGTACGGGAGCACGGCGGTGCGGGAGGGACTGAACGACTTCGCCCCGAACACGACCGCCAATTACCGGCCCGGCTCCACGCCCGTCCTGATCTTGCTCAGCGACGAAGACGACGACAGCGACAACTCCAATCCGACCCCCGTGGAGCTGAACGCGGCCGACGCCGCCCTGGGGGCCAACGCGGCCCGCTTCCATGCGATCGCCGATCCGACCTTCGGCAACACGATGACGACGTACGGGCTGTTGGCCAGCAAGCACGGCGGCACCTCGTCGGACATTAACGCGTTCCTGGCCAACCCAGGCCCGTTCTTCACCGCCTTCACCGCAACGCTGATCGCCGGCCTGCAAGCGACCGGGGCGGGGATTTTGGTCGAAAACAACGCCGCTCCGACGCTGATGAACAACATTCTCGCTGGTCTGTCGACCGGGATTCAGGTGGACGGCACGTCGACGTCGACGGTTATTGAGGCCACGCTCTACCAGAACAACGGCCAGAACAGCAACGTCGGCGTGGGCGGCTACGCGATCCAGCTCAGCCCGCAAGATCCCCTGTTCGTCAGTGCTTCCATGCGGAACTTCATCCCCGCGCAGGGGAGCCAGGCGATCGACAGCTCGCTCGACCAGGAGCAGGAGCGGCCCGGCCTGTCGGCCATCCGGCTGCCGCTGGGCATTCCCGACTCGCCGATCTGGGCCCCGGATTTCGATTTCTACGGGCAGAAGCGGGACGACGACGTGAACACGGCGCCGTCGGGCGGGGTGGGCCAGAACGTGTACAAGGACCGCGGGGCGATCGACCGCGCCGACTTCGACGGGCCCACCGCCAGCCTCTTCAACCCCCAGGACAACGACGCGGCCGGCCAGGACCACAATCCCGTGCTCGCGGCCGTGACCGTGGTCAACGTGCAGCTCAACCAGTTCGTCGTCTCGCTTCAGGACGGCGGGGTGGGAATCGACAACACCACGCTCGACAGCCGGTTCGTCAATCCGAACACCGTCGTGAAGGTCCGCCGCGACGGGACCGATCTGACGCTCGGCACGGACTACACCTATGCTTACGACTCGACGAACAAGCGGATCACGCTGTCGCCGGTGTCCGGCGTGTGGGGCCGCGACACGACCTACCAGATCGAGCTCTTCCCCACGATTCTCGACCTGGCCGGCAACCCGCTGCAGGCCAACCAGCCCGACGGGACGACGACCTTCCTGGTGGCGATCTCTGGCTACGACTACGGCGACGCGCCCGACGGGGTGACGACGCCGGCGGGATATCCGGCCGACGCCTACCCGACGCTCTCGACCAATGACGGGGCGCGGCACATCGTCATCAGCGGCTTCCACCTCGGCGCCAGCGCCAACAGCGAAGACGAGGCCAAGACGAAGTCGCTGGCCGACGGCGACCAGTACGACGACGGGATCGCGTTCACCGGCCCGCTGTGGGTCGGCCGCCAGTCGAGCCTCGACGCGACCGTCGCCGTGCCGCTGACCCCGGACAACCCCTTGGGCGAGGCCAAGCTCGACCTGTGGATCGACGTGAACGCCAACGGCGCTTGGGAGCCCGCCGAGCATCTCTTGAACGCCTATCCGGTCTCCAACGGACTCAATTCCATCCCGCTCGATCTCACCGGGATTACGATCGCGGGCGACCAGCTCTACACCTTCGCCCGGTTCCGGCTGAGCAAGGCGGGCACGCCGTCGCCGACCGGGCTGGCGCCGGAAGGCGAAGTGGAAGACTACGCGGTGCGGCTGGTGCAGACCCCCGAGGACTTCGGCGACGCGCCCGACGACCCTGGCATCGCGACCGACTATCCGACGCTCTTGGCCTGGGACCCGGCTTCGGCCAGCCAAGGCGCCCGGGCCCGCGTCAGCTCCGACTTCTACCTCGGCCAGTCCGTGGACAGTGAATACGACGCGATGATCGACACGGCCAATCCCGGCCTGGGCGACGATCTCGCCAAGGGCAGCGACGACGAAGACGGCGTAACGATCGTGACCTACGGCGGCGCCCTGCGGCCCGGCACGGTCAACGCCGTGCAAGTCACGGTCCACGACACGCGCCTCGGAGGCGATTTCGGCAAGGTCGGCCTCTGGATCGACTTCGACGGCAACGACCTGTGGGATGCCGCCGAGACGTTCACCGACTCCAACAGCAACGGCCTTTGGGATCCGGCCGAGCCGTTTATCGACAACGTCAACACCAACGGCGCTTGGGATGACGAAGAACCATTCACCGACGACAACAGCAACGGCTCCTGGGACGTCGGCGAGTGGTTCGACGACTTGAACGGCAACGCCGTTTGGGACGCGGCCGAGGCGTTCACCGACTTGAACAACAACGGCGTCTGGGACCCCGACGAGTCGTTTACCGACTCGAACCTCAGCGGCTCGTGGGACCCGGGCGATCAGATCGTGGCCGACAACGCGGTGAAACAGTGGTTCCAGCCCACCGGCACCACCGGCGTGGCCTTCACGGGCAATGCTCCGGACAGGATCTATGTTTTCAGCTTCACCGTGCCTTGGGACGTCAGCCCGAAGGCTACGTACATGCGGGTCCGCCTGAGCGACGCGGCGGGCGTGGGGGTTTCGGGTCCGGGCGCGGGCGTGGCGGCGCCCTTCGGCGAGATCGAGGACTATCCGGTCACGATCAAGGACATCCCCTTCGACTTCGGCGACGCCCCCGACAACACGTCCAGCAGCACCGACTATCCCACGTTCCTGGCGAGCAACGGCGCGCGGGCGGTGATCGATCCGAATTTCCGCCTCGGGCCGTACGCCGATTTCGAGTCCGACGCGACCACGCTCGATCCCATCTCCGGCACGGCCAACGGCCGGGGCGACGATAACACCCCCGGCGGGGATTCGACGTTCGATCTGAACCCGGCCGTTCCGCCGGTCAACGACGACGACGGGGTCCAAATCTACAACCCCTTCGTGCCCGCGTCCGAATCCAACACCTTCGTGGCCGGCGTGGTCAATACGCTCAATGTGACGATCTTCAACCCGGCCATCGACATCTGGGGCACCGCGCGCACCACGCAACAACCCTACTTGAGCGTGTGGACCGATCTGAACCGCAACGGGAGCTGGGAGGCGGCTGAACAGGTGATCGGCCAGCAGTGGATCGTCGGCGGGGGCGGCGGGGCCTGGGAGAACGTCAACCTGCTGACCGGCGCCCAACTCAATCTGAATCAGACTGGCGCGGCTGGGGGCGATCTGTCGCAAATCGATCTGCTCGTCCCGTGGAACGCGAGCCAGGGGACAACCTACATGCGAGTCCGGCTCAGCGACCAGCCGCTGGCCCTGGTCGGGGCAGGGATCGCCGGGCCCGACGCCGGCACCCCGCCGGTGGTCGGCGAAGTGGAAGACTACCAGGTGACCATCCTCCCGCCGCCGATCGACTACGGCGACGCGCCGAGCGGAATCGCCGGCTATCCCAATTACCCGACGAAGCTGGCCGACAACGGACCGCGGGCGCTTTACGATCCGAACTTCCGCTTGGGCAACAACATCGACTACGACAATTTCGACGCCACGACCCTGATCACGGGCGGCGACGCGAGGATCATGCCGCCGGCCATCGTCTTCTCATCGGATCGGGACGGCAACCATGAGATTTACATCATGAACGCCGACGGCACGGGCGTGAAACAACTGACTGCGACCAACGCGCCGGTGGTCAATTCGTCCCCCGTGTTGTCTGCGGATGGCACGAGAATCGCCTTCCGATCGAACCGGGACGGCAACGATGAAATCTACATCATGAATGCTGACGGCACGGGCGTGCAACAACTGACGACGACCAACTCGCCGATCGGAAACATGTTCCCGGCCTTCAGTCCCGATCGAACCAAGATCGCCTTCCAGACCGATCGGGACGGCAACGACGAAATCTACGTGATGGACGCCAATGGCGCGAACCCGAGACGCCTGACCACGAACGGGGCGATCGACTCGAACCCCGTGTTCAGTCCCGACGGCGCGACGATCGCCTTCCAGAGGCAGCTCGGCGCGCCTCCGACGACTAGCAACTTCGAAATCTACGTGATGAATGCCGCCGACGGCACTGGGCTGACGCGGCTGACGAACAACGCGGTGGACGATGAGACCCCCGCCTTCAGTCCGGATGGCAGGAAGATCGCGTTCGCTTCGGGCTCCGGCGGTAGCGCCGAGATCTACATGATGAATAGCGACGGCACGGGCCCGCGCCAACTAACCAACGACGGCGCAAGGAATGATTACCCCGCTTTTAGTCCGGACGGCGCCAAGATCGCGTTCCAAACGGACCGATTCGGCGCGAGCAACTACCAGACGTTCGTAATGAACGCCGACGGCACGGGCGAATTCCGCCTCAACACGAATACGAACGCGGATCTTAAGCCCTCTTGGGGAATGAGCATCGACCCTGCGAAGGCGGGCCTGGGCGACGACCTCACCTCCGGCGGCCCGGCCGATCCGCTCAATAGCATTTATGACGACGAAGACGGCGTGAGCTTTGTCAACTACGACTCCAACGACGGCGTTGCCCTTCTGTACGTCGCGGCAGACAACCAGTATACGGTGACGGTCGTCAACGACTCGGACGTTGACGGGTATTGGAACGCGTGGATCGACAGCGATCGGGACGGCAGTTTCTCCGACACGAGTCCGCTTCCCGAACAGTTGTTCGCCAGCGACCAGTTCGTCCCTGCGCACACCACATTTGTTGGGACCTTCTCGCTCACGGTTCCGTGGTACGCTGTGCCGGGGGATACGTTCATGCGGTTCCGACTCTCGGAGGCGCCCGGGGCGGGGCCTACGGGTCCGGCGGTCGGTCAGCAGCCGATGCGGGGCGAGATCGAGGACTACCGTGTGCGCGTCGTCCAGCCACCGGTCGATTTCGGCGATGCGCCGACCACGTATCCGACCCTGGCCGGCAACAACGGGGCGCGGAACTTCGTGGATCCGGACCCGGCCCAGGGGTATTTGTACTTGAGCACCACCAATACGCCGCCCACCACCGAATGGCCTGGGTTTGCGAGTCCAAGCGCCGACGGCGACGCCAACGAGAACGGCGTGCGCCTGCTCACCTACGGCAACCAGTATGAGCTCCACGTCGGCGTCGACAACATCTTTCAGGCGACGGTAGTCAACACGACGACTGGGCCGGCCTTCCTCAGTGCATGGATCGACTACAACGGCGACGGGACGTGGGACGATTCGCCCATCAGCATCGAGAGAATCATCACGGACGCGAACGTGATCTCCTCGGGTTCGTACCTGTTCCACGTGACGCCCGACTGGAGCTTGATGGGAACCACGGTCAAGCTGGGCAGTTCGTTCCTGCGGGTGCGGCTAAGCGACGGGACGGGATTCCGGCCCACCGGAGCGGGCGCGGCCTCCCTGGGCGGCAATTACTCGCCCACCGGGCTGTACCTGCCGCGGGGCGAGGTGGACGACTACCAGATCACGATCACCGCCCCGCCCAAGGACTTCGGCGACGCCCCGGACAATGCGGTGACTCCCACCGACTACGCGACGCTCACGCTCAACAACGGCGCTTCGGCCTGGTACAACCCGTATTTTAGCCTCGGCCAGTACGTAGACTTCGAGCCCGACGGTCTGCCGAGCAACGACGCCAAGTACGACGACACCGACGTGGGCAGAATCCAGACGGTGCTCGATGTCAGCGGCAATCCGGCGAATATCACCGTTCCGGCTTCGGGCGACGAGAACGGCGTCCGGTTCACCACCTACGGCACGACGGCCGGCGGCCTGCCGATCCTGCGAGTCGGCGTAGAGAACACTCTTACAGTGACGGTGTATAACCCGACCGGAACCGGAAAGAACGCTTACGTCAACGCTTGGGTCGACTACGACGGCGATTTGACGTGGGGCAACGCGGGCGACCAGATTATCACCGAGGGGAGCGGTTTGAGCCTGCTGAGCGACGACGGAAACGGTCTGAAAACCTATTCGCTCACCTTCATCGTGCCTTGGGGCACGAAGGCGCGGGACACCTTCATGCGGTTCCGCCTCAGCGACCGGCCGGGCGTCCTTTTCGCGGGCGCCGTCCCGGTCAGCGGAACGGCGACCAATCACACCGGGTTCGGCGAGGTCGAGGACTATCAGGTCGCCATTAGGCCGGCCCCCCTCGACTTCGGCGATGCGCCCGACGGAGTTACTCCGGCGACGAACAATCCGCCCAGCAAGTACCCCACGACCATTGCCCACAACGGCGCCCGCAACCTGTATGATCCCAAGTTTTCCTTGGGCGCGAGGATCGACTTCGACGAGCCGGGCGGCGTTGCCGACGCGTTCACCAGCCAGGCGGCCGACGGCGACGACCTGAATCTGGGCGGGACGTACCTGGGCCCTGCCCAGGCGGGCTACAACGACGACGACGGCGTGAAGCAGGTGGCCATGTTGAGAAACGGTTTCGACAACACCATCGTGGTGAATTTGAACAACGCCTTGAACACAACGGCCTACTTGAGCGCCTGGATCGATTTCAACGGCGACGGCGACTGGGCCGATGCTGGCGAGGGACTGATCCGCAACAACGTCAATCTGGCCACCGGCAACAACATCAATCTGCAAAGCGGCGACAATTCGTTCACCTTCTACGTGCCCTACACCGTCTTGCCGAAGGTCACCTTCGCGCGGTTCCGCCTCACGGATGCGCCGCTGCCTGCCGGGGACCTCGGTTACGCGGGAGCAGCGCCCGGCATCCAGCCCCCGCGCGGCGAGGTGGAAGACTACCAGGTGACGATCGTCCGTGGCTACCGGTCGCCGGTGCTCGACACCTCGCGGCCGTTCAGTCTCTTGCCGATCAACGAGGCGCCTTGGAACAGTCCCGCCGGCACCACGGTCACCGACATTATTGCCAGTTCGGGCATCGACTCGATCACCTGCGCGGACCCGAACGCCTTGGACGGCATTGCGGTCATTGCGGCCGATAACACCTACGGCGTCTGGCAATACTCGATCAATGGCGGCGCCGCTTGGAGCCCCTTGGGAGCGCCCACTAATGCCTCGGCGCGGCTCCTGGCCTCCACCCCGGATACCCGGGTCCGCTTTGTCCCCAACCCCGGCTACAACGACGGCTGGGGCGTGCCCAAGCCATCTATCCAGTTCCGGGCCTGGGACCGGTCGCGCGGCCTCAACGGCAGCGTCAGCGACGCCACCAACAACGGCGACCCCTATGCCTTCAGTTCGGCATTCGCGATGGCAACGATCACGGTCAACCTGGTCAACGACGCGCCCGTGCTGAGCATCGTTCCTCCTATACCTCCGACGATCCTGGAGCTTGTGCAGTACACGTTCGACGCCAACGCGACCGACGTGGACCTGCCGGCTCAGACGCTGACGTTCTCGTTGGTCAACGCGCCGGCGAGCGCGGCAATCGACCCCTCGTCGGGCGTCTTCACGTGGACTCCCAGCGAGGCCCAGGGTCCGGGAGACTACACGTTCACCGTGCGGGTGAGCGACGGAGTGACCAACACCGACCAGGCGGTGACGCTGCGCGTGACGGAAGTGAACGCCGCGCCGGTGCTGAGCGGCGTTCCCGCCAGCGCGACGATTCCGGAGCACTCGGAGTACACGTTCGACGCCGACGCGACCGACGCGGATCTGCCCGCCCAGACATTGACGTTCTCGCTGATCGGCGCGCCGGCGGGCGCGGCGATCAACGCCGCGTCGGGCGTATTCGCGTGGACCCCAAACGAGGCCCAAGGTCCGGGCGACTACACATTCACCGTGAGCGTGAGCGACGGAGTGGTGAATGTCGACCAGTCGGTAACGCTGAGCGTGACGGAGGCCAACGCGGCGCCCGTGCTGAGCAACGTTCCGGCCAGCACGACGATTCCGGAGCTTCAGCTCTACACGTTCAACGCCGACGCGACCGACACGGACCCGTCGGGCCAGACGCTGACGTTCTCGTTGGTCAACGCACCTGCCGGGGCGGCGATCGATCCCGCGTTGGGCGTCTTCACGTGGACGCCCAGCGAAACCCAAGGTCCGGGGGACTACACGTTCGCGGTGCGGGTGAGCGACGGCGTGACGAACACCGACCAGTCGGTGACGCTGAGTGTGACGGAGGCCAACGTGGCCCCGGTGCTGATCAACGTTCCGACCACCGCGACGATCCCGGAGCTGGCCGCGTACACGTTTGACGCCAACGCGTCGGACACGGACCAGCCCGCCCAGACGTTCACGTTCTCGTTGGTCGGTGAGCCGACAGGCGCGGCGATCGACGCCGCATCGGGCGTCTTCACCTGGACGCCCACCGAGGCGCAGGGGCCGGGCGACTACACGTTCACCGTGCGGGTGAGCGACGGCGTGACGAACACCGACCAGTCGGTGACGCTGCGCGTGACGGAGGTCAACGCGGCGCCCGTGCTGGTCAACGTTCCGGCCACCACCGTGACGATTCCGGAACTGGCAGCGTATACGTTCGACGCGGATGCGTCCGACGCTGACGTGCCGGTCCAGACGCTGACGTTCTCGTTGGTCGGCGCGCCGACGGGCGCGGCGATCAACGCCGCGTCGGGCGTCTTCACATGGACGCCCACCGAGGCCCAGGGACCGGGCGACCACACGTTCACGGTGCGAGTGAGCGACGGGGTCACGAACACCGACCAGTCGGTGACGCTGAGCGTGACGGAGAGCAACGTGGCCCCGGCGCTCAGCGGGGTCCCCTCTTCCGCGACGATCCCCGAGGTTCAGCCTTACACGTTCGACGCCGACGCGACGGACGCGGACCTGCCGGCCCAGACGCTGACGTTCTCGTTGGTCGGCGCGCCGACGGGCGCGGCGATCAACGCCGCGTTGGGCGTCTTCACCTGGACGCCCAGCGAGATTCAGGGTCCGGGGAACTACACGTTCACCGTGCGGGTGAGCGACGGCGTGGTGAACACCGACCAGTCGGTGACGCTGCAAGTAACGGACGTTAATTCGGCACCTGCGGTGAGCGACGTTCCCTCCGATGCGACGATTCCGGAACTGGCGGCGTACACGTTCGACGCCGATGCGACGGACTCGGACGTGCCGGTCCAGACGCTGACGTTCTCCTTGGTCGGCGCCCCGGCGGGCGCGGCGATCAATGCCGTCTCGGGGGACTTCACGTGGACGCCGAGCGAAACCCAAGGTCCGGGCGACTACACGTTCGCGGTGCGCGTGAGTGACGGCGTGACGAGCACGGACGAGTCGGTGACGCTGCACGTGACCGAGGCCAACGTGGCCCCGGTGCTCAGCGGCGTTCCCGCCAGCGCGACGATTCCGGAGCTTCAGCCCTACATGTTCGACGCGGGCGCGACGGACTCGGACCTGCCGGCCCAGACGCTGACGTTCTCGTTGGTCGGCGCGCCGACGGGCGCGGCGATCAACGCCGCGTCGGGCGTCTTCACGTGGACGCCCAGCGAGGCCCAGGGGCCGGGGGACCACACGTTCACCGTGCGGGTGAGCGACGGGATGGGGAACACCGACCGGTCGGTGACGCTGAGCGTCACCGAGGGCAACGTGGCCCCCGTGCTGAGCAACGTTCCGGCCAGCGCGACGATCCCGGAACTTCAGCCTTACATGTTCGACGCGGATGCGACGGACTCGGACCTGCCGGCCCAGACGCTGACGTTCTCGTTGCTCAGCGCACCGGCGGGCGCGGCGATTGACGCCGCATCGGGAATCTTCACGTGGACGCCGAGCGAGGCCCAAGGTCCGGGGAGCTACACGTTCACCGTGCGGGTGAGCGACGGGGTGGTCAGCACCAACCAGTCGGTGACGCTGCAGGTGACGAATGTCAATTCGGCGCCGGTGCTGAGCAATGTTCCGGCCAGCGCGACGATCCCCGAGCTTCAACTCTACACGTTCGATGCGGATGCGACGGACTCCGACGTGCCGGTCCAGACGCTGACGTTCTCCTTGGTCGGCGCCCCGGCGGGAGCGGCGATCAACGCCGCGTCGGGCATCTTCACGTGGACGCCCAGCGAGGCCCAAGGTCCGGGGGACTACACGTTCACGGTGCGGGTCCGGGACGGAGTGACCAACACCGACCAGTCGGTGACGCTGCACGTAACGGAGGTCAACGCGGCCCCGGTGGGCGCCAGCAAGACGCTGACTACGCCGGAGGACGTGGCGCACGTGTTCTCCGCTGCCGACTTCGGCTTCAGCGATCCCAATGATACGCCGCCCAACGCGCTCTTGGCGGTGAAGATCACGACGATTCCGGGGCCGGGGAGTCTGACGAACAATGGCGCGCCGGTGACGGCGGGACAGTTCATTCCGGCGGCGGACATCAACGGCGGGAACCTGCGATTCACCCCGGCGGCCAGCGCCAACGGGCCCAACTATGCCAGCTTCACGTTCCAGGTGCAGGACGACGGCGGCGCCGGCGACCTGGATCCGACGGCGAAGACGATCACGATCAACGTCACGCCGGTCAACGACGCTCCGAGCTTCCTCAAGGGGCCCGACCGGACGCTGATCGAGGACGCGCCGGCGCAGACGCTTCCCAACTGGGCCACGGCGATTTCGCCGGGGCCTTCGGACGAGTTGGCCCAAACGGTCACCTTCCTGGTTTCCAACGACAACAATCCGCTGTTCACGGTTCAACCGGCGGTCTCCTCCAACGGGACCTTGACGTTCACGCCGGCGTCGCAGGCCGTCGGCACGGCGGTGGTAAGCGTACAGGCCAGGGACACCGGCGGCACGGCGGGCGGCGGAGTCGATCTCTCGCCCGTGCAAACGTTCCAGATCATCATGAATTTCAATCCGGACCCCGTGGTGCAGGCGCCCTCGGGGAGCGGCAGCAACAGTTTGTTGGTCGTGCGCAGCGGCGACGAGATCCAAGTGATCGACCAATTGGCGCCGGCGCAAGTGGCGGCTAACGCGGCGGGCCGGATCCTGCGGCGCCAGCCGCTCAGCACCCTGAATTCGCTCACGGTGAAGGGCGTCCACAACAAGGTGGACCGGTTGACCGTCGACCTCGCGTCCGGTGGGAGCTTCGTCATTCCCGGTGGAATGAAATTCGAGGGCGGCAAGGGGACCACAACCGACATCCTGGCGGTCATGGGCACGCCGGGCGACGATTCCGTTGCCGTCGGCGCCGATCACGTGACGGTCGGCGGAGCTCGCCTCGGACTGGACGGGGTGGAGCGCGTCGAGATCCAGGGCGGACTGGGCAACGACACCTATACGGTGGCCGCCCTGAGCGTTCCCGTGACGATCACCGACGGCGCCGGGATCGACACGCTCGACTTCTCCCAATCGACCACCACGGTAGGGGTCAACATCGACCTCAACCTGAGCACGGGCAAGCCGCAGAGCGTCTTCGGCGCCAAGGGCAAGACCTTGGCGCTGAAGGGCCTGTTCGGCAATGTGGTCGGCACGCCGAAGGCCGATTCGATCAAGGGCAACGCGCTCGCCAATAGGATTTGGGGCGGGCTCGGCAGCGACACGATCTACGGCGCGGGCGGCGACGACTGGCTGTACGGCGGCGAGGGCAACGACAAGCTCTACGGCGACGCGGGCAACGACGTTTTGTTGGGCGGCGCGGGCGACGATCAGCTCCGGTCGGTTTCCGGAAGAGACCTGCTCATCGCCGGATTGGGCAGCGACAGTCTCTTCGGCAGCAGCGGCGATACGATCTTGATCGGCGGCACAACGTCGCACGACAATAACGACCTCGCCTTGGCGGCGATCATGGGCGAATGGACCTCGGCCCGCACGTTCCCAGAGCGCGCCGCCAATCTGGAGAACGGAACGTTCGGCACGGGGACGATTTCGCTGAAACGCAAGACCGACGCCAATCCCCAGGGATCGGTGATCGACGACGCCGTCCGCGATACGCTCTACGGCGCCGCGGGCAACGACTGGTTCTTCGATTTTGCCCCCTTTGACGTGGTCAAGAACCGCGGCCCTAACGATCGCTAAGGCTTCGCGTAAACCTCAAGCTCGTTGAAACCGGCCGGACCGCCGCCGGAAACTGCCTTGATTGTGATCCGCACGTAGCGGCCTTCGCCTGCGAAGATGAGGTATTGATCCTGAAAGACCAGCGGCGGCCGCGGGACCTCCAGCACGGCGCTTTGCACCTTGCCGGAAACGACTTGCCAGTGCTGGCCATCGTCGGAGACGTGGATCTCGATTTTTCGGGTCGCCTCGCCCTGCCAAATCAAGCGAGCCCCGCCAATCGCCATGCGCTGAGCGAGGTCCACCGTGAACGATTGCGGCAGGCGGTTGTCGCGCGCGATCCATCCGGTCCGCGTGCCGCCGTCCACGGCGAGCGCGGCGGCGGCATCGTCACGGGCGCTGGTGGCCCTGACGGGCTTTCGCAGCGCCACGTTGGTCTTGTGACTTAGCGCCCGTTGCAGGGCCTCGGCTTCCGCCTGCTGCTTGCCGCTGGGCACGAACTTGAACGTCCGATAGACCTCGCGCTCGTACCGCGATAGCGTTTGGCCGCGCGAATCGGTCAGCGCGAGCGCGACCTGAAGCACTTCGCAACCTGCCGGCAGAGCGGCCAAGTCAACTTTCTTGCACAGCAGGGCGTCGCTGGCGGGAACGTCGGCCGAGGATTCCGCTTCGATGCGGTTTTCGCCCGCCCGGATGCTCCAGCGCACCTTGCAGCCCGGCAGGCGGACCGGTAGATCGTTGACGACCCAGATCTCCATCGCCTGGCCCGTGTCCGCCAGCCGGTAGAGCGGTGCGAGCGGCTGGTTGACCTGTGCCATTTCATAGTAGCCCTTCTTGGGCAGAAAATCGTGGCTCACGATGGACTTCGGCCACTGCGCGGCCGTGCCGTCGAGGAAATGAAACTGAAAATAGCCCCCCACAGCGCGCTTCGAGATCCGCAATCCCTTGGTGGCCTCGGCCAGCACGTCGGCTTGGTAGTTCTGGCTCGCCTCTATGTATTCCGCCAGGTTGGCCGGCCTGTTGCCGCGAAAGCCGAACTGCTGGCGCAAATCGCCGCCCTTGCCCGTCTGGCGGGCGCCCCAGAGCTTGTCCTCGGTCGGCAACGGCGGGGCGCCCCAGTGTTTCGGATAATGATGGAGCATCGTCTCGTAGGCGTCCAAGGCTTCGGCGCCGTATTCACCTATCGTCGCCAGCCGGCCCGGCGCCCGCGTGCGAGCGCTTTGCCAAAGCGTATGAACGCCGACATACCAGCCTTCGTAGGGATGATGGTCGATGACGACATTGTCCCCGTGCCGCGGGTTGTTGAGGCGGAAGGTGCCGCCGCTGACCGGAACGATGATCCGATCGGGATCGACGGCCAACGCGTTGGCCACCACCGCCGTGGCGTCGATGTGCGTCTCGTTGGCGAACGACAGCAGCACGACGCCGGGATGGTTGTAGCAGGTTCGCGCTAGCACGGTGCCCGTCTCGGCCAGCGTTGTCGAAACGTCGTGCCCGATCTCGAAACCGGCGCCCTGGTCCTGCTCCGACATCATTCCCAGCCGGTCGAACAGCTCGCGCACCTCGGGGAAGCTCACGTGCTGACAGGTCCGGACGGCGTTGAAATTGGCGGCCTTGAGCATCAGGATCGCCTCCAGCAGTTTGTCCTGCTGGCTCCAATACCAATAGGCGTTCAGCGCTCCCGACAGATTCGAGCCGCGCAGGAACAGGGGCCGGCCGTTGAGCAGAAACGTCCCTTCCGGCAGACCCGGCCGCGGATTGCGCGAGGAAACGACGCCGAAGCTGCGGCAGCCGAACAACACGTCGCGCACATCGATCAACTGCTCGCCGTCGCGCAGGATCACCCGGCAACGATACAGACACGGCTCCGCCGGCCACCACCACTTCACGCCCGGCGTCGGCAGCGAGAAGGCATGTTTGCCCAGGCCCTGCGGCAGCCGCACGCGAACCGTCTTCTCATAAGTCGGGCCTTCGAAATTCTCCGGCAAGACCCGCACCTCCAAGGTGACTTCTTTCGCGGCCGCCGTGTCCGTCTCCACCATCACGCTGGTCTGGCTGGTGGCCGGATTGCCGCGGGCGAAAACGTCGGTCACGCACGCCTCGCCCGTCGTTTCCAGGAAGACCTCGCGATGGATGCCAAACCCGCTGCCCAACGACGAGGTGGTGCCGAACTTGTCGCCGGGAAACGATCGCGCCCGGTCGCCCAGCACGTACCGCTGATCGGTCCCCGCGTCGCCGGGCACAAACGGCAGCAGCGACCACTGGCTCATCGGCTCGCCGAACGCCGGTCCCTCGATCACGCGTACGGCCAGCGTGTTGTTTTCCTTCAGCAACCTCGTAACGTCGAAGCGGAACGGCTCGTAGTAGACCTTGTGGCGACCGAGGAACTCGCCGTTGAGCCACACCTCGGCCTCCCAGTCCACGCCGGCAAAACAGAGAAACGCGCGTCGCCCCGGCGGCGCCGATCCTGCATCGAAACGGGTGCGATACCAGAGAATGCAGCTTGCCGGATACCATCGACCGCCGTGCTGGACGGGCGACCAGCGCCACTCCGGCACCGCCGTCTTCTCCCAAGTGGAATCGTCGAAATCCTCGCGAAGCCAGCCGGGGGCTTCCGGCCGTTTTCCGTCGGCAGAGTGGGTCACTTCGAACTTCGATCGCCACGGGCCTTGAAGCTCGCGACGCTGGCGCAGCTCGAGCTTCTCCGGCAGACTGCGCAGATACTTGGCATATTGCGCCCGCAACTCGGCCACCCGAGTCTTGGTTTCCGGCGGAGTGCGTGGCGGCGCGACCCACGGGTCGGCCTTGAGTGCGTCCGGGCCCAGGCCCGCGTCGTCCGCGGCCGCTGCGAGAGAGCCTCGGCAACTTAAAGCAAGGACCAGGATCGCGACCGATCGCAGAACGAAGGTTGCCTGTCTGTTCATGTCGCTTTTCCATACTGTTCTAGGGAATCTTGGGGGACCCGACGACGCCCGCCAGTTTATCAGATCGGTCAAACAGACTGAACGGGTCGGAAGGCACGCCCAGAGTCTTCGATCGACTTCTGCCGGCCGCGATCGCAGAAGGCGACTCTCCAGTACGGGCCGAGCTTCTGCCCGTGGCGCCAGCGCCAGGTCGCCACGACCGTTCCTTCCCGTGCCATGATCCGCTCTGCCACGCTCTGCCACGCGCTGGAACCGCTGGTCAATGTTTTGGTCAACAGGGTCCGGGTTTTGCGGCATCGGGGGGTGCCTCGGGGGGTGGCATGGGTTTCAATTCCTCAGAAGAGACAAGAATATGAGGGACAAAAATATGATCTTGTCGCTCATCTGCCCGCCTCACCTGTCCTTTTCATCTTCCTGTCCTTTCATTTTCTTGTCCTTTCATTTTCTTGTCTCTTTTCGCCCCTGATACTGGCGGCTGGCTCGGCTCCGGGTCTGGGAGCGATGGCCCCATCGCCTCGGGCACAAGGATCTCGGGCGCCGGCGTGCCGAGCGCCGGGACCGGAGGCCCTGGCAGCAGCACCGCGACGGGCGCGATCGGCCGCTTCGCCGGGGCGTCCTACAGGTGACGCAGCTCCCGCAGACGCACCAGCACGTATGGCTCATTCCAATAATTCTGCAACAACCGAGACGGACGAGAGACTGCATTTCGCGGCCTTCTCTGCGAAATGGGTGATGCACAACTATTGGAATGAGCCATAGCTGGCCTTCACCTTGGCGTCGACCAGTTGCAGGTGCCGCACCAGGATCTCTTCGCGATTGCCCAGCGACCCAAGCAGCGGGTCGTCCTGGTAGCCGCGGCCAAGCTGCTGTTGATCGAGGATCTCCTGCCACACGAGGTGAACCACGGTCAGGCCGGTCGATTTCTCCAGGGCATCGGAAACCCCGACCACCAGTTGCTCGTAGAGCGGATCGACAATCTCGGCAACCGCCGCACGGACCTCCTTGGGCAGGCTGGCGAGGTCGACGCCAGGCGGCGTCCACCGCGGCCGGCGCCCCGGCTGCGTCTTCTCACGACCGACAATCTCCCGACCACCCACCAAAGGACGCGCGCGCGACATAAGACATACCCCGATCGCTCCGACAGGGAAAACCGATTACCGTCAGCCTACCGAATCCACTGGCCCAATTTCCACAGAAATCCGCCTTGTCGCGGTAGGGACGCCGGTTGCCCGGCGCCCCCCGCACGGATCCGTACGTGAAGGATTACTTCATACGGCTCTTACCTTGGGTTGCTGACGATCAATCGCTCGTCGGGGTAGGGATGTAGGATCTGGGCACAGGGAAGCCATCGCCGCATCAAACGGCGAACCCGCTCCCAAGTCCAGGTGCGCCCTTTCTGGCTCCTCCTGCGTAGGATGCGACGCCAGAGACGCTGGACCTGAGTATGAAACGCATCGAGAGAGCCGAAGTTTCCGGGGACCGCATGGTAGTTGAACCACCCTTGGACCACGGAGCGAAGCCATCGGCCCACCTCGTCAACCGCCCCGTGCATGCGTAACTTCAACTGCATTTTGATGAACGAGTTCCGGGAACACACACCTAATTGTGGCGAGTTAAGTCGTGTGTCCCCCGAATTCCCTTGAGTATACCTGACTTATGTTCGTCGAGCGGCGGGCGGACGTTTTCGTAAGTCGTTGTTCCGAAACGTCTTTCTTGCGAGCAGACCCAATCGGCTGTTGACGCAACTACTAAGCCAAGTAGGGTGCTCTGCGAGCACCATCGGCGTCGATGCTCGGCAACCATGAAATTCAAAGGTGCTCCCAGAGCACCCTACCCGGCTGAGTCTCGACCCTGCACAAGAGGCAACGTGCCTGTCCTCCTTCCCGGACGACCGCTTAGCCCTGGAAGACCTGCTGGCACTTGGGGCAGCGAATCGCTTGGGATCGCTCCGATGGCGGCACGCGCAAGGGGGTCTTGCACTTCGGGCACTGCACGATGCGTTGTCGCTGGGCGGCCAGCACGGCCGGCGCCGCGGCAGTCGCGGGGGCGGCTGCCGGCGCACGCGCCGGCAACGGGGGAGGCGTGGCCGTCGCCGCGCCGCCCTTGACACGCTCGTCGGATCCCGAGGGCTCCTGGTCGATCCAGTGCGAGCAGCCGGGAATCAAGCACTTCACGCGGCAGCCGCGCTGGTTGTCTTCCAGGATCATGTACTTCTTGCAGTAAGGGCATTGGAGAATGAAGGGCATCAGCGCGCTCGCCTTCCCGTCGTGCGTGGCAAACATTCTCAGCGGATTTCCAGATTCTTGACAAACTCGGTTTCGCGGGCGATGTCGGCGTCGGTCAAGCCGTTGTGCCGCTCGATCACGCTCTGGATGAATTTTCCGTTGGTCATATCCAGGGCCATGACGTTCACCAGGCCGTTCGGCTCGTAGGCCAGGCGGACCTGGATCGGGGCGCCTCGGGGCAGGTCTTCCGGCAGACCGCTGATCCGGCAATCGCCGATCTCCACGTTGTGCTCGGGGTTCGGCGCCTCCCCTTCCAGGACGCGGATCCGCGGCGCCATCCCCGCACGACGCAGTCCGTAGACGTGGCTGGCGGCGAAGGGAATCTGCGTGTTTTTGGGAATCAGCACGTCCGTGACCGGCTGGTCTTGGCGGAGCATCGCGATCCCGAGGGCATGGCTGTTGACGTTGAAAACCTCGACCTGCTCGAATTGACTGCCGACCTCTTCCACGAGCTCTCCCTCGCCCGCTTTGGCGGCGAGGATCCCGGCGTGGATCGCCGCGCCGTGGGCCACGACCTGGTCGGGGTCCAATTCGTCGTTCGGCGGCTTCCCGGTCACCTTGTGGAGCATGTCGCGGACCATGGGCATGCGCGTCGAGCCGCCGACCAACAGCACGTGATCGATGTCCTCCCAGCGCAGCTTGGCCTCTTGCCGGACCACCAACTCCGTGGTCAGACGCGTCAGTGTGAGAAGATTGGAGGTCATGTCGTCGAACTGCTTGCGGGTGAGGGTGGTCTCCAGGGTGTTTCCCTTGTAGGAGAAGTCGATCGGAACGCTGTCCAAGTCGGTCAGGAGGATCTTGGCCTTCTCGGCCATCGAGGTCAGGTTGTCGCGGGCGCGGAGGTCCTCGCGGGGATCGACGCAAAACTGCCGCTTGAACGCCTCGGCGAGGAAGTTGGCGATCTCGTCGTCCCAGTCCTTGCCGCCGAGCTTGTGGTCGCCGCTGGTAGCCAGGACTTCGAATCGCTTCGAGTGCAGCCGGACCACGGTGACGTCGAACGTTCCGCCGCCCAGGTCGTAGACCACGGCGGTCATCTCGCCTCCGGGGATTTCGAAGAGCGGCCCCGATTGGCCGGCCGCCCGCCGGCCGTGCAGCGCGTACGCCAGGGCTGCGGCGGTGGGCTCGTTGAGAATGTCGTAGACCTGCAACCCGGCGATCCGGCCGGCGTCCTCGGTCGACTTGCGGCGGCTCTCGTCGAAGTACGCCGGCACCGTGATCACCGCCCGCCCGATCGGCTGCTTCATGCGATCTGCGGCAGCCTTCTTCAATTTCCGCAGGATGATTGCCGAGAGGGTCTCGGGCCGGAAGCGGCGGCCGTCGACGGTGCGGCAGTAGACCGTCGAGCCCATGTCGCGCTTGACGAAGGCCGCCCCCTTATTAGGCTGCAGCGACGCCGCGTCCTTGGCCCTGCGGCCCACCAAGGCCCGGTTGCCGTCCAGGTAGATCGCGCTGGGCGTGAGCGGGTCGGCCGCCTCATTGGGGATGGTCTCGGGAACCCCGTCCGGTCTGAGCCGGGCGATCACCGACATCGTCGTGCCGAGGTCGATTCCTACCAGATTCACTCCCTGTCCTGACGCCATAGCACCCGACTCCCTCGTGCGATTGCCAATCCTATTGCTTATCACATCCAGCCGTAGATTGCAACGAACCCCCCCGAGAGCGAGCCAGCGCTGTAGCTTGGCTCTTCAGAGCCGAACGATTTTTCCGGAATATTGGCCCTACTACCTGCTCGGCTCTGGAGAGCCAAGCTACCAGTGGAGTCGCCGCGCTGACAATATGACAATAGAAGACGGCTCGGGGAACCGAATGTGCAGCCGCTACACGTGGCTCGGTCTTTGGCGAGACCGAGAGAGCGCGTCTCGGAGAGACGCGACCACGTGGGGTCCGTCTTGCTGCTCACTGCCTCACTTTGTCTTCGCCGGCTTCTCGACCTCCTCTTCAACCTCGGGCGGCCGCTTGCCATCCGATTTCGGCGGAGACTTGGCGCCGTCCGGCGGCGGCGACTTTCCGGCTTGGGGCGAAGGTCCACCTTTGGGTGGGCTGGATTTCTCCTCGGAAGTCGGGGGCTTTGTATCGGGCGGGGGCGTCTTGTCGCGATCGGCGGCGGGACGCTCCTCGGATGATGTCCCCGGCTGGCCACCGGACCGGCGGCTTTCCAGCCAGCGGGCCACCTCTTGGCGAAACCCGCCCACCTCTTCGCTCACGCGGTTGTAGCGCTGAAGATCGGCGAGGTCGTCCCGGCCGCCGCGGCCTTCGAGCACGTCGGCCATTTCCATGATCTCCACGAGCACGTCGTCGAGCGCTTTGACGAGGATCCTGGCCGTCAGGTAGTCGTCGTAGCGCTGGACGGTCTTCAGCGCCTCGCGGGCCTTCGGCAGGACCGCCTGAATGCCCCGCACCTTGGCTTTGACAACGTTTTCGGCGATGAATGCCCGCACCTTCAGGAGGTCCGCGTCGGTGCGATCCCAGGCCCGCTTGAGCTCGTCGCGGACCTGACGGATCTTGGCCACCTGGTCCCGGGTTTTCTGTTGCTCGGCGTAATCCTTGGGCAGCTTCTCCAATTCCCGAAGGGCCTCCCCGTACTTGGCAATCGCCTCGGGGAAGTCGAGCGCCTTGGCGGCGTTGTCGGCCAGTCCCATCAGCACGTTTGCCTTATTGAATACGTCGATGCTGTTGACCAGCCGGTCGAGGTTCTCCGAGGTGATGCGCAGCGAGTCGAGCCGTGAGCGGAGATCGGCCACCTGCTGGTCGGCGGCGGCGAAGAAGGAATCGGGGACCTGGAGCTTGCGCGCCGCGGTCTTCATCTCGGCGATGGCCTTTTGCAGGGCGATTGTCTGGGGGCCGGCCTCGTCGCACGCCGACTTGGCCCGCTTCAACGCCTCCTCGTACCGCTTGGCTTCGTGCAACCGATTGACCTCGCGGACCGAAAGATCAGTCGCCGCATGAAGGACCTGGACGTCCTGGCCCGCGTACCGCAGCCTGCGCTGGAGATCGGACTTGCCGCCGGCGAGCTCATCGATGCGCACGGGGCACTCCAGCGTACACCGCTCGGCCGTGATGGGGAGGATGAACTTGAAGGACGATCCTCCGCTCTGGGCGATCGTGACGTAGGCCGCGTGCTCGAATGGCGCGAGCGGAGCGACCCACCCGTCCACCGTGGGATGGAAGGCGTGGGTTGCCTCGGTGCTGAATCGATCGCTGGAGGCGTAGACCGAGCAGGTGGCCACGGGATCGCCCGTCTCCGCATTGATCACGCGGATGCCGAACTGTCCGCGCTGGGTGGTGAGCTTCACGGCCTGGAATCCGACCACGTGGGCGGAGGGCCTGAGCGGATCGGCCCACGGCGTCACGATCCGGCCGCGCGAGAAGTCGCCCGGCTCCAGCGCGATCACGGTGTGGGAGATCGGCGTCCGAGTGAGGGTGCCGTCGCGATTGGCGGAGGCCTTCAGGGGCTGGAGCAGGGTCCGCTCTTTGAGCCAGGCGGCCAGGCGCGGCTTGGCGTCTGGGCCCGCGCCGGCGCGGAACGCCGCCCCGCGGAACTTCAAATCCACCTCGTCGCCGCGCACGCTCACCAGGGCCACCGGAGCGAAGTCGTCCCTCACGGCCAGACAGATCGCCTTGGCCAGCCAGTGGCGGTCGGCGGTCTGGCGCGCGTACAGGGGAAAAACGTGGCCTGCTTCCAGGCTCAACTGCCGCCACAACATGCGGTAGATCCCGTTGTCCCATTCGATGCGGACCAGGAAGGCCTTGTCCCAGGGGATTGTTGCGGAAGTCGCCGGCAGGCGGGCCGCGGCGAGCTCGGCCAACGGACGCGAGCCCAGTTTCTCCCACAGTCGACCGTCGGCGCCGACTTCCACCTCGGCAAGCTCCCCGAAGAAGTTCGACAACTGGTCGCGCAGCTCCCGCGCCACGGCCTTCTTCAGAAAGTCGGTGAACACCGGATCGTCGGAGAAATTCAACTCGACGAGCATCCGATACGGCTCGCGCTCGTGCGCCTCCAGGAGCGCCCCGGCCGGCGCAGCCGTTGTGGTCCACAGGAAAGCAAGACAAAAACACGTCATACGCTCACCTGGTCTCCAGTTTCCACCGCTCCGCGCCGGCAAACAGCACGAGCGGGTCGATGGTCACCGTGGGATTCCTCAGCCGGTCCCCTACCGCCACGTAAATCGACAGTTGCCACAGCGGGATGAGGATCGCCTCGCTGATCACGTGCTCGTGAATCTTGTGGGCAAGCTGCTGGATCTCGCGGAACTGCTTGTGGGCGTGGATTTCCTGAAACAAGGCCTCCAGGTCGGCGTCGGGCACGTAGCCCATCACGTTCCACGCATTCCGCAAGACGGCGTCGCGGTCGTGCTGGTCCGGCCGCAAGAGCGGTTCCAGCGAGTAGGTCACGTCGGGATAGGTGTAACTCCAGTACGCGAGGTCGAAATTGCGGTTGTCGATCACGCGGCGATAGAAATCGTCGGGCTCTAGTTTCTCCATGCGGAGGGTGATGTCCAGCGCTTTGAGTTGGCTTTCGATCTGCTGGCAGGCCTTCTCCACGTCGGTGCTGCCCGCCGGGTACGCCAGGCGCAAGGCGAGGGGCCGCTTGAGCTCGCGCCGGGCCGCCTCGACGTAGGCCTTGGCGCGGGCGGCGGAGAAGGGCGGCAGGTTGGGGTTGTTGGCCCATGAGTCGGGCGGGAACGGACCGCCGAGCACCTTGTGATCGCCGGCATGGCGCCCGCCGGGCCGGAAGTACTGCCGCAGGATCGCCTCCCGGTCGATGCCGTGCGCCACGGCCAGCCGCAGGTTCTTGTTCTTCATCAGGTCCCCGCGGTGGTTCGGGGCCAGGAACCACACCGTGGGCGGCTGCAATGTGCGCACCTCGTTGCCCTGTTGCTCCAACTGGTTGACGTGCTCCGGTTGCAGGCCGTAGATCAGGTCGATCTTCCGTTGCAGGAAGACCTCCACGGCCGGGGCCGGGTCGAGCCGCTGGAGGACGATCTCGCGGATGTACGGCTGGCCCGCCACGCGATAGTACGGATTGGCCACAAAACGACGCTGGTTGGGGCTCTCGCCCGCGTCTTGGGCCAGGCGGAACGGCCCGGTGCCCACCGGGTTGCGCCCGAACGACTCCAACTCGGCCGCCAGATCGGCACCCTGCTTGTCGAGCGAGAAGCAGTGGCTGGGAAGGATCTTGAAGTCCATCAGGGCCAGCGGCTGCCAGTAGTCCTTGGAGAGGTAGATCGACAAGGAGAACGGGTCGCCGTCGCTGGAGTCCTCGACCTGGGGCAGCAGGTCGCCGTAGAGGGGCGAGTACCAGGCCAGTCGCCGATCGTGGAGGACCTTGACCGTGAAACGCACGTCGTCGGCTTTACACCAATGGATGGATTCTGGAGCCGCCGCGCCCGGCTTGGCATCGGCCTGCCAGCGGGACTTCGGCAACTGGAAAGCGCGGCCGCGGGCAAGAGGCTGCGGAAGCCCCTGGGCGAGTTGGGCCGTGTAGTGCGAGCCGATCTCCGGATCGTCCACCCAGCGAACCAGGCTCTCGCAGACCAGCGCCACGGCGTGGCGCTCCACGGCCGTTCGGGCCATCAGCGGGCAAAGCGTGCGGGGGAGCTCCGGGTAGGCGCAGCGGAGGATCGGGTAATCCTGGCCCATCGTGCGGCGCGACGCATCGAGCCCGGGCAGCCGCGGCCAAACCTTCGCCGCCCGCTCCAGTTGCTCCATCGCCTTCTGCGGCGCCGTCGCCTTCAGTTTCTCCGCCTCGGCAACCAGCTCCGTGGCCTGGCTGACCAGGATGTCCTGGATCTTCTGCACTTCCGGGCCGAGCCTGCCCGGGTATCGGCCGGCGAATCCTTCCAGCAGATCGCGCACCACGGCGTAGTCATTCTTCTCCAGGGCCCGCTGCGCCTTGGCGGCCACGATCCGGTCGGCGCGCTGGCGGAGGTCCTCGAACCCGGGGTGCTGCGAGCTGATCTCCCCGGCCAGCCGGTCGCACTCGCTCTCCGCATTGGGGTCATTCTTCCGGATGAGCTGATCGATCAGGCAGAGACGGAGGTTGATGCGGGCCTGCACGAGTGGATCGCGGAGCCTCTTGTTCCAGCCGGCGTCGGCCCGCAGGCCGCGCTGCACCGCCGAATTGTGCTCTGCCAGGGCCTGGGTGAGCATGGCCTCGGCTTTGGGGATCCGCTCCGCCACGGGACTCTGCGCCACGTAGGCGGCGTTGCCGGGCTGCACGAGTTTCTCGGCGGTGAGTTTGAGGAATTCGGCGGCTCGGGCCACCACGCGCTGTTCGTAAGGCTCGACCCACTTGATCTCGTAGTGCAGCAGGTAACGTTTTCCCGCGCCGCGGGGAAGAACCTGGAATTCCCTGCGGGAGTCGGTCTTGACCTTAGGCCCCGGTCGGAACGGCACGCTGAAATCCAGCTCTTCGTCCAAGAGTTGGACCTTGACGATCGGCCTCATGGAATCCTTCAGGTACAGCAGGTCGTAGACGTCGCTCTCCTCTTTGTCTTCCTCGTCGATCACGGTGGGTTTGGAAGGATCGCGCGGCGGAGAGTCGGTTTCTTCGGCGTCCAGGGACGTCTTGCGCTGGCTGCGCCCGGTAGCGGAGCGAGGCTCCTTGGAGGCGCCCGACTTTTTTGCCGAGGACTTTTCGGGCGGACCGCTTTTCATGTCTTGGGCGCCCGTTTTCGATGCGTCCGGCCCTCCGCGGCTGGGAGCGGGTCTTCGCCCTGTCGGCTTTTTCCTCCCCGACTTATCGGCCGGGCCTTTCTTGGTCGACGGCTGCTGCATCGAACCGTCGTCCTTTGCCTGCGAAGACTTGTCGGACGGATCTTCTAGAGGAATCGAGGGCCTCTTCTTCGGCGGCGGCGCGTCCTCCTCCTCGACCTCCGGGGCGCGCCCGGACGGAGGACGCTTGGCGGGAGTCTTTTTCTCCGGCGGACCGGGCTCCGAGGACGTCTTGCTCGCCGGCGGTTTGCCCGCGTCTTTGGCCGGTTGCTTCGCCGCGTCCTTGGCCGGCTGCTTCGCCGCGTCTTTGGCCTCGGCGTCCGGTGGAGGCGGCGCCGATTTCGGTTCCGGAGAGGAATCCTTTTTCGGCGAGGAGTCTTTCTTCGGCGGCGCTTTGGGCGGCGGAGCCTCTTCCTCCTCCTGGTCGAGTTTCGATTTCTGTCCCACGCACGCCATCGCGGCGGCCCAACCGACGACCGGCTGCGCGGCCGCCTCGGCCGTCTCCGCTCCGCACGTGAAGAGAAGCAAAGCGATCATGTTTATCCATGCGAGAGAACTGAGCGCCTTCAGCCCCGAAGGGGCGCCATACGAAAGCCCAGGGCAACGCCCTGGGGAAGAGTCTTGCCGTGTCATCGGTTCACCATGAGTTCCATTTGCCGGTATTCGGTTTCTTCGTCGAAGCCTGCCTTGCGGCAGACGGCTCGAATATGGGAGAAGATCTGACGGGCCAACTGATGGCGCCCTTCGCCGGCATGTTGCGTCACTTCCAGGGCGTTGTGGAAGTAGTGCAGGGCCAATTCCGGGCGGTCGGACTGGGCGAAGTGTACCGCCAGGTTATTGAGCACTTTCGCCCGCTCCTCGTCGCGCACCGCGTACTTGCTCACCGCCTCCAGAAGGGCCACCATGCGAACGTCCTCTTCGGACTGCTTCTCCCGACTGACGTAGACCAGGTCGGCGGCGTCGATCGTATCACGGCTTTCCAGCGGCAGGCCGAGCCGCCGGCGGGCCTGGACAATCGCGTCGGCCAGTCCGAACACGTTGCCCACGTTGAACACGTCGGCCAGCTCGACTTCCCGGGCGGCTTCGTCGCGTGCGCCCTCCTGCAGGAGGCACTCGGCCAGATTCAGATGCGCCGGGCTGAACATGGGGTTGATGCCCAACGCGCGGCGGAACTTCCGCTGGGCGGCCTTCCACTTCTTTTCCGCGGCATACTGCGCCCCGGAGAGATTCAAGAGGAACGGCGCCCCGTGAACGTCCATGGCCCAGGCCGCCCGCTGGAAAATCTCCCGGCTCCGGATCGCCTCGGGAATGCCGAAGAATCCGCGCATCCTCTCGTAGGCGGCGGCGAAATCGCCCTCGATGGTAGCCGGGACGGGCTGCTCGTTGGAGCGGAAACACACCGCGTGGGACCCGCGAGGCAGGTAGAGGATCGGGACCGGGCTTTGCGCCAGTCGCGAAGGATTGGCGATCCGCAGCCGAAGGCCGTCCACTTCCAGAATCGCCGCAGCCGGCGGGATTCGGATCCCGTGTTGCGCCTGGATTCGCATGCACTGGAAATTGTCGTACTGGCGCGAGGTGCCGGTGACTTGCTCCCCGCCTCCGATGGAGAACTCGCCGTCGCTGCCGGACGACGGGCGGTCGGACCCGCCCCCGGCCGACAGGGTGGACGCCGTGGCGGGCGGCGGCGGAGCTGCGACGCCCTTGGGCGGTGGCGGCAGCGGCAGCGACGCTCCAGCAGACGTTCGAGGAACCGGCACTTGCGTCGCATCCGCGATGTTCTCCGGGATCTCCGGTCCGGCAGCAGGTTCCCCTTGCGGCCGGGACGGGACTTCCGCAGCGGCCTGCGGCACGGCGTCCCTCTTCGGGCGCTGCGTCACCAGGGCCAGAGCCCAGATGACCAGGATGGCCGTGACGCCGGACCCGGCGATCCACGCCAGCGGCGCCTTCTTGATTTGCCGGCGTAGGCGATGCCAGAGCCGCGCGGGCCACGATCGGCTAACCGGGGTGAGGATCCCCTGGGACGGCGCACCGTCGAAGAGGTCCTGAGAATCTCCCCAAGGCAACTGCGGCGAAGGGCTGGGAAGCGGCGGCGGAACCGGCGGCGCGGCTCGGGCCCGCGGCCGCGATTTTGCGGGGCGCGTCGGCGCGTCGAGCGACGTGGTATCCAAGCCCCGGTCCTCATCCCCCGGCGAAGGGTCGGGCTTGGAACGCGCGGCGCGGGGGATCATGACTGCGCGGCCGCAGCGCGGGCACCTGGCGGCCTTGAGGCCCAGGTCCTCATGCAGCGCGAATCGCAACCCGCATTCGGAACACCGCAGATTCAGCATGTCAGTAATGGTTCATGAACAAGATGAACAGATCCTGGGGCAAGCCGTCGTGGCCGACAAATGCCACCTCGGGGACGGCGGTCATTGGGTTGATCGCCAGGTCGCTGGGATTGGTGCAGCGATTGGGGTAGTGGATCACCGCGAGTTGGCCGGTCTGGGCGTCCGCGGCGACGATCGGGTAGTAGGCTTCTCGGTGTTGTTCCTCGGAGAAGAACCACACGCGGCGGCCGCTCGGCTCCCAGGCGGGGCAGGCCGACTCGAACGTCATGTTGACCACCACCGCGGCGCCGACGGTGCGGCCGGCCGCGGCCCCATCCACCGGGCAGATCCGCACGCGCCATGGCTTCCCCTCGCCCAACTCGCGGACGTAGAAGGCCGCGTGCTGCTCGTCGGGGGACCACACCGGGCTGCGCACGACGCCCTCCGTGCCGGCCGGCAGGGGCGTTTCCTTCTCCGTGCGCAGGTTCCAGACCGCGATGTCGAACACGGGGTCGTTGTCGCGGCCGGGCCGTTGACGGGCAACCAACATCCGGCCTCCGTCCCGCGACCAGCAGGGCGCGGTGCCGCGGAGCAAGGCCACCGGATCTTCCACCGGCCCTTGCGCGTTCCATGCCTGGTGCACGACCTGCCCGCTCTCCTGGTAGACCATCCGCCAGATTCCGTCGGTCCGCACGTAGAGGGCAGGGAATCCGTACCGGCCTTCCCGGTTCAGTTTCGATTGGGGCTTGCCGTCCTCGCCGGCCACGAACACGCGGGTATTGGGCGAGCCTTCGCGAATACGCACGAACGTGTAGCTTGCCGGGCTGTTCACCGCCCAACGGAACATGTAGTCGTAGGCGTCGGCCTCGCTGGTCACCAGGGCCGGCTCCGGCAACCCCATCGAGGCGTACATCAGAAGCCGGCTGGACCGCACGTCGACTTCGCTTCGCTGAAAGGCCAGGCGCCGGCCGTCGCCGCTCCAGACCGGGAGGTGATGGTTCTTGTCGTTGCCGAAGAGCTTGAACAAGAGCACGGGGGCGATCTCGGGCCGGCGGACCGCCTCGCGCAGCTCGACAAGCATGGGGAACCGCGCCGGCTCAACAAGACGCCGGCCCAGGTCGATGTCGCCGAATTCCCCCTCCAACAATTCGGCGGCCTTGCCCGGGGCAACCACCAGCGCGGCAGCGGCAAGGAAGGACACAAGGAAACGGAAACGCCAAACGTGGGGCACGTTTCCAACGTGCCGCCGGGAGGCGCCGAGGGAGTCGAACGGTTTCAGCCCCGAAGGGGCGGCATACGATAGCCCTGGGGAAGCGGGTCGCAAGGAACGCCGAAGCCCTGAAAGGGCGAAATCTGTTTCCCCGTGGCTCCTATGTCGCCCTTTCAGGGCTTCCCATTTCCTGCTCGACTTCCCCCCAGGGCGTTGCCCTGGGCTGTCGTATTCCGCCCCTTCGGGGCTGAAGAAAGCCGCCAGACGCCGAGTCGCCTGGAACAAAATCGGTATGATCGCCATGGGAATTCAGTAAGGAAACTTGCGCCCGCTGGGGCTTGGGGACTCGTGAATCACCACGTTGAGCTTGCCGGACGAGGCCGGGACGGGCCGAAGCTCCACGGCGTAATCGACCGCCTTCTCGCCGGCGGCCACCACGCGGAGCCGGGCGCCGCCGCCGACCATGAACGGGGAGTCGACGCGGAAGGCCGCGTTGCGGGGATAATCGAGGCGCACGGTCTGGGGGTCGTAGCCCTCCAGGAGCCACCAATCGACGCGGTCGCGCTTGCCGGGATCGAGCGTGCCCTCCAGGCGGATCGAGGCAACTCCCTTGGCCCGGCACGCCGTGCGCTGGCCGTTGAACCACTGGGCGTTGGGGTCCTGGGGGTCGGCGGCCGGGTAGAAGCGGCACACCAGTTTCACGGTCAAAGCCGCGCGGAGCCGTGACTGTTCCGCCGGCGTGAGCCCCGATGCGACCGTGGTGCCCCGCCCTCCCTTCCCGGTGAGGACCTGGTATGCGGCCTCCAGCCGCACCGTGAGCCGCGTTCGATAGTTCGCCCGATGGGTCTCCACACCCAGATCCACTCCTCTCAGGTACTCGTCGATGATGTCGTATTTCGCCTGTTCCTGGTAGGTCTCCACCAGGGTGCGGCTGTTCTTCTCGTCGATTGCCGCGCGGTCTTGGGCGTTGAACCACTGCGACTTGCGATCCATCAGCTCGTTGAGCCGCTCGCGGACTGCCGGACCGATGACTTCAAACACGCGGGCAGTGCGGTACTCCCGGCGGCAAAGCTCCAATTCCCTCGGCGGCTCCTTGGCCTCCGGGATCGGAATGTTCTTCTCCCTGAGCCAAGCGTGCAATTGTTTCAGATCCATTTGATCGGCCTCGGGGCGGAACTTCTGCTCCAAGGGGTCCCAGATCCGGTCCACCGCCTGCTTGGCCCGGTGCTCCGCGTCCGCGACGCTCATGGGGGTGAATCGGGCCGTCACATCGGCGGTCCCTTGCCTGCCCGAGGCGCGGACGTTGCGCACGTCGACCTGCGCGGCGGGACTGGCCGACTCGACCTTGAACTCTCCCGGTTCCGGCAAGCTGGCCTCGATGCGGACCGTGGTCTGCCCGGTCATGACCAGTTGGCCGACGACCTCCATGGCCAACCCGTCTGCCTGAAAAGTGGTCTTCCGCTCGCGGTTCGCGCCGGTGAGGTCGACCCGCATCACGGGCGGCCCCTGGAGAGGAGGCCCGGATTGGGCCCACGCAGCGCCGGCGACCGCCAGGATCGCCACCAGCGCGACGCGCCTTGGGAGTGCGGCGACTTGTCGCCGCTTTCTTTTTCGATCGCGCGTCGGCGTTGCTGCCAAAGAAAGCGGCGACGAGTCGCCGCACTCCAAAGTCACGCCGCCGCACTCCAAATAGGGCCTCATTTTCCGGCCTCCGCGAGCTCGGTCTTGGGGATCGGAAGCACCAGCAGCGTGCCGTCGGCCAGCGGGATCAGCATGTGATTCGGCCCATAGGACACGGCCGCGGCCGCCGGACCGACGTGGACCTTCAGCGGGACCTTCCATCGCGTCTTGCCGTCGCGAAGTCCGATGCCGGTCACATGGCAACTGTTGTCGGCCACCAGGAGCGTGTCGCCAACCAGTGCGGGCTCGCCGAGGATGCGGCGCCGCTGTTCGTCCTGGGAAATCCAGGACGGTTTTCCGGCCAGCGGCCCTTGCCCGGCGGCCAGCGCGAGAATGCGGTTGTCGCCGTCGATCGCGAGAAGGAAATCACCGCGAAGGAACGGCGCCCGCTCGAGTCTCAGGCCGGTTGCCGACGGGCCAGCCAGCTCGCGGCGCGGATTGTTCACGTCCAGTCGATAGCACGTGCCCTGCGCATCGAACGCCACCAGCTCGCTCCCGTGTACCAAGGGCCGATCGACCAGCGGATCGCGAAGGTGATAGACGCGCCCGTCCGGGTCGCGATCGGTCACGCCTTTGTCCCATTGGGTAACACCGGCCGTGGTGCGGAGTTCCAAGCGCGTCAGGCTGCGGCGCCCCTCGACCACCAGGATCGCGTTCTTGTCCAGCGCGTACAATTCCACACCGTCGACGGAGGGCGGATAGGCCGGCGTCCACGTGTACTGGCGCACGTCGCCGCGCGGCGGCGCCCCGCTCAGAGAGAACATCTTCAGCGAAACCTGGCCTTGAACCGGGTACAGGCACGGAACCACCAGGGTGTCGTCGAGGATGCAAGGACGGCCGCAGAGCGTCTCCCGGGCGGGAAGCGGCAGGACGGTCCACGGCTGGGCCGACCAGTCCTCGGTCTCCGTTTTCGGGGGATGGATCGCCCGGACCGCCAGCTTGCTCCGCTGTTGGTCGGTCGCCACCAGATACACTTTTTCCGGCGGCCCACCCAAGCGCAACACCTGGTTCTCATCCATTCCTTCGGGGAGCGGGTCGACGGCGCTTGGCTGGACCATGCGGGGGCGATCGTTGAACACCGGGTCGGCGGAGGGCCGGAGGGTCAGTTTCTGGCCGCCGCGGTCGATCAGCAGCACGTTGTTCTGCCACACCAGCGGATCGCCTTGAATGCTCATGCCCAACTGGCGCTGCCAACGCAGAGAGCCCGTCATCGCCTCGACGGCCGAAAAGCCATACGTCATCCCGCCCGGGGACATCGTGGTGAGATAGATCGTGCCGCTGCGCCGATCCACCTGGGCCTCGTGTACGGGAATGCCGGCGACGGTTTGCCGCGGGTCGCGGTTTTTCCAGACGGGCCGGATCTTCTGGTGGATCACGTCGATGGCGTACAACTGGAGCCTCCCGCCCGCCATGATCCACAGCAAGTGCTCTTCCCCGTGGACCACGAGCGTGCGCGCGGCGTCGCGGAACGAGAGATCGGGCGCCAATTGGCTTTCTTCCGCGACCACGTGGTACATGTTCTCCGTGGGGTTGTCGAGGTTGAAGCCGAAGATTCCCAGGTCGCCGGCGTCGGTGACCAGGGCCACGCGGTCGGGGGTGCCATGGGGCGGGAACCAGGCCCAGCCGTGCAGCCGGCGCTCGGTGGCGGCCTTCAGATCGCGATAGTCCCGGTCGCCCACCTGGAACACCCGTAATCTGGTGTGCTCCAGCTCCGCTTCCGAGAGCACAAGATAGCGGCCGACCACCATCGGTTCCCCTCGCAGCGAGCCGCTGGGATGACGGGTGAACAGGACATAGCGGCAGGCCGCCTGCTGCCGCTCGCCGGCCGGCGCGGCGGCGTCGGGTTTGGCGAACAGGACCGAAGGGTTGAGGGCGAAGATCCGCTCGCGGTCGGCCGGGAAGAAGACGAGGCCGTTGGCCCGAAGAGGATCCTCGGGGCCGGCCTTCTCCGGCCGCCAATGGACTCCCCCCACGGTCAGCGGCTGGCCGACCAGGAACCGGCCAATGCGCCGGCCGCGGAACAACTCCAGCACGTGGACCTCGCCCCGCGCCGTGGGCAGGAGGCCGAAATCGCTGTACGGCCGGTTGGGATCTTCGCGAAGCCGGGCCACGGTCAGCGGGGCCGCGATGTCCTGGCCGACGGGGTAGCGCCACCGCACGCGCCCCGGGTCGGGCGAGCCCGTCTCCAGGGCCAACAGCGACTGATCCTCGGACGATACGGCGATCAGGGCTTGGCTGCCGCGGACCACCTGCGGCAAGCGGAAGGAGTCGAGCCCGAGGCGACGGGACCACCGCAATTGCCCCTGGGCGTCGAAGACGTAGAGGATTCCCCGCGCCAGGGCCAGGACCGCGTCGTCGGTGGTCCCGGCAGGCGGCGCAGCCCCGCCACGCTTCGACCAGGCCACGACCAGCGTGTTGCCCTGCCTGCCCACGTCCTCGCCGGGGGCCCGAACTTCAGCCGGAGCAGCGGTCGGGTCGTCGCGCTCAAACGCGATCCGCACGTACTCCGACTTGCGCAGGCCGTCGCTCAGCTTGCGATACTCTTCGTCGCCGTCCAATTCGGACTCCGCCTTGCTCCTCCAGATGGCGAACTGCTTGCGGATTTCGCGGTACAAGCTGTCCAGGTCCGCGGTCTGCTTGGGATCGGTCGCCCGCCCCTTGAGGAGCTGCAATTCCAGCCCGGCAATCTTGGAACGGATGCTCCGCTCCGTCTTATCGAGAAGCTGTTCCGCCTCCTGCGGCGTCTGGCCGACCTTGGCGACTTGCTCGGGCGAGAGGGCTTGCTGCATGGCTTCGGGAGTCATCGCCGCGGCGACCGTGGCGTACAGCTCGTGTACCTCCCGGCCCTGCTTCAAGACGTCGTGCGCCTTGCGGGCCTCCTTCAGCTCACGGCTGTCGGCCGTCTCATCCGCGCGATCGACGAACCGGCCCATCAGCTCGGCAAGCCCCTTGTACAACTCGCCGCAATACTCCTTGTAGGCCGTGTTGTCGCGGTGATTCCGGAATAGCCCCTGAATGATCTCCAGTCCCCGCGCCGGGTCGCCGGTCGTGCCGTAGATCTCCGGGCCGGCCTCGCAGAGGTCCTTGAAGAACGGCGCCTGCTCGATGTGGGGATCTTCGGGAAACTTATTCTCGAACTTCTCCAGCTTCTTCTGCGCCTGCGCCCACTTGTGCTCGGTAACAAGGCGGGTGATTTCTTCCCAGGGATCGGGGGGAGGCGAGGAAAGGAAGTACCA
The DNA here is from genome assembly GCA_964438165.1 of uncultured Planctomycetaceae bacterium. Classification (GTDB taxonomy): domain Bacteria; phylum Planctomycetota; class Planctomycetia; order Pirellulales; family Thermoguttaceae; genus CALFBP01. The sequence goes on along the minus strand of CAYTJV010000001.1, from coordinate 5,918 downwards.
CCCGGCGAAAAGCAGCACCGTGACCGCCAGTGCCGCTCCCACGAGGATCTTCACTACTCCAGCCATCAAATCCTGCTTCGATTTCCGCGGTTTCGCGGTTGCCGGTTTTGGTCTTGGTGCGGCCGCCTGGGAAAGTGACTCAATATCGGCCTTGGCCATAACCACAGCATCGCCGGCAACAATAAGACCGATCGAATGAACTTTCTGAATCCTGCCTTGGTCTGTTACACTCGCCCGCGTATCGGCTTCGACCGCTATCCACCGGCCGTTTTCGCTTGGATTGAAGACATCGCCGACGCGCGGCTCGCTAATCTCTCCGTCAGAGACCGCACGAATACCGTCGGCAAGTGCTTGGTACACTTCCGTGATGAACTTGACCCATTCCGGATCGCGTTCCGCGGCCATGCGTGCGGATTGGATAAGTACAAAGATCGACTGGAGAAGCGGTATTAGATGGCCAGCGATGACCTTTTGAATATCTGCGGCGTCCGCCGTCGCAGCCGTTAAGTACTTCTGTGCGTTGTCAACCACGACCAACCGGTTCGTGTCCCGCGCCTCGCCCCGCAAGCGCTCGATCCTGACAAGCATTTCCTCCAATCTCTTATTCACAAAAGCGCTTACCGGAGGCGGCTCAACCTTTTCTCCCGCGGATGGCGACAAAAACACCGGAATCCCAGTGACGACCTGCGGCTCCGGGCCGCCGGCCGGTGCCGCGGCACGGCTCGCCGAGGGCCGAACGACGTCCAGGCCGCCGGGCCCGGTGGACACCGTCCCAGAAGAACCTGCCGGCGTATCACGGGTTGCGGCGTGCTCGCTGCTCTTGGCTTGAACAATGGGCAGGAACTCGCCTTCCACCAATTCTCCGAACACGAGTGGCTCCAGCGGCGCGTCGCCGTCGGACCCGGCCGCCACAATCTGCCCCTCAATCACCTCCCCATTCTTGCAGCCGTGGGGCAGGTTGCCAACCTGCCCGGGCAGATCAGCGATCTGCCCCACATCGACCGGTTGGTCGATGGTCGGCTCCGGCGCCATGGCTTGCAGAATCGCGGTCAAACCCTCGGCCGGCCCGGGCGGGGCCTCGGCCTCTGGGGCAACCGGCTCACCCGGCGCCGGGACGACGAAGACCGTGTTGCAGAGCTTATTGGCACACCGCATCTTCTTGCCCGCGGTCGTCGCCGCCAGGTAATACTCATCGCCGCAGCCCAGGCAGCAGACCGTGATTCGGGTCGTGTCGGCAGCGCCGGGCAGCCACGGGGGGTGCTCGTCCAGCAGCGGAATCAGCCCCTGGAGCGCCGCGACGACCTGCCGGGGCGTGGGCCGCTTGTCGTACTCGATGGCCATCATCTTCCGGATGAGCTCGTCGAACGGCTCGGGGACGTCGGCCCGGACCGCGCGCACCTGGGGCCGCGGCGCCTCGGAGTGCTGCCGCCAGATTTCGTCGGGCGTGCGGGCCTCGAACGGACGCTTGCCGGTCAGGCAGCAGTAGGCGGTGCAACCCAGCGAGTAGACGTCGGCGGCGATGGTCACCACGTGGGGATCGAGGAATTGCTCCGGGGCGGTGTAGCTGGGCGTGCCCAGGATCGTGCCGTGGCGCGTGACCTGTTCTTCCGTCTTGGCGATCAGGGCCAGGCCGTAGTCGAGGATCTTGGCCGTTTCCTCGGGTGCGGTGAGGAAGATGTTCTCCGGTTTGATATCGCGGTTGACCACCCCGACCGTTTCGCCGTGTTCGAGGCCGCGGGCGATGCCCAATAGCACGCGGGCCACGCGGCGGCAGGCCAGGGGTTGCGCCTTGCGGATCACATCGCTGAGCTTCTGGCCGGAAACGAACTCCATCACCAGGTAGGGCCGCTCGCGCTCCTGATCGCGCCGATACACCCGCACCGCGTTCTCGTGCTGCAAGCGGCCGGAGGCGTGGATCTCCCGCTCGAACCGTTCCCACACCGGTCCGACGTTGGTCTGCGAGCGGGGGATCTTGATGGCCACGAAGCGGTCGCCCATTTCGGGCTCGCGGGCCTTGTAGACGTCGCCCATCCCGCCCCCGCCGACCCACTGCAAATCGCAATACGGCCCGAGGATCAAACTGCCGCACGAAGGGCAGCGGTCGGGAATATCACTCCCCGCCGGGGGCTCGAAGCCTCGGTTGCAGGAGCGACACTGGATCATGCTGCGCCTCCGGCCCCGGGAACTGCGTCCAGGCCCCAGACTTCCGAAGTCTCCGAGACTTCGGAAGTCTCAGTATGCCCTATCCCGCCTTGCTCTTGCCCGATTTCCCCGTGCGGTTCACGAACAGGACGTTCTGCATTTCCGCGTCGGCCGCGCGGTCCAGGACCTGCACCACCTTGTCGTGCTCCACGTCGTCCTCGACGTCCAGCACCAGCTCCCGATTGTCGCGCGACTTGGCGGCCGCGCGGAGCGCCTCGGTCAGGCCCTCCAGTGCGGCAGGCTTGCCGTCCACGGTCATCGTGCCGTCCCGCTTGAGCACGACGATGACATTCTTCTTTTGCAGCGTGCTCATCGACACGGGGCGTTTGGTCGGGCTATCCTCCTTGGCCGCGGGCATGTCAAGCGTCTTCTGCACAACGAAGGCCGCGGTCAGCATGAAGAAAATCAAGAGCTGGAAAGTGACGTCGATCATCGGCGTCATGTCCATCTCCGCCGACTCGGCCTCTTTGGGCCGAAACAAAGGCTGCGGCGGAAGGTGCTCCTCCAGTTGCTGGTGCTCGCCGATGAGCGTCCAGCGGGCATCGCTGGGGCCGCGAACCTGGTCTTCCTCGCCGAGGATCCCGTCAATGATCGCCCGGGTGAGCCGTTCGAATTCAATCGCCCGTCCTTCGCCTTGGCTGTCGGCGCCGCGCACGTGCCACATCCCGCTGTTACTCATCTTCGGCGACTCCTCGCGTAGGGCACGTTTTCAACGTGCCCGCAACCCAATGCCTGTAGGGAACGCCCTCCGTGGCGTTCCGTTGAAGCAAGTAACGCGGAACGCCACGGAGGGCGTTCCCTACAGACGATCTTCCCAGGACCACGCAAGCTCATTAGTGCATTGCTTCCTGCACGCCGACCATGATCTTACCGATGTTCTTCGCCCCTCCCAGCCGGCTGATCAATTCCCGCACATAGTGGTGCTTGGTCTGTTTATGGGCGTGGACGATCACGTCCATGGAGGCCCGACCCTCACCCCCGCCAGCGTTGCGTTGGACTTCCTGGACCAGGGCGTCCAGGGAGGCCACCGCGCTGTCGTCGGAAGGGAAATCGCCCAAGTAGTACTTTCCGGTTTCGTCGATCAGCACGAACTGCTGCCCCTCGACGTTGACGCCCCGGCCGTGTACTGCCTCGGGGACTTCGACGGGTGCGGGGTGCATCATGGCGTGAGTGAGCATGAAAAAAATCAGCAATTGGAAGGTGACGTCGATCATCGGCGTCATGTCCATCTCGGTGTCTTCCACCTCGCGGCGCTTTCGCGGCCGCCCCCAGCCTCCGCTCGCCTCCTGTTCGAGCTCCTGGTCGTCGATGGGCATCGCCCGCTGGGGCAGACAGGCCGCCAGGGCGGGAACCTCCGTGACTTTGAGCCAGGTCTGCGATCGCACCGGCCGAACCAGGTCTTGCGCGGAGATGCGGCCCCCGCTGGCTAGTCGGACCAGCGTGTCCATCGGCACCGGGCCGTAGACTTTGTCCATCGACACGATCTTCAGTTCCATCATCGGGCTGGCCATGGATCGGCTCCTCGCGGCGTCGCTGGCTACTTGCGGCCGGCCATGTTCGGCAGCAGGTTCAGCGCCACCTGGGTGGCGCGCTGCATTTCGAGCTCGAACTTCCCCACGCGCTCCCGGAACAGGGTGAAAACGGCGATCAAGGGGATCGCGATCAGCAGGCCTTCGGCCGTGGTATAGAGGGCCATGCCGATGTTCAAGGCCAGGTCGCTGGGGTTGACCTTGGTCGCCCCGGCGATCTTGCCGAACGCCAAGATCATGCCCCAGACCGTTCCCAGCAGGCCCGCCATGGGGGCCAGCTTGATGATCGTCACGATCCACGGCAGGAGGAAGTTCAGGTCGGGGAGGATCTCCAATTCGATCAGATTCGCGATCGCATTCCGCGTGGCCACCTTGCCCTCATGGGCCGTGTTCAAGGCGGTGGTGAACAGCTTGGGCACGATTCCCTGCTCGTCGGCGCACATCTGCAGGGCGGCATTCTTGCCGCCGGTGGCCAGTTGCTGCTGGAACTTCGTCACAAACTCATCCAAGTTGGTCTTCGCATTGTGATTCAGCCAGGACCTCCAGATGCACAAGGTAACAGCGCCCAGGCTGAGCACGATGAACGTGATGGTGAACAACAGCCCGTTGGCCTCGATGACGTGCTTGACGGTCTCCACGAAATGCATCTCCTTTGAGGGCGCTTCTTCGGTCTGCCCCACCGGCCCTGTGCCGGTGGGAACGGGTTTGGCAACTAGCCTACGGCGTCGGATTTCGTCACGGCCGCCTTTCGCTTTTCCCCACCGGCCCTGTGCCGGTGGGAACGGGTTTGGCAACTAGCCATACGGCGTCGGCTTTCGTCACGGCCGTCTTTCGCTTTTCCCCACCGGCCCTGTGCCGGTGGGAATGGGTTTGGCAACTACGGCGGGCACGTAGTTGCCAAACCCGTTTCCACCGACACGGGGTCGGTGGGGACTTTCTTGGATTGGTCTCGTCTCACGTAGTTGCCAAACCCGTTTCCACCGACACGGGGTCGGTGGGGACTTTCTTGG
>CAYTJV010000001.1:0-1077 GCA_964438165.1 uncultured Planctomycetaceae bacterium | reverse complement strand
TCGTCTCACGTAGTTGCCAAACCCGTTTCCACCGACACGGGGTCGGTGGGGACTTCGCTGCATCCATCGCCTCTCAATGTTCACGAGATAGGCTCCTAACGGTTATCTCGGCGTCTGGCCCACGACCATCACGTCGTAGCGGCCGTCTTTTTGGACCACGCGGAAGCGGGTCTGGGCGATCTGATCTTCGGTCCGGCCCTGGTAGCTTCGCTCCAATTCGGCCATCCGTTCCTCCACCTCGACGGGCATGAAGATGACCAGCATGTCGGCGCCGGAGATGCCCACGAACTGGCAGAAGTCCCGGATCATCGACGGCTTTTCGAAGCTCCAGAAGATCCGGTTCTCGCCGCCCAGGTCGCGTTCTTCCGAAGTGCGGTTGGAACTGGCCACATTGCGGAAATAGCGGAACTTGTCGCCGCTGCCGGGAACGGCAAACACCGCGCCGAGACCGTCAAGCTGCGCGAGGTAGCTGCGGATGTCGACTCCTTGGGCGATGAGGACCCAGCGTGCGGCGCGGGCCGCTTTGCCCGAGGCGCCGGATCCCCCGCTCCCGCCGAGGCCCGCGCTGCTGCCTCCTTTTCCTCCCGTGCCCGGCTTGGATTGGCTTTGCTGCACCTTTTCCAACTGCCGCTGCGCCTGTTTGACCCGGGCGGCGACCTTTTCGGGGATGTCCTCCGAAGGCAATGCGGTGGGATCGAACGTCGGGGCGCTCATGTCCGTGGGCACGTCTTCCGGCTTGACCTCTTTCACCTCTTCCCGGGGCGTTTTCTCCGGCGTGGGCTGTTGGGGCTGCGGTTCTTCCTGCTTTTGCTGCTGCTGTTCCTGTTGCTTCTGCGCCTCCTCGCCCTCGGGGCCGCCGGCCTTGTCGGTGCCCCCCTCGCCTTCGGCGGCCTCGGGGTCGGTTCCGACGTCGACCGTCTGCGTCCCCATTGGCTCGCGATCGGGAGTCGCGAAGCCTCGCGTCAGGGTAACCATCAGCGCGATGAGAAGCAGGTGGAAGACCACCGAGCCGGTCGCCGACCAAGGGAACTCGCCGCGAGACGAATAGCGCCGCCACCACGGCGCCCCCGGTTCGAT